>NZ_JBHXVG010000004.1:400393-452413 GCF_042672405.1 Streptomyces sp. NPDC127197 | reverse complement strand
CCGCGGGTCTTCTCTTCCGGCCCCCCCCCCCCCCCCCCCCCCCCCCCCCCCCCCCCCCCCCCCCCCCCCCCCCCCCCCCCCCCCCGGGGGGGGGGCGGGGGGGGCCCCCCCCCCCCGCGCCGCTGCGATCTCGCCGGCTCCGCCACGCACTGCGGAGGTGACGTGGGCTTGGTAGTGATCCGAGCTGGGGCGGTGCGCTGGTCAGCTGTGCTCAGGGCGTTCGATGGACACCTTGGGCAGTTTCCGGGCCAGCCATGCGGGGAGCCACCAGGCCCGTTTGCCGAGCATCTGCATGACGGCGGGGACGATGAGGCATCGGATGACCACGGCGTCGAGCAGGATGGCGACGGCCAGGCCGAGTCCGAACTGCTGGAGCATGCGGTCGGAGCTGAGGACGAATGCCCCGAAGACGAACATCATGATGGCCGCGGCGGCGGTGATGACCTTGCCGGTGGAAGCGAGCCCTTCGCGTACGGATTGCGCGGGGTCCTTGGTGCGGGTCCATTCTTCGTGGATGCGGGAGATGAGGAAGACCTCGTAGTCCATGGAGAGCCCGAAGACGATCGCGAAGATCAGTGCGGGGATGAAGGCTTCGATGGGGCCCGGCTGTGCTCCGAACCAGCCGTGCTGGAACACCAGGGTGATCACGCCGAGCGCGGCGGAGATGGACAGCAGGTTCAGGATGGCTGCCTTGACGGGGATCCAGATGGACCGGAAGACCAGCAGGAGCAGCAGCGAGGAGACGCCGACGACGACGGCGACGAACAGGGGCAGCCGGTTGGCGAGTGTCTCGGAGACGTCCTGGGAGGCGGCGGTGGCACCGCCGACCAACACCTCCGCGCCGGTGGTGTGCTCCAGGGGCGGGGCGACGTCCTCGCGCAGGTGGTGCACGAGGTCCACGGTCCCTTCGTCCTGCGGTGAGGTCTTCGGGTAGACGAAGACGGTGGACAGGGCGCCGTCCTCGGAGGGCAGCGCAGGGCTGGCCTCGGCGACGCCGTCGGTGGTGGCGAGCTTTGCCTGGACGATCTTGCCGGCTTCTTGATCACCTTTCACCAGGACGATGAGTGGACCGTTGAAGCCGGGTCCGAAGCCCTCGGCGAGCAGGTCGTACGCGTGCCGGGACGTGGTCCCCTCGGGGTCGTTGCCGGAGTCGGCGAAGCCCAGGCGCATGCCCAGGGCCGGTGCGGACAGGGCGAGGAGCGCGATCACGCCGGCCAGCAGGGTCGGGATCGGGCGTCGTTGTACGGCGCGTGCCATGGCGCGCCAGCGGTTGCCCTCGGTCCTGCCCTTCTCGGTGGCCTTGGCCTGCTGCTTGAGGACATGGCGCTGGATGCGCCTGCCGAACAGGGCGAGCAGCGCGGGGAGTAGCACCAGGGAGGCGGCCATGGTGATCAGGACGGTGATGGCCACCGCGAGGGCGATGCCCTGGAGGGAGCCGAGCCCGAGGGCGACCAGGCCGAGCAGGGCGACGATGACCGTGCAGCCGGCGAAGAAGACCGTGCGGCCGGCGGAGTCGAGGGCCTTTCGGCCGGCCTCCGCGGGCCGGACACCGGCCAGGAGTTCATGGCGGTAGCGGTAGAAGATCAGCAGTGCGTAGTCGACGCCGACCCCGAGGCCGACGAGCATCAGGATGGGCGGGGTGAAATCGGCGACGGTGAAGATGTGCGAGGCCAGGGCGATCAGGCCGATGGCGCCGCCCACCGCGAACAGCGCGGTGATCAGCGGCAGCGAGGCCGCCAGCAGCGAACCGAACAGCAGCACGAGGATGACCAAGGCGGCCACGATCCCGGCGAGTTCGGCGGTCGGTGCCTCCTTGTCCTGCGCGTTGCGCGCGGCCTCGCCGCCGATCTCGACTTGGAGGTGCTCGGTGGCGATGCTCCGCGCGGTGTCGATGATCTTTGCGACGTCCTCCTTGGGGACCTCCTCCGTCTTGCCGTCCAGCGTGACGGACGCGTAGGCGATCGTGCCGTCCTTGGACACCGCCGAGGCATCGGAGAACGGGCTGCGCACGTCGGCGACCCCCGCCATCCGCTTCACCTCGGCCAGCATCGACTCGACGCCGGCCTTGGCGCTCCGGACACCGGCGGCGTCCTTGAAGACGATCTCGACGCTGTCGCCCGCCTGGTCACTGCCGTGCTTCTTGAACAGGTCGGTGGCCGCCTGGGAATCGGTGCCCGGCAGGGTGAAGTCGTTCTTGTACGCCGAGCCGGCGGCGGTGGAGCCGAGCGTGATGGCGGCCACGACAGCCACCCAGAGCACGAGGGCGGCCCAGCGATGACGTTGCGCCCAGTCGGCCAGGGAACCGAACCGCCCGACGGGCGCGGACGTGTCGTTCTGTGGCGGGGGCGGGGCGAGGGACGCGGCCGAGCCGCGGGGGGAAGACATGATGCCTACCTCGAATTCGAGCGAGTGTTGCCTGGAGTCACCGCCACGCCCACGACCGCGCCGGCGAGTGCGGGCACGGCGAGCGCCAGACCGACGACCGCGCCACTGACCGTGATCGAGAACGATCCGACAGCGGTGACCAGCAGAATTCCGGCGGCGGTGCCCACGAGTGCGCCGACGACGGCAGCGGTGATCCGCGTGGGAGTACGGGACGACGACATGCCCTTGAGCCTGCTCGCGCACCCCGGGCGCGGGCGTCGGCCCACGGCCGACAGTCGGTCTGCACCAGCGGCGGGAGGCGTCGTCCGCGCCGTACACCAGCAGATGTACGCCCCGGCCGCCGCGTACTCCTCCGGCACGCACCCTCGACACAAATGCGGACACAAGGGTCTGGGTGCAGCCGCGCCGCAGGCAGAATGAAGCAATGCCGCGCCTCGATGTCACCCGCCTCCGCCTGCCCACAGGGCCACGTGCCGATCTGGCGCTCGCCGGGGTCGTACTGGTGCTGGCAGGGGTGGCCGAGGGGCAGCGGCTGGGTCCGGACTGGGACGCGACCACCTCGGTGATCGTCTCCTGGCTCCTGGCAGCGGCGGTGTGTGCGGCGCTGCCGCTGCGCCGCCGTCGCCCGGTGGCGGTGGGCTGGTTCACGGTGCTCGGCACGGGCGTCTACCACCTGCTGAGCACGGTCGACGGTCCGCTCGTCGTGATCCCGATCGCCGCGCTGTACGCGCTGGCGGCCCACGGGCGGATCCAGGCCGCGGTCGCCATGGCGGCCGTGATGGTCATCGGGGTGGGCGCGGGGGTTCTGGCCGGCACCGGTGATGTCAACGGCACGGCTGTGTTCATGCTGACCGGCTGGCTGGTCGCGGTGGTGGCTCTGGGCGGGATGCGCCACGGCCGGGTCGCCTACGCCGAGGAGGAGGCCAGGCTGCGCGCCACGCAGGAGCGACTGCGCATCGCCCGTGAAGTGCACGACGTAATCGGCCACAACATGTCGATGATCCACGTGCAGGCGTCCTCCGCCCTGCACCGGCTTCAGAAGGACCCCGGCCAGGCACAGGAAGCGCTGACCGCCATCAAGCAGGGCAGCAAGGAGGGCCTGAAGGAACTGCGCGCCACCCTCGGTGTACTGCGTCAGGTCGACGAAGAGGCCCCCACCACACCCTCACCAGGGCTGTCCAGGATCGACGAGCTGGTCTCCTCGGCCGCCCGGGCCGGCCTGGACGTGCGCATCGAGCAGAGCGGGACCGGTTCACCGCTGCCGGCGGCGGTCGACCTGGCCGCCTACCGCATCGTGCAGGAATCCCTGACCAACGCCGTCAGGCACAGCGGCGCCCGGC
The DNA here is from genome assembly GCF_042672405.1 of Streptomyces sp. NPDC127197. Classification (NCBI taxonomy): domain Bacteria; kingdom Bacillati; phylum Actinomycetota; class Actinomycetes; order Kitasatosporales; family Streptomycetaceae; genus Streptomyces; species Streptomyces sp. NPDC127197. The sequence continues at coordinate 448,688 of NZ_JBHXVG010000004.1, read as the reverse complement.
ACGTCGTCGTCCGGTTCCACCACGGTGACCGGGCACTGACGCTCAGCGTCCAGGACGACGGGGAAGGTGCGCCCCCGGCAGGGCACGGAGTCGGCAGCGGGATCGCGGGCATGAGGGAACGGGCGCGCGCATTGGGCGGAACGTTGAACGCCGGGCCCGGCAGCGCGGGCGGGTTCGTCGTCCGGACCCGGCTACCGTTCTCAGACCACCACGAGCCGATCGGCGGAGCAGTTGATGATCAGGATCCTGCTGGCGGATGACCAGCGCCTCGTGCGCGCGGGGATCCGCGGCATCCTCGACGACGAGGACGACCTGCACGTGGTCGCCGAGGCCGCCGACGGGCACGCCGCGCTCGCCGCCTGCCGCGAGCTGCGGCCCGACGTGGTGCTGATGGACATCCGCATGCCCGGCATGGACGGTCTCGAAGCCGCTCGCCGCATCGCCGCCGACGAGCAACTGGCGTCGGTGAAGGTGGTCATGCTGACGACCTTCGACCTCGACGAGTACGTGTACGGGGCCCTGCGCGCCGGCGCCACCGGCTTCCTCGTCAAGGACACCGAACCGGCGGAACTCCTGCACGCGGTGCGCGTCGCCGTGCGAGGCGACGCGCTCATCAGCCCCTCTATCACCCGCCGGCTCATTGCCGAATTCGCCAACCGCCCGGACAGCACCCCCAAGCCCGACAACCGCCTCGATGCCCTGACCAGCCGCGAACGTGAAGTCATGCAGCTGATCGCCGCCGGATGCACCAACGACGAAATCGCCGCACAACTGGTGGTCTCCCCGCTGACCGCGAAGACCCATGTCAGCCGCATCATGGCCAAACTCGGCGCCCGCGACAGATCCCAAGTCGTGGTCATGGCCTACGAATACCGCATGGTCAGCCCCGGTTGGCTCACGGACTGAATCCCCGGCTACCGCCGGCATCTGGCACCATGCCAGCCGCACAGGCGCCACCTGTCGCAGGTCCGCCGCTCGTCTCGCACGGCCCTGCCGGCGGGTTCGCATGCGAGTGTGAGACTGACCGCCCGGGCCGCGGCGTGAGACGCCGATCGCAGCCGCAGGTCACAGCGTCGGCGCAGGAAGCAAGCGGCGAAAACCTACAACGCGTGTGGGATCTCGAATCGCGCTGCACAGTCTCACAGCCCGCCTCATATCCGCTGCACATGTGCAGCGCGCGTGAGACTGTGCAGGTCAACTGTCCCGTCTCACGAGACCTCGCCTCTGTCTCGTTCCGGGGACAAGGTCAGGCGTCCGCCACGTACACGGGTTCCAGCACGAAGACGGGGATCACACGGTCAGTCGTTTCCTGGTATTCGGCGTAGGGCGGATACGCGGCGACCGCGCGCTCCCACCACTGGGCTTTCTTGTCCCCGGTGATCTCGCGGGCCGTCATGTCCTGGCGTATTGAGCCGTCCTGGAGCTCCACGTGGGGGTTGGCCTTGACGTTGAAGTACCAGACCGGGTGACGCGGGAAGCCGGCCTTCGAGGCCACGGCCGCGTACTGCCCCGCGTGCTCCACGCGCATCAGCGGGATCTTGCGGATCTTGCCGCTCTTCGCGCCGCGCGTCGTGAGAATGACGACGGGTAGGCCCGTGTCCCACAGCGTCGCGCCCTGCGTGCCGCCCGAACTCTCATAGAGCTCGACCTGTTCGCGCACCCACTGCGCCGGGCTCGGCTCGTACTCGCCCTCAAGAGGCATCGCGGTCGCCCTGTCGTCGCTTACGGATTGTCTTGCGCAGTTCAGCACAAGCCTCGCGCGGAGACGAGACCGCCGTTCCCGCTCTGCCGACAAGTTCAAGTGAGACAGCAAGGTTCCGGTGTCTCACCCGACTGTGTCTCTCCGCAGGCCAGGGCGTCGCCCGGCGGCAAGATCGATTGGGACGGGCCATCAGCGGCCTGCCGGTTCGGCGTCCTCTCTGTTGTTCCGTCTCAGCCGATCTGATCCCTGTCTCAAATGATCTGGCCCGATTCGCTCGTCGTCTCAGATGATCTGTTCCCGTTGGTGCTGCTGTCGTGGGGGCGGCAAGCGATCGTCTTTATCACGGCCTATAACCGGGGCGACATCACTCCATCGACTCCAGAATGCGGTCGAGTGTCCGGCGCCCCATTCTGCTCATCGTCGGATTACTCTCGACGTAGTACCAGACAACACCCATCGCCTGTTCGAACACCCATGCCTTGCCGCGCTCCCACTCCAGATCGTCACAGTCCAGTGTCCGCCGGAGCACTTCCCGCGGACCTGGCTGCAAAAGGTGCCAGGCACTGACCAGATCCAGCGCGGGGTCGGCCGGGCCGAAGCCGCCGGTGTCGAGTACGCCGCTGAGCCGGTCTCCCGCGACCAGTACATTGCCGGGGATCAAGTCACGATGGCTCATCACGTCGGCACCCGTGCGTGGCAACTCCCGAAGGTGGCTCCACACCTGGCGCAGCCGGGGCACGTCGAGCAGCTCCTTACTCTCCTCGAAGCACTTCGCCATCCAATCGTCGTGGTGAGCGAGAACGCCGCCACGACCCTCGCCGCTGAAGAGCCGCCCCCGCGTCTCGGCCTCCCGGAGGGCTGCGATGAAGGCCGCAAGGTCCTCGGCAAAAGCGTCCGACCCACTCGGGTCGGCATCCGAGGCGACCGTTCCCGGCAGCCATGTCTGGACCGACCACGGCATGGGGTAACCCGCTCCAGGCTTTCCCAAGGCGACGGGTTCCGGGGCGGGGAACCGAGACACCTGCGCCAGCTCCGCGCTCGCCTGGGCTTCCTGTTTCAGAAACGCCAGCGCCTCGGCGGCATCGGCCAGACGCAGTGGGAAACGCGCCGAGAGGTCGTTCCCGATGCGGAAGATGGCGTTGACCGTCCCGGTCGACGGCAGGAGTCGGATCGCCTTGCCGCTCCACTGAGGGAACTGTTCCTGGATCAAAGTCGCAACGGTTTCGGTGGTCACGTCCACTTGGTCATCGTGCATGGTCATCTCTCGCATGCTCTTCCACTAGTCCAACTCGAAACGCCGGAAGCAGACCAGATCAACTGAGACGACAGCCAGTATTCATACGCCAGGGTCCAGATCAACTGAGGTTGTCGGCCACCCAGGTGTCTCAACCGTTCTGGTCGCCCCAGGTCACAGCCGCGGCTTCGGACCAGATCACTTGAGACGGGACACTGTTCTCCCCGGGGAAATGCAGCGGGAGTTGAGACAGATCTCGGTGAAGCAGCGTGCGACAGCCGGAGAAGCCGCAGGTCGCGGGGCCTTCGTATGAAGCGGAGCGCGAGATCCTACATCAGGTGTCTAGGATCCGCGACTTCGTTAGCAATGAAGGCGGCTCATCAGCAGCGGATGAGCAAATCCGCGATCCCGTTGACAATGGCTATGTCCAGTAGCGGTCTCCTCGGGTGGGGTCCACCACCTCTCGGTCTGACGTCAGATACGTCTGTGAGTACGTCCGTTGTCAGTGCGGTGCGCTTCACTGTCCGCCATGGAGCTCACGCACGCGACCGTCAACGACCTGCTGGCCCGACTCGGCCCGGGGAACGGCTACATGTACCTGCCCGGCGACCTGGACCCGCAGGACCTGATCGACCTGCTCGCCGGCGTTTACGGCGCGCCGCGCACCCTCGTCCTCGACGGCTTCACCGATCCGACGGTCGACGAGTCCAAAGGCGCGGCTCTCCTCGTCCCCCTCGAGGGCCGGGCCGTGACCATACGGGCGTGGGTGTACGGGGATCAGTGGGTCGCCACGGGTAGGGCGCGGGACCCAGAGGGGATCGAGCGGCCGGTGCTGGTGGTCGCTCACCGGGAGGTGCCCAAACCCTTGGCGGTCGCTCCGGACGAGGACGTCGACTGGGTGGAGCGGCTCATACGGATCACCGGCTGGACACACCCCGCACAGCGGCCGGACGTGGACTGGGCGGAGGTGGAGTCACGTCTGGGCACCGCACTGCCGAGCGACTACAAGGGCATGGTCGAGACGTTCGGCGAGGGCGCCTTCGACGGAATCCTGGACCTGATCTCATCCAGGTCCGGCTGGTCAGCGCCACGCATGGACACACCGTATCCAGGACGGAGCGAACGTTGCCTGACGCGGCACCAGCGCCAGCCGCGCAGCCGCATCCGACCAGCACCGTACGCCCGAATTCAACGCAGCGTAGTCAACACCAAGTCAGCACGGGAGGGGTGAAGACGGGTGATGACGTGGGCTTTCAGTCAGCACCGAACCAGCACGGGAGCCAGCACGCCACCGTCAAAACACCCCTAACGGTGCATCACAGGCACCACTCATTACGCCCCCCTATCCGAGCGGCCGAAGCGCGCCTTGGCAAGCCGACATGGTGGGAGCACGCATAGCCCACCCCAGAAGTATGGTGCTCCACCACATGTGCGCCTGACCTGCGTCTTTCTACCGTGTGCCCACACGTACCCGTCCCCACCGCACACGAGGAAGTGGCGCACATGGCCTCCGCAGCATCCGCTCCCCCAACGCCCGGCAACCTCAAGCGCATCGTCGCCGCCAGCCTCATCGGCACCACCATCGAGTGGTACGACTTCTTCCTGTACGGGTCTGCCGCCGCGCTCGTTTTCAACCAGCTGTTCTTCCCCGAGTCCGACCCGCTCGTCGGCACGCTGCTCTCGTTCCTGACGTACGCGGTCGGCTTCGCCGCCAGGCCGCTGGGTGCCCTGGTCTTCGGGCACTACGGCGACCGGCTCGGGCGCAAGAAGCTGCTGGTACTGAGCCTGCTGCTGATGGGCGGGGCGACCTTCGCGATCGGGCTGCTGCCCACCCACGCGACGATCGGCACGGCGGCGCCGGTGCTGCTCACCGTGCTGCGTCTCGTGCAGGGTTTCGCGCTCGGCGGTGAGTGGGGCGGCGCCGTTCTGCTCGTGTCGGAGCACGGGGATGCGCGACGGCGCGGCTTCTGGGCCTCGTGGCCGCAGACCGGGGCGCCGGCCGGGCAGCTTCTGGCGACCGGTGTGCTGTCCCTGCTGACCGCTCTGCTCTCCGACAGCGCCTTCGTCAGCTGGGGTTGGCGCATTCCGTTCCTGCTCTCCGGTGTGCTGGTGATCGTCGGCCTGTGGATCCGGCTGTCCGTCGACGAGTCGCCCGTGTTCAAGCAGGCTCTGGCACAGGCCGAGGCACGCAAGGCGGACAGCACCGCCGCCGCCGAGAAGCTCCCGCTGGTCGCGGTGCTGCGCCACCACTGGCGTGACGTCCTGGTGGCGATGGGTGCGCGGATGGCCGAGAACATCAGCTACTACGTCATCACCGCGTTCATCCTCGTCTACGCCACCACCTCCGCCGGGGTCTCCAAGCAGACGGCGCTCAACGCGGTGCTCATCGCGTCCGCCGTGCACTTCGCGGTCATCCCGCTGTGGGGCGCGCTGTCGGACCGGATCGGCCGCCGTCCCGTCTATCTGCTGGGTGCGGTCGGCGTCGGTCTGTGGATGTTCCCGTTCTTCTCGCTCATCGACACCGGCGGCTTCGGCAACCTGATCCTCGCCGTCACCGTGGGTCTGGTGATGCACGGTGCGATGTACGCGCCGCAGGCCGCGTTCTTCTCCGAGATGTTCGCGACCCGGATGCGCTACTCCGGTGCCTCCATCGGCGCCCAGTTCGCCTCGGTCGCGGCCGGTGCGCCCGCCCCGCTGATCGCCACCGCGCTGCTGTCCAGCTACGACAGCTCGACGCCCATCTCCCTGTACGTGATCGCCGCGGCGCTCCTGACCGTCGTCGCCGTGGCGGCGGCGAAGGAGACCCGCAACCGGGACCTGGCCGACGTCGAATCCGTTGGCGGGACGGAGTCCACGGCCGACCGGACACCGGACGCACACCGGGTCTGATCCAGCCGGCCACGACCCCCGTACGCCCGTGCGTACGGGGGTCACTGGCGTGTCGGGGCGGCCGCCAGACAGTGCAGGCGCAGGGCGAGCTGGATCTCCAGGGCCCGGGCGGGACTCTGCCAGTCGTCCCCCAGCAGGCGGCCGACCCGCTCCAGGCGCTGGGCGACCGTGTTGACATGGACGTGCAGTTCGTCCTTGGTGCGGGCGGGGCTCATCCCGCAGGCGAAGTACGCGTCGAGGGTGCGCACCAACTCGGTGCCGCGGCGTTCGTCGTAGGCGACGACCTGGCCGATGGTGCGGGTCACGAAGCCCGCGATGTCCCGGTCGCCGGCCAGCAGCAGCCCCAGGAAGCCGAAGTCCTCGGCGGCGGCACCGTCCCCGGCGCGGCCGAGAAGACGCAGGGCGTCGAGGCAGCGGCGGCCCTCCTCATAGGCGGCGGGGACGGTGTCCGGGCGGGCGGTGAGGTCCTCGACCGGTGCGGACGCGCCGACCGTGACCGCCTCGTGGACGGCGGTGCCCAGGTGCCGGGCGGTGCGGCGGGCCAGGTCGGTGGCCGTGTCGCCGGGGTCGAGGGGCAGCAGCAGGACGGTGCCGCCGTCGCGTGCGGCGGCCAGTCCGTGCCGCGTGGCGACGAGGTGGGACGCGGCGGACCACAGGCGTCGACGGGCGTCCGCCTCCTGGTCGGCGTCGGCCGCCTGGCCGTCGATGCGCGCCGCGAGCACGACATGGGTGGCGTCGAGGTCGGCATGCAGCCGCGCGGCACGTTCCCGCAGCAGGCGCGGGTCACGGTCGCGGGCGTCGAGCAGGTCGTCCAGGAGTTCGCCGCGGACACGCTGTTCGGCTTCGGCGGCGGACCGTCGGGCGAGCAGCAGCAGCGACGTCACCATCGCGGCCCGCTCCAGGGTGCGCAGGTCGACGGGGTCGAGCCCGGGCTGTCCGCGCAGCACGAGCGCGCCGAGCAGTTCACCGCCCGCGGCGACCGCGGCGATCCAGTCGTCCTCGTGCCGTACCGCATGTCCTTCCGTACGGAAGGCCTCCAGGGCCTGCGCCGGTGCGGCGGTGGCGTCGGTGAACTCGACCGTGCCGCCGAGTACCTCGGAGACGGCGGCGGCCACGTCGTGGACTCCGCCTCCGCGCAGCACCAGTTCGGCGAGCCGGTCGTGCACGTCGGAAGCGCGTTCGATGACGGCGCTGCGGTCCCGGATGATCTCGTTGGCACGCTCCAGGCCGGCGAGGGCCGAGCGGGTCTCGGTGAGCAGGTTGGCGGTGTCGATGGCGGCCGCGGCCAGCGCCGCGAAGGAGCCGAGCAGCGCGATCTGCGCCCGCTCGAAGACCCGCGCGCGCCGGTCCGCCGCGAAGAGCACCCCGATCACATGGTGCCCGAGCATGAGGGGGACCCCGAGAATGGCCACCAGCCCCTCGTCCCGCACGCCCGCGTCGATGGTGGCGGTGTGCTGGAAGCGGTCGTCCTTGAAGTAGTCGTCGGTGACATACGGGCGGGCAGTCTGGGCGACGAGGCCGCCGAGCCCTTCGCCCATCCCGAGCCGCAGCTGCTGGAAGCGGGCCGCGACCGAGCCCTCGGTCACCCGCATGTAGGTGTCGCCGCGGGCGGGGTCGTTCAGGCTGAGGTAGGCGACGTCGGTGCCGAGCAGCGACCGGGCACGCTGCACGATCGCTTGGAGCACGGCGTCCAGATCGCGCAGTCCGGCCAGGTCGTGGGCGGTCTCGAAGAGCGCCGACAGCTCGGCCTCCCGGCGGCGGCGCCCCTCCAGCTCCGACCGCACGCGCAGCGCGAGCAGCTTGGCGTGTTCGAGCGCCGCGAGCCGGTCGGCCGGCCGACCCTCGGTGCGGGCGCGCAGCAGCGGCTCCTCGAAGGCGTCGGCGGACGCACCGCGGGCCAGCAGCTCCAGGAACGGCGCCTCGGCGCTGCTCTCGGGCGCTGCGGCGGAGCCACTCGCCGACGCCGTGGAACTGTTCGGGGGCGGGTCGGCGTCGGCACGCTCGGCGGAGTGCACGTGATCGCGGGACATGCTCACAGGATTCCTCATTGCCCGGGCGCCCCGTCAGCCCTGTGGAAAACTCCGGGCGCGCGGGGCGCCGGATCGCTCAGTGCGCGGTCCAGCCGCCGTCGAGGACGAGTGAGGTCCCGGTCATGAAGGACGCCTGCGGGCTGCACAGGTAGGCGACCGCCTCGGCGACCTCCTCCGGTTCGATGAGCCGTTTGAGTGCGCTGTCCTGCAGCAGCACCTCGGACAGGACCCGGTCCTCGGGCAGACCGTGCGCCCGGCCCTGGTCCGCGAGTTGTTTCTCGACCAGGGGAGTGCGCACATAGGCGGGGTTCACACAGTTGGAGGTGACGCCGTGGGGTGCGCCTTCCAGGGCGGCGGTCTTGGACAGCCCCTCCAGGCCGTGCTTTGCGGCCACGTAGGCCGCCTTGTAGGCCGAGGCACGCAGTCCGTGGACGGAGGAGATGTTCACGATGCGGCCCCAGCCCTGCCCGTACATGTGGGGCAGGGCACCGCGGATGAGCCGGAACGGCGCCTCGAGCATCACGGTGAGCACGGTGTGGAACACGTCGGGCGGGAACTCCTCGATGGGCCGGACCAGTTGCAGCCCGGCGTTGTTGACGAGGACGTCGGTGCCCGCGGCGGCCTGTTCGGCTGCGTCCAGGTCGGTGAGGTCGAGGACGTGCGGTTCGACGCTGCCCAGCAGGCCCGCCGCCTGCCCGGCGAGCGACTCCAGACCCGCGTCGTCCCGGTCGACCGCTCTGACCTTGGCCCCGGCGGCCGCAAGCCGCAGCACACAGGCGCGGCCGATGCCACCGGCGGCTCCGGTGACCAGGGCCGTGCGGCCGCCGAGATCGAGCGAGGGGGCGTGGGGGCCGGGGAGGCTGTTGGGCAGGCTCATGGCTCGACCCTAGGCAGTTCGCGCACCCCGCCCCATGTGGTCAAAGCCCATACTTCATTCGAAACTCGTGGAGTCGAACCATGTGGGTTGGTCCGACAGGGCCTGCTTGATCCTCAGCTGCCCGAACTCGTTGAGCTGCGGCAGGGCGTCGATGTCGAACCAGCCGACGTCCAACGACTCGTCGTCGTTGACCCGCGCTTCGCCGCCGACGGCACGGCAGCGGAACGTGATGTCCATGTACTGGCACGTGTCGCCGTTGGTGTAGGTGACGGGCTTCAGCGCCTGCACCAGCACCAGCCGCTCGGGCACACAGTGCACGGCAGTCTCCTCGTGGACCTCCCGCACAGCGCAGGCCGCGGGCTGCTCCCCCGGCTCCGGGATGCCGCCGATCAGCGACCACATGCCGGTGTCGGAGCGGCGGCCCAGCAGCACTCTGCCGTCGTCGTCGAAGACGACGGCGGTGACGCCGGGGAGCCACAACAGCTGATGCCCGGCGGAAGCCCGCAGACTGCGGATGAAGTCAGGAGTAGCCATGCGCCGACCCTAACGGGAAGATCCACCAGCCCCAGGGCGCTTCCCGGGCGTACGGCTACACGTCATCCGCGCGCCGCCCACGCACACCGGCGGCGACGGCCCAGCCCAGGCCGCCCGCCGCGACGAGCACCAGGGCGATCTCCGGCAGGATGCCGAGCCGGGTGGCGGGCGTCTGGGAGGAGCGCAGCGGCACCTCCTGGACCAGCGAGTCCGCGACGAACATCCCCGTCTTCTGCGTGATCGTTCCGTCCGGCAGGATGATCGCGCTGACGCCGCTGGTGACCGGCACCGTGACGGTGCGGCTGTGCTCGACGGCGCGGATGCGCGACATGGCGAGCTGCTGGTAGGTCATCTCACTGCGGTCGAAGGTGGCGTTGTTGCTCGGCACGGAGATCATCTGCGCGCCGTCGGTGACGGTGTCGCGCACGGCCCAGTCGAAGGCCGCCTCGTAGCAGGTGGCGAGGCCGACCCTGACGCCGTCCAGTGTGAAGACGCCCGGCTCGCTGCCGCGGCTGAAGTCCTGGCGGACCATGCTGGTCCAGTTCTTGTTGATCGCGTCCAGCAGCGAGCGCAGCGGGAGGTACTCCCCGAACGGCTGGATCTGCCGTTTGTCGTAGGTGTCGACCGGTCCCTTGTCCGGGTCCCACAGGATCTGCTCGTTGAGGAGCTTGCCGTCGCGCTCGACGACACCGCCGACCGAGATGGGCGCGCCGATCGCCTTGGCGGCGCTGTCGATGACAGCGTACGCATCGGGGTTGGCGAAGGGGTCGATGTCGGAGGAGTTCTCCGGCCAGAGCACGAAGTCGGGCCGTGCCACCTTGCCCGCCTCGACCTCGGCGGCCAGGCGTTCGGTCTCGCGGGCGTGATAGTCGAGCACCGCCCGCCGCTGGGAGTTGAAGTCGAGCCCCGCGCGGGGCACGTTGCCCTGGATCACGGCGACGGTCGCGGTGCCGTCCTCGGCCCGGTCGCTGACCAGCGGCCGGGCGGCGAGCGCGCCCACCACTGGCACGGCCACGCCGAGCAGCGCGACGGCCGCGGCTCCCCGTCGTACCGCGCCCGTGCGCCTGCCCTCCGCCACCAGGCGGACGATGTCGCACAGGCCGAAACCGCACAGGACGACCGCAAAGCCGAGTACCGGAGTGCCGCCGACCGCGGCGAGCGGCAGGAAGACGCCGTCCGCCTGCCCGAAGGCGATCTTGCCCCAGGGGAAGCCGTGGAACGGCACGCGCGCGCGTGCCGCCTCACCGGCGATCCACACCGCGGCCGCCCACACCGGCCAACCGGGCAGCCTCGACACCGCTGCGACACCGACGCCGACCAGGGCGACGAAGACTGCCTCGATCGCGGCCAGGGCGAGCCAGGGGCCCGGGCCGACCTCCACGCCGGTCCACACCAGCAGCGGCAGCAGGAAGCCGAGTCCGAAGAGGTAGCCGAGGCCGAGCGCCGCCTTCCAGTTCCGGCCGCGCAGCACCCAGCCGAGGACGGCGAAGGCCGACAGGGCCAGCCACCACAGGGTGCGGGGCGGGAAACTGACGTAGAGCAGCACTCCGGAGAGCGCTGCGGCGGCGGCCGGGACGAGGCGGCGCAGCAGGCGCGCGCCGCGCGACTCGGGCGCGGTCCGCGGTTGTACGCCGTCCGACTCGTCCACGGAGGTTGCGGTGACGGTCACTCCGGGAGTGTACGGCGGCCGACTTCGAAGCCGAGAACGCGGTGGCCCGGCCTACGACGGCCTCCTCCTGAACCATTGCCGCATCGTTCCTGCACAACTCGGTACCAGTCATCCACAAACCGCCCATCAGCCGTTACCGTGTGCCCGGGCCCCGGGTCGTGAGACGGGACGGCTGGGGCCCGTCAGGTCGGGGGCGGCCGGGTTCGGGGGGACGTGTGGGGTCCACGGGGATGGCGTCTGTGGCCGGTCCGGATGCGGACGGCGGTAGACGGAACGTTTCTGACGCGGTGGGCATGGTCGTGCTGGGGGCCTGCGCCGGCTGGTCGCTGATCACGGCAGCCGTGCACGACGGCCGCCCGGAAGGCGTGCTCCTCGCCGTACTGGCCGTCGCCGCCGGTTATGCCGCGGGACGCATCTGCGGGGCGCTCGCGCCGGTCGCCGCTCCCTGCGCCGGGGCACTGGCCGGACTCGGACTGACCCTCACCGTTCCGCATCTCGCCCCGGGGCCACAGCCCGGCGCGCCCCTCGGCAACGCGGGCGCCACCGCCGCGCTGCTGGCCCTGTCCGCCGGCGCCGCCTGCTGCGCCGCCTGGTCCACCGCCGTACCGGCGATGCGGCTGGCCCTGCGGCTGCTGGCCGCCGGGATCGCGCTGACCGCGGCCGCGCTCGGTTCGGTCATCGGCGTCGTGGCGTGTTCGGCGGTGTTGCTGTGCTCCCTCGCGGCGGGCCGGATGAACCACCGCGGCCTCGGCATCGCCGGCCTGGCCCTGGCGGCGGCGCTGGTGACCGCCGGGAGCTGGGCGGTCGCCGCACACGTGCTCCCCGAAGGACTCGCCACATCCGTGGAGGGCCCGCTGACCCGGCACCGGGTCGAGCTGTGGCAGGACGCGCTGGCCATGGCCCGTGGGGACGCCCTGGGGGTCGGCCCAGGGCGCTTCGGAGAACTCAGCCCCACCGTCGTCGGGTCGCCGCTGTCCGACGGCAAACCGCATTCCGCGCCCCTGCAGCAGGCCGCCGAACAGGGAGTCGTCGGAGTGGTTCTGCTGGCGGCGGCGTTCTGCTGGGTGCTGTACGCCCTGTGGCGCACCGCGCGGCCCACGCCGGTCGTCCTCACCGCCGGCGCGGCGCTGACGGCACTCGCGGCCATCGCCGCGGTCGGCAACGCGCTGAGCTTCACCGCGGTGTCGGCCGGGGCAGGGCTGCTCGCGGGCCTGGCCACGGCACGCCCGCTGGCCGAGGAGTCGCCACGCCGGGAGAGCGTCGCGCAGGGAGACCGTCCGGCGCCGTGACTCAGTGGGCCGTGCCGGGTGTGCCGGCCCGCAGGCGCGACTTGATGACCCGTACGGCCGCCTCCGCATTGTCCACGGTGATCGTGAACGTGTGGCCGTCCCAGAGCCGCAGCACCACGCCCTCCCCGCACCGTACGACGACCGCCGTGCCCTTCTCGGGGCGCCAGCGATAGCCCCAGCCGCCCCACTGGCGAGGAGTGACGTGCGGGGCGAACTCGGCGCCGACCACCTGTGACAGGGGGATGCGGCGGCGCGGCACGCCGATGTGGCCGCACCGCACTTCGAGGGACTCCTCGTCGACCTTCAGCGCGACGTGCACGAACGCGAGGGTGCCGAACAACACCAGCAGTCCGGCCGCGATGCAGCCGACGACGGCCATGACGAGCGGGGCGATGATGCCGTCGGTCCACGTGGAGTCGACGGCGAGCTCGATACCCAGTGCCAGGCAGGCGGCGCCGCCCAGCGCCAGCAGCCACTGGACCCGGTTGGTGGCCCGACCGGTCCAGACGTCGGGGTGCGAGCCGTGCTCGCCGCGGGGGTGGTCCCTCATGGTTTCGAGGTTACTCAGGTTTCGCTGCGCGGGGAGGGTGTTGCGCAGAGTGACTGGCCGGCGGACGGCCCGGCGGACCGAGGGATTCCGGTCAGTGACCGTGGGTCACCGGACGGGGCTGACCGCCGACAGGAGCCGACCTTCCGCGTAGGCCAGGGCGGATGCGGGCAGCGGGCCCTCACGACCGCTCAGCAGCACCGTCACAGTGCCGCCGGGCTCGGCCACGGGATCGGGGCGCGACCCGATCCGGCGCAGGGCCTGAGCGGCCACGGCCCCCGCGGAACCGTGCAGGACGAGGGCCGGGGCGCCGGGGCGCTGCACGGCGGCACGGATGCGCTCGGCGACCAGCTCGTAGTGGGTGCAGCCCAGGACGACGGTGGTGACCTCGGCCGGGGTCAGCTCGGCGGCCGCGGCGACGGTGGCGTCGATGGCGGCCTCGTCCGCGCGCTCGACCGCTTCCGCGAGTCCCCAGCACGGCACTTCGGCGACCTCCACCCCGTCGGCGAAGTCCCGGATGAGTCCGCGCTGGTAGGGGCTGCCGGTGGTGGCGGGCGTGGCCCAGATCGCGACGGGGCCTCCGCCGGCCGCGGCCGGTTTGATCGCCGGAACCGTCCCGATGACCGGCAGCGCCGGTTCGAGGCGGGCACGCAGGGCGGTCAGGGCGTGCACGGTGGCGGTGTTGCAGCCGACGATGAGGGCGTCGGGCCGGTGCGCGGCGGCCGCCTCGGCGACGGCCAGGGCGCGCTCGGTGAGGTCTTCCGGGGTGCGCGGTCCCCAGGGCATGCCCTCGGGGTCCAGGGAGAGTACGAGATCGGCGTCGGGGCGCAGGCGCCGTACCGCGGCGGTGGCCGCCAGCAGGCCGATTCCGGAGTCCATGAGCGCGATCTTCACCCGGCCACGATAGACGATGGGCCCCTCCGGGCCGATCGGGTGGGGCAGACTGCGCGGGTGAGCGCCATCGCGTGGACTGCTGCCGGATCACTCGTCGCCTGGCTGTGGCTGCTGCTCGGTCAGGGCTTCTTCTGGCGTACGGATGTCCGGCTGCCGCCCCGGACCGAACCCGCCGTGTGGCCGGACGTCTGTGTCGTCGTACCGGCGCGCGACGAGGCGGAGGTGCTGCCCGCCAGTCTGCCGTCGCTGCTCGCGCAGGACTATCCGGGGCGGGCGGAGGTCATCCTGGTGGACGACGGCAGCACGGACGGCACCGGTGAGCTGGCCCGCGCACTGGCCCGACGGCACGGCGGGCTGCCGCTGACCGTGGACTCGCCGGGCGAGCCGCCCGCGGGCTGGACCGGCAAGCTGTGGGCGGTGCGGCACGGTATCGGCCTGGCACGCGCGCGTGGCCCCGAGTACCTGCTGCTGACGGACGCCGACATCGCCCACGCACCGGACAGTCTGCGGGTGCTGGTCGCGGCGGCCCGCACCGGAGGCTTCGACGTCGTCTCGCAGATGGCCCGGCTGCGGGTGGAGAGCCGGTGGGAACGGCTCGTGGTGCCGGCCTTCGTCTACTTCTTCGCGCAGCTGTACCCCTTCCGCCGGATCGGCAGGAAGGGCGCACGGACCTCCGCAGCGGCCGGCGGCTGCGTGTTGTTGCGCACCGAGGCCGCCGAGCGGGCGCGCATCCCGGACGCCATCCGGCACGCCGTCATCGACGACGTGGCGCTTGCGCGGGCCGTCCGGAGCATCGGCGGCCACCTGTGGCTGGGGCTCGCCGAACGGGTGGACAGCGTGCGCTCCTATCCGCGCCTGCACGATCTGTGGCGGATGGTCGCGCGCAGTGCCTACGCCCAGCTGCGGCACAGTCCGCTGCTGCTGGCCGGGACCGTGGCGGGACTGGCGGTGGTGTATCTGGTGCCGCCTGTGGCGCTGGTCGTCGGTGCAGCCGGCGGGGGTACGGCTGCGGCGGTGCTGGGCGGCTCGGCCTGGCTGGTGATGACGGGCACGTACGTCCCGATGCTCCGCTATTACCGCCAGCCGCTGTGGCTCGCTCCCCTGTTGCCGTTCACCGCGTTCGTGTACCTCCTCATGACGGTCGACTCCGCGGTGCAGCACTACAGGGGGCGCGGTGCGGCCTGGAAGGGCCGCACCTACGCCCGTCCCGGCGCCGTCCCCGACGAGGGGTGAGCGCCGATGTCCGGCGGGCTCACTTCCGGCCCGGGGTCCAGTTCATGCCCCACCCATAGGCGTAGTCGACGGTCCGCTGCGGGCTGACGCCGCGCTCCGGCACCAGATAGCGGGCCTCGCGCTGGACGACCAGGTCCTGGCCGGTGTTGGTGATGAGCGCGAGGGCGCACACCGGGGACGGGACGGTGCACTCGTCCAGGGAGAAGTCGATCGGGGCGCCGTGCTGCGGCTGCAGGGTGACCGTGGCATGCAGGTCGGCGAAGGAGCGGGCGCCTTCGTAGATGGTGACGAAGACGAGGATGCGCCGGAACTTGTGCTTGTGGTCGAGGTTGACGGTGAGGTTCTCACCGCTCGCCACGGCTCCGGTGCGGTCGTCGCCGTCGAGGTGGATGTACGGCGGCTGGTGCAGCGCGCCGAAGGCGTTGCCGAGGGCCTGGACGACGCCCTTGCTGCCGTCGGTGAGTTCGTACAGGGCACACAGGTCGAGGTCCAGGTCGGAGTGCATCGCGACCGCCCGGCCGCGCTTGCCGCCCCACCCTGAGAACTGTTTGCGCACCTGCCAGTTGAGGTTCACGCGCATGGCACCCGACGTTCCGCCCTGCTTGGTCAGCGACACGGACGGGGCTGCCTTGGTGAGCGTGACCTTGGTGAGCTGGACCGGCGGCGCGGGTGGAGCGGCCGGCGGCGAGGCCGGCACGGTGACGGGCGGCGCGGACGGCGCAGGCCTGGGCGCGGTGGCCGGCGGCGCGGTGGATGCCGTGTGCTGCGGCTCGTCCACGGTGATCCCGAAGTCCGTGGCCAGGCCCTCCAGGCCGCTGCTGTAGCCCTGTCCCACCGCACGGAACTTCCAGGCACCCTGGCGGCGGTAGAACTCGCCGAGCACGAAGGCCGTTTCGACCGTGGCTCCCTCGCTGTCGAACCGCGCCACCACCGTCCCCCGAGCGGCGTCCTTGACCTCGATGTACAGGCCGGGCACCTGACCGAACGCGCCGCCGTCCGCGGAGGCGGCGACCACCACGGTCTCGATCGCGGGCTCCACGCGCGCGAGGTCGACGTGGAGGGTGTCGGTCACCCCTCCGCCGGCCTCCCGCTTGCCCTCGTGCCGGAGCGCTCCGGAGGTGTGCTGCGGCTGGTTGTAGAACACGAAGTCCGCGTCGGAGCGCACCTTGCCACCGGCCAGCAGCAGGGCCGAGGCGTCGGTGTCGGGCACGCCCGGTCCGGAACGCCACCCGAGTTCCACCCGCAGTGCCGTCGTCGGCACCGGAACATTCGATCCCTTCGGCATTGACATGTCCGCCCCCATCACGTGTCACCGCGCCAAGGTCGCACCCCGGCAGCCATCGATTTTCTCTATGCGCCACAACCTATTGCCACCGACGACGAACGCCCATGCGCGCGTACGGAAAGACGAGTGGTCAACCGCCGGTAACCCCCTGGGAACTGAGCCTTTACACGATCCGAGCGCCGCTCGGTGCCCCTTTTTCCCAAGTTCGCTCGCATTGGGGATCCCACGTCACCGCGGACACGGAAAACAACCCTCTTATCGGTCTCCCCAACCAGCACATCGTGGGCTTAACTTATGTGCCATGACCTCCCCCCGCTCCACCTATGGCGGCGGCTACTACTCCGCCTCCTTCCCGGACACCCCGATCTACGACTCGCTCGTGGCCGAGCGGGGCACCCCGCAGATCGCCCCGATCCGGGTCCCCGCCGCGTACGACACGCCGGGCAGCCACCTGCCCGCCCTCCCGTCGGCGCTGCCCGCCCTGCCGGCGGCCCCGTCCCAGCCCGCCTATGGCTACCCGCAGGCGCCGCAGCCCACGCCGCTGCAGCAGGCGCCCACGGCGTACATCCCGCAACAGGCCGCCGCGCCGCGCGGGTACCCCGGCCCGCAGCACCAGCAGCCGCGCCCCGCGGCGCCCGGCGGCACGGGTTACGAGGCGATGCGCCCCGCGGCCCCC
Source organism: Streptomyces sp. NPDC127197 (assembly GCF_042672405.1). NCBI lineage: Bacteria > Bacillati > Actinomycetota > Actinomycetes > Kitasatosporales > Streptomycetaceae > Streptomyces > Streptomyces sp. NPDC127197. The sequence goes on along the minus strand of NZ_JBHXVG010000004.1, from coordinate 431,829 downwards.
CGGCCCGCCCCGGCTCAGCACCAGGACCCGTACAACAACCAGCAGTACCGCGGCTACTGAGCCCACCCCCGGGCTGTCGGTGTCGCCTGGCACGATGGCCCCATGGGGAACGCGGTGCTGCAGTCGATTCATGTCCATCCGGTCAAGGCGTTCCGGGGTCTTGCGCCCCGGCAGGCCGTCGTGGAGCCCTGGGGGCTGGCCGGAGACCGACGCTGGGTGCTGATCGACGACGGGGGAAAGGTCGTCACGCAACGCCAGCAACCGCGCCTCGCGCTGGCCGCCGCCGAGCTCGTGCCCGGCGGCATCCGGCTGTCCGCACCCGGACTGGACCCACTGACCGTGGCCGTCCCCGAGCCGGTCGGCACGCTCACGCTGCAGATCTTCCGCGACAAGGTGGAGGGCGTCCTCGCCGACGCCGCGGCGCACGCCTGGTGCAGTGAGTTCGTCGGTGCCGACGTCCGCCTCGTCCACATGGACGACCCCGCCGTACGCCGGCCCGTCGATCCGGACTACGCGCTGCCCGGCGAGACGGTCACGTTCGCCGACGGCTACCCGCTGCTCCTCACCTCTGCAGCCTCCCTCGACGCCCTCAACTCGCTGATCGCGCAGAACGGACTCGCCGACGAGGGCCCGCTGCCGATGAACCGGTTCCGGCCGAACGTGGTCGTCGCGGGCGCCGCGCCCTGGGCCGAGGACGCCTGGCGGCGCATCGCCATCGGCGAGGTGACCTTCCGCGTCGCCAAGATGTGCGGGCGGTGCGTCGTCACCACGACCGACCAGTCCACCGCCGAGCGCGGCCGGGAGCCCCTGCACACCCTCGTACGGCACCGCCGCATCGGCGGCAAGCTGGTCTTCGGACAGAACCTCGTACCTCAGTCCGTGGGCACGATCAGGGTCGGGGACCCGGTCCGGATCATCGAATGAGTGACAGTCGCCGGGAACCGCGGCCGTGCGGGAACCCCGGGGCGGAACCTGCGCGTTGAGCCATCGTGAGAAGTTCATGAGACACCTCGGGCACAGGTGATTTCGCTCTCTCTTCGACCGGGCCCGCGGGTGAACGGCTCCATCGGGGGTTATCACGGAGCGGGAAGGGGGTGCGGGACGTGCGAGCTATCGGCGGGCTCTGGCGCTGGCGGCACAATCCGCTGCGCCGCACGACCGATCTGGTCGAGGCCTGGGTGGCCCTGGGCGCCCTGCTGGCCATCCTCCTCGTCGCACCCGTGATCGGCTCCCTCGTCGGCTCCGTCGCGCAGGACTCCATGCAGCGGTCCGTCCGGGAGCAGCGCCAGTCCCGTCATCTCGTGACGGCCACCGTCGTCCGCGAGTTGGAGCGCTCCCCCCTGGACCTCGACGCCGAGACCGCCTCGCGGGAGACCCGCACCCGCGTGCTCGCGCACTGGACCGCACCGGACGGCACCGACCACCGGGCACCGGTCATGACGCACCTCGGCACCCCCGAGCCCGGCGAACACTTCACGATATGGACCGACGGGCACGGCCGTACCGCGGCCCGCCCGCTGGACCCGGCCACGGCGACGACACACGCCGTCCTCGCCGGGTTCGGCGCGGCCGTGCTCACCGCGGGCCTCGTCGAGGGTGCCAGACGGATGATCGTCTGGCACATGGTCCGTCGCCGGTACGCCCGTTGGGACCAGGCCTGGGACCGGGCGGGCCCGGACTGGGGCAGGACCGGCACCGGCAGCTGACGGCCTTCCGGCTCCGGTCAACCCACCGTCCGTGCGCACGCTACGGTGGACCGGCCGAACTTCGGCATCAACCCGCGTGCGAGCGAGCCGTAGGGGCTGTGACGCCTCGCAGGCGAACGAGCCATCAGTACGACCGAGGTGGGGGCACAGCAACGCCATGGCACAGGGCACGGTCCAGGTGACGCACACCGGTACATCGCGGTGGCGGCGCCGCACGGGTGAGTACGCATCGCTCGCCGCCGCCCTGGAGGCCGCGGCCGACGGTGACGTGCTCACCATCGCCCCCGGGACCTACCGGGAGAACCTCGTCGTGCAGCGGGCGGTGACCCTGCGCGGACCCGAGGGCTCGCCCGGCTCCGTGCGCATCGCACCCGTCGACGGGGTGCCGCTGACCGTGCGCGCCTCGGCGGTGGTGCAGGACCTGCACGTGGAGGGGCAGGACGCGGCCGCGCCCGCGCTGCTCGTCGAAAAGGGCACGCCGCAGCTGACCGACGTGCGGGTCGTCACCCGGTCCGCCGCCGGGATCGAGGTGCGCGGCAGCGCGCGCCCGACCGTGCGGCGGTGCACCGTCGACAATCCGGCGGGCATCGGCATCGCCGTCGTCGACGGCGGGGGCGGGGTGTTCGAGGACTGCGAGGTCGTCGCGGCCGGACAGGCCGGCGTTGCGGTGCGCGGCGGCGCCCGTCCGCGCCTGGAGCGCTGCCGGGTGCACCACGCCTCGGGTTCGGGTCTGACCGCGACCGGTGAGAACTCCGGGCTGGAGGCGGTGGGTTGCGAGGTGTACGAGGTCCGTGGCAGCGGCGTGCAGATCACCGGCCGGGCCACCGCACACCTCACCGACTGCGATGTGCACCGCACCACTGCGGACGGCGTCACCCTCGACACCGACGCCGTGCTCACCCTCGCCGACTGCCGAATCCACGACATCCCCGAGAACGCGGTCGACCTGCGCTCCCGCTCCGTCCTCACGATGGCCCGCACCAGCGTGCGGCAGTTCGGCCGCAACGGCCTGTCGGTGTGGGACCCGGGCACACGCGTCGACGCCAACCAGTGCGAGATCTTCGACAGCACGGGCGACTACCCGGCCGTGTGGGTCAGCGACGGTGCGACGGTGGTGCTCGACTCCTGCCGGGTGCACGACGTGCCGGACGCGCTGTTCGTGCTCGACCGCGGCTCCCGTGCGGACGTCGTCGACAGCGACCTGTCCCAGGTGCGCAACACGGCGGTGTCCGTCAGCGACGGAGCGACGGCACAGCTCGACGACTGCCGCATCAAGGACGCCGCGACCGGCGCATGGTTCCGTGACCACGGCAGCGGCGGCACCCTCAGCAACTGCACGATGGCCGGCACCCAGACCGGCGTGATCGTGACCAAGGGCGCCGACCCCACCATCGAGCGGTGCACGGTCGACTCCCCCGCGGAAGCGGGCTTCTATGTGTCGGCGGGCGGCCGCGGCAGCTTCCTGAACTGCCGGGTGCGGGGCAGCGGTGGCTACGGCTTCCATGTGATCGACGGGTGCCGTACGACGCTCAGGAAGTGCCGTACGGAGCGCTGCGCACGCGGGGGTTACGAGTTCGCGGACCCCGGTCCCGACGCGGGGTCCGGTGCGGGACCGGTCGTGGAGGACTGCACCAGCGACGAGAGCGCGAGCCTGCGCACGCCCGCTCCCCCGGAACCCGTCGTCCAGACGGCGAGTGGGTCGACGTCCCTGCTCGGCGCGATCCCCGGGCAGCGCACCACCGAGCAGGAGCCGCTCGTGGCGGCCACGCAGCCGGAGCAGTCGGCCCGGACCTCGAAGGCCGTGCTCGGTGAACTCGACGCGCTGGTGGGCCTGGAGAGCGTCAAGCGCGAGGTGCGGGCCCTCACCGACATGATCGAGGTGGGCCGGCGCCGGCAGCAAGCGGGACTCAAGGCGGCGTCGGTCAAGCGGCACCTGGTCTTCACGGGTTCCCCCGGCACCGGCAAGACCACGGTCGCGCGGCTGTACGGCGAGATCCTCGCCTCGCTCGGCGTCCTGGACAAGGGCCATCTGGTCGAGGTGTCCCGCGTGGACCTGGTGGGCGAGCACATCGGCTCCACCGCCATCCGCACGCAGGAGGCGTTCGAACGGGCCCGTGGCGGCGTGCTGTTCATCGACGAGGCGTACGCGCTGTCGCCGGAGGACGCGGGCCGTGACTTCGGCAAGGAGGCCATCGACACGCTCGTGAAGCTGATGGAGGACCACCGGGACGCGGTGGTGGTGATCGTCGCGGGCTACACGGCCGAGATGGAACGGTTCCTGTCCGTCAACCCCGGTGTGGCATCCCGTTTCTCACGCACCATCACCTTCAGCGACTACGCCCCCGACGAGCTGCTGCGGATCGTGGAGCAACAGGCGGACGAGCATGAGTACCGGCTGGCGCCGGGTGCGGCGGAGGCCGTCCTGAAGTACTTCACCGCGATCCCGAAGGGCCCCGCCTTCGGCAACGGCCGCACCGCCCGGCAGACCTTCGAGGCGATGGTGGAGCGCCACGCGAGCCGGGTCGCCCAGCTCGACGAACCGAGCACGGACGACCTGACCCTGCTGTACGCGGAGGATCTGCCGGAACTGCTTTGACTGCTCCCCCTCTTGAATCCTCCCCTCCCTGAAGGGGAGGAGATTCCTGGCTCAGGCCGCCGCCTGGGCCAGCGGCCCGGGAGGTCTTACGCCCTCGGCACCAGCCGGGTTGAGACCAGCCCGGACGAGCATCACGCGGGCGGAGTTCTTGTCCCTGGGGGACACAGCTCCGCATGCGGTGCAGGTGTAGGTACGTTCCGACAGCGGAAGTGCGTGCTTCGTTCTCGCTCCGCACGACGCGCAGTCCATCGTGGTGTGCGCGGGGTGCACCAGGCGGACGTCCCGCCCGTGCTTGCGGCCCATCTCGATCAGGGCCTTCTTCGTGGCGCCGATCGCGGCGTCGGCCGCCTTGCGGGCCATCGACGTCCTGGCGAGGAACTTCGGGCGGAAGTCCTCCACGGCGAGGGCGTCGTGGTCGGTCACGACACGCTTGGCCCACTTGCGGCCGGTGTCCTGCCGCTGCCGGGCGATCTTCTGGTACGTCTTCGCCCGCAGCTTCTTCGCTTCGCGGTAGCCCCTGGAGGCCGCCTGCCCCTTGGCGGGCTTGCGGCGAGCCATCATCCGGTCGTAGCGCAACAGCTTCGCCCGGGCCTTCTTCCCGTGCTCGGCGTGCGGGAGGTCGTGGGCGTCCGAGGTGGTAGTCGCGGTCTCCTTCACGCCCCAGTCGATCCCGATCACGCGGCCGGTCTCCGGCAGCGGCTGCACCTCGGCGGGCACGACGAACGAGCAGTACCAGCGTCCCAGGACGTCCTGGTACACCCGCACGCTGGACGGGTCGGCGGGCAGGTCCCGCGACCACACCACCGTCACCGCGACGCCCCCGGCTAGGTGCAGACGGCCATCCCTGAGGCGGAACCCGCGCCGGGTGTAGTTCAGCGTCGGCAGCGCCTCACGCTTGGTCTTCCACGTCGGCATCCCGGCCCGGCGTGCCATGGGCAGGCGTTCCTTGATGTCCTTCAACGCCTTCGCGCGGGACGTGCCGAAGTCCCGGATGAGCTGCTGCTGCGGCACCGACGAGCCCTCGGCCAGCCACGGCGTGATGGCGCGGGCCTCGGTCAGCATCTTGTCCAGGATCGCGGGGCCGCACTTCTCGTTCTCGGCGTGGGCCTTCTTCGACCGGGCCACGCACTCGTTCCAGATCCAACGGCACCGGTCCCACTCCGCCAGGAGGGCGGTGCGGGCGGTCGACGACACGCGAAGCCGGTACGCGTACCGGGCATGCCCGCCCTCCTTCACCACCGACACGCCATCACCCCCCTCCCACGCCCCGGCCGACCACCCCGGCTTCCGCGAGGAGACCGTACGTACGACATGCGCACACCCGTACCCTCATCACGACACAGTCACCACAACCGGCGAACACGGGCACGCTCGTTCGCTTTTTCGGCTCCACCGGCGGCCTTGCGGGCGCTCCACGCCCCAGCAGACCGGACACGGCGACGCTCCGCGTCGCCGTCACGGGATGCGATTCCTCCCCGGCGTTCACGACTCCGTTGGGGAATGCGCAAACCGGTGTGGGGATCAGGCTGTCAGTCCGAGAGTGGCGAGGTGTGAGGTTCTCGTCTTGCCGAGGGTGTGTGGTTGAGCCAGGCGTCGAGGCGTATGAGGTTGATCGCGGCGGCGGCAAGGACGTTGCCGAGATGGGTCTTGGGCAGTCCGGTGTAGCGGGTGCGGCGGATTCCGGTGCGTCGCACCGCTTGCGATACCGTTCCTTCGACGCCTGCCCGGACGTCGTAGCGGGCCTTCCATTGCGTGGTCTGCTGCTCGGCCCGTTGTTGTTCCAGGACCTGCTGCTGCTCGCGGGGCAGAAGCGTCAACTGACGGCCCCACGTGCCGTTCGCGGCCGTGGTGCACCGGGATCGCAGCGGGCACGGCTCGCAGCCCTGGGACGCGAAGCGCACGCGAAAGATCGGCGTGCCGCCGGCTTTGTGCTGGTCGGACCAGCTTGCGCTCACCGCTCCGTGCGGGCACGTGACCTTCCTCGTGTCCCAGTCGACGCTGAAGGCACTCTGGGCGAGGTGCTCACCGTCGTGGCACTCATGGACCGTGTCCAGCCCCACGGGTCCCAGCAGATCGATCCGATGGTCGTCGCGGGCGGTGACGATGTGGGCGGCTGCACTTCGCCGCGCTGGAGCCGGAGCCCGAACCGGCCTCGCTGCTGGACCTACGGGCCGCGGTGAACGCGATGCTGCCCCGCGTGGACTTGCCCGAGGTGCTGCTGGAGGTGTTCTCCTGGACTGGCGCCGACCAGGCGTTCACCTCGGTCACCGACGGCGAGGCCCGGCTGAAGGACCTGCACGTGACGATCGCTGCGCTCCTGGTCGCCCACGGCTGCAACGTCGGCTACACCCCCGTGATCGGCGGGATCGACGCGCTGAAGTACGGACGGGTGTCCCACGTCGACCAGCCCTATCTGCGGCTCGCGACCTACCGAGCCGCGAACGTCACCCTGATCGAGCACCAAGCGTCCATCGGCCTCGCGAATGCGTGGGGCTGCGGCCTCGTCGCCTCGGTCGACGGGATGCGGTTCGTCGTCCCGGTGCCGAGCGTGTACGCGCGGCCGAACCCGAAATTCTTCGGCCGCCGGGGCGGCGCCACCTGGCTCAACATGATCAACGACCAGGCCGCCGGGCTCGGAGGGAAGGTCGTGGCCGGCACCCCGTGCGACTCCCTGTACGTGCTGGACGTGCTCTACGACCGCGACGGCGGCAAGCGCCCGGAGATGATCGTCACCGACACCGCCTCGTCCCAGCCGGTGTTCGCGCTCGCGCACCTGCTGGGCTTCGATCTCATGCCCAGGATCAGGAACTGGAAGGGCCTGACCTTCTACCGGCCCAGCAAGCAGACCGAGTACGTGCACATCGACGCGCTGTTCGGGGAGCCGGGCAAGAACTCAATCGACTTCGACCTGATCGAGTCCCAGTTCCGGCACCTGATGAAGGTCGCGGTCTCCGTACGGGAGGGGGCGATCTCCTCGTCCACGCTGCTCAAGCGGCTGCGTTCGGGCTCCAAGAAGAACGCCACCTACGCCGCGTTCCGTGAGGTCGGCCGCGTGATCCGCACCGTGCAGCTGCTGCGCTACCTCTCCGAGCCGGCGCTTCGCCGGCGCTCCGTCAGCCGCCCACCAGGGCCGACGTCGGCTTAGCGCACGATCTGACGCGGATGTCCCTCAACCCCCATATCCCAACGGAGTCGTGCACGCCGGGGCATCCTCGCAAGAATCAGGTGACCGCCGGGCACACCACCTAGGAGTCGGCCTCCAGGCGCTGCGCCGGCACCTCCGGGCGCAGTCGGGCCAGCAGGCGGGCGCGTTCGGCGCCGAAGGCCGGGTCCGCCTGGTATTCGGAGTGGCCGAGGATGGGGGCGGGCAGCGGGTGAAGGTCGGTGCGGCCGTGGGCCAGCGGGTCCTGCAACGGCTCGCGGTCGACCTCGGGTTCGCTGTCGTCGGGCAGCCGTACGGGGCCGCCGATCGGGTCGGTGAGCCGGTACAGGTTGGCCCAGCAGTCGACGTCGTGGTGCAGGGCGGTGAGCGCGGCCGGGCCGAAGTGGGCGGGGAACCAGCGGCCGTACAGGCGCTCCAGCGGAGAGCCGTACGTCAGCAGGGCGACCCGCTTGCGCACGGTCGGGGTCAGCTGCCAGGCCGCCGCGGCGGCGAGGACGCTGCCCTGGGAGTGGCCGGAGATCACCAGGCGTCCGCCCGTGGTGCGCGTCCAGGTGGTGATCCGCCAGGTCAGGTCGGGCACGGCCCGCTCGGCGTAGCAGGGCGGGGCGAAGGGGTGCGCGGCGCGCGGCCAGAAGGTGCCGACGTCCCAGAGGATGCCGATGGTGCGCCGGGCGGAGGCGTCCTTGTAGGCGCGCCGGCCCCAGGTGACGAAGAGGATGAAGCCGAGCCCGATCAGCCAGGAGCCGAGGGCCTGGGCGGTCTCCGCGGCACCGTGGACGAAGGGGTGCGTGTGCTCGGCGGCCTGGCTCGGGGTCTGCTCCGTGGCCATGGCACCGACCAGGGCCCCGGTGCCCAGGAGCAGGCCGACGGTGGAGATCGCGGCGACGAAGAGGGGCCCGCGGTCGGTGAGCGTGGCCATGGCGCGGGTGCGCGCGATCCGGCGGGTGCGTTCGGGGTCCTTGGACTCCCCCGGGTAGGTGCGTTCCACCACGGCGCGCTCCGCGCGGGCCAGCCCCAGCGTGCGCCACGCCTGCCAGCCGCACAGGACGAGCAGGACCACCAGCAGCGGTGGGATCACGGACGCCTGCCAGGTCAGCAGGACCGGCGCACCGGGGATGGCGGCCCGGGTGCCGTCCAGCCAGTCGGCCACCCGCTGGGACACGCCGCCGGACATCACGGCGCCGAGGGCGCAGGCCAGCATTGCGACGGCGGGCCCGGCCAGGCCGCGCATCGCGGCACGCGGGTCGGGATCGCTGCGGTGGAGGAGGTGGGCGACCACGCCGAGGACGATCACCAGCAGGCCCTGCACGAGGGCGATGCCGCCGAAGGTCGCGTCGCCCGGCAGCCGCCCGTCCGATGCCCACTCGGGGCGCTCCCACCCGGCATAGAGCAGGGTGAGGGCGAACAGGACGAGGGCGGCGAGCGGGAGGTGTCGTACGAGGGGCGCGTCGAGTCCCTGGTCGAGGTGCTGCTCGCTGCGGCCCCGTCGGCAGACCACCCACACGACGAGGGCCGCGCCGGTCACCAGTGCCGCCTCCAGCAGCCACCCCAGCGTCTCCAGGACGGCCGGTCCGCCGGGTTCACGGTCGTGCCGGGCGGCGGCGCCGGCGACCGCGGCGGCCACCGTGAGCAGGCCCGCGGCGGTGTGCGCGCCGCGCAGCCGGGCGACCAGGCGCCGGCCGTACCAGAAGCCGGGGCGGCCCAGTGAGGTGCGGCCGGTGTCCTCGTCGTCCTCGGGGGTGCGCGACAGCGGCTGCTCGGACTCGTACGCGGCCCAGGTCCGCAGGGAGAGGTACCACAGCAGGCCGACCAGGGCGGCGGGCACCAGGGACGCCAGGGCGAGCCTGCGGCCCGGTGGGCTCCACCAGCCGCCGTCGGACTCCGTGGGCGACAGAAAGCCCAGCCAGGAATGCCGCTCGGCGCAGGCGGGCGTGCCCGCGCACTGCCAGGCGGTCAGGTCCAGGGCGACCTCGCAGGCGGCCGCGACGAGCAGCACCGTCAGGGTCAGTCCCACGAGTCGGACCAGCAGCCCGTAGAGCCGCACCGTCCGGACGCGGCCCCGCGCGGTCGGGCGCATCCAGTGCGCGAGGTTGGCCACCATGAACGGCAGTAACAGCAGCCACAGGGCGCGGGCGCTGTTGCCGGAGGTGAGGTTGGACCAGACGTACGCCTCGGGCACCGGCCGCCCGGCGGCATGGCCGACCCGTTCGTCCGGCTCGGCCGTGTCGGCGCGGGTTTCGACCTCGACGTCGTCGGCGCGCCGGAAGACGGCCGCGGTGTCGTCGCCGGAGATCCGCACCGTGCGCGGGTCGTCCAGCATGTGCTCGGGCGTGGCGCCGCCCACCCCGTGGACCAGCAGTTCCAGGGCGGCCCCGGCATGATCGGGCCGCTCGGCGGGCCCGGCCGCCCCGTCGCTCCACGCACGTTCCTGCGCACGTTCCACTTCTTGCACTTCCCCCGAGACGTGCCGTTGGCATCTGTCGGTGCGGGCTCAAGGATCTCCGCTGGACGCCCCGCCCACACCTCTCGTCACCGAATCTCCCCGATCCATGTGACAGACAGGCAAGGATGGCAAAGGATAAAAGGACAAGGCCACAGTGGCATGTTCGCGTCGGGGCAGCCGGTGACGCGTCCTGGGCCGACCCGTGCGAACATGAGACGCCAACGCACCGGGACCGGGAGAATGTCCTTGTCGGAGCGGGTGCGAGGGCATTCGGACGGGATTGAGGAAAGGACCGGAGCGTACGTGAGTGAGAATCAGAACCTCCTCGCGGAGCAGCGGCGCGCCCTGATCCTGGACGAGGTGCGGCGCCGCGGCGGCGTCCGCGTCAACGAGCTGACTCGCAAGCTCGGCGTGTCGGACATGACGGTCCGCCGCGATCTCGACGCGCTGGCCCGCCAGGGCGTTCTGGAGAAGGTCCACGGCGGCGCGGTCCCGGTGGCGGAGGCGAGCACGCACGAGCCGGGCTTCGAGGCCAAGTCGGGTCTGGAGCTCACGGCCAAGGAGGACATCGCCAAGGCCGCGGCGCAGCTGGTCGCGCCGGGCTCGGCGATCGCGCTGTCGGGCGGTACGACGACGTATGCGCTGGCGCACCACCTGATCGAGGTGCCCGATCTCACCGTCGTCACCAACTCGGTGCGGGTCGCCGACGTCTTCCACGCGGCGCAGCGCTCCTCGGGCCAGCGCCAGGGCGCGGCCACGGTGGTGCTGACGGGCGGCGTCCGCACCCCCTCCGACTCGCTGGTGGGGCCGGTGGCCGACCAGGCGATCGCGACGCTCCACTTCGACGTGCTGTTCCTCGGAGTGCACGGGATATCGACGGAGGCCGGCCTGTCGACACCGAACCTCGCGGAGGCGGAGACCAACCGGCGCCTGGTGCAGTCGGCGCGGCGGGTCGTGGTGGTCGCCGACCACACCAAGTGGGGCACGGTGGGCCTGAGTTCCTTCGCCACGCTGGAACAGGTCGACACGCTGGTCACCGACTCGGGGCTGCCTGCCGATGCCCGGGCCGAGATCTCGGAGCATCTGCGACACCTGGTGGTGGCGGGCGAGGAGGAGGACGCGGAAGACCTCTGACCGCGTCGGCGGCGCAGACATCTGACGGGCCGCCAGCTATGGTGGGCTGCCCTGTCCCTGCCCGCCGTACAGGGGGTTTCGCATGGCTCGCCGTCTGCGTCCGGTGGAGGTCGACTTCGTCCGGGCCGCGCCCGTACGGCTGGTCTTCGCCCGCGAGATCACCGCTCCCCCTCAGACGGTCTTCCGTGCGCTCGCCGAGGACGTGCCCGGCTGGACGCAGTGGTTCTCGGCGGTGACGCTGGCCCGGCCCACCGACGACGGCGCCGGACGGGAGATACGGCTCAAGGGCGGTACGCGGTTCGCGGAGACGATCCTGGTGGCCGAGGAGCCCGAGGTGTACGCGTACCGCGTCGACGAGACCAACACGCCGGGGGTCCGTGCGCTCGCCGAGGAGTGGCGGCTCACGCCGGCCGGCGCCGGCACGCGCGTGCAGTGGACGTTCGCCGCCGACGGGACGCCGGTGTTCCGCCTCGTGCTCGAGCTGGCGCGGGCGGGCCTGGGGCGCGCGTTCAAGGACGCCGTGACGGCGCTGGACCGGCGGCTCGCACGGTGACGGCTCAGTCCGGCCAGCGGCCCGTGGCGAGCAGTGTCCCGATCGCCGCCGTGTACGGCGTGATGTCCAGGCCCTGTTCGGCGAGCCAGGTGTCCGAGTAGTACTTGTCGAGGTAGCGGTCCCCGGGGTCGCAGAGCAAGGTGACCACGCTGCCCGTACGCCCGTCCGCCACCATCTCGGCGACGATCTTCAGGGCGCTCCACAGACCGGTGCCGGTCGAGCCGCCCGCCTTGCGGCCGATGGCCTGCTCCAGGGCGCGCACGGCGGCGATGCCGGCCGCGTCGGGCACCTTCATCATCCGGTCGATGGCACCGGGCACGAAGCTCGGTTCCATACGTGGCCGGCCGATGCCCTCGATGCGTGAGCCGCAGTCGCAGGTGACGTCCGGATCGCCGGTGGTCCAGCCCTCGAAGAAGCAGGAGTTCTCCGGGTCGGCGACGCACACGCGCGTGTCGTACTGCATGTAGTGGACGTAGCGCGCGATGGTCGCGGAGGTGCCGCCGGTGCCGGCCGTGGCGACGATCCACGCGGGTTCCGGGAACCGCTCCAACTCCAGCTGACGGAAGATGGATTCGGCGATGTTGTTGTTGCCGCGCCAGTCCGTGGCGCGTTCCGCGTAGGTGAACTGGTCCATGTAGTGGCCGCCCGTGTCGGCCGCGAGGCGGGCGGACTCCTCGTACATCGTGCGCGGGTCGTCCACGAAATGGCACTGCCCGCCGTGGAACTCGATCAGGCGGCACTTCTCGGCGCTCGTCGTGCGGGGCATGACGGCGATGAAGGGCACGCCGATCAGCTTCGCGAAGTACGCCTCGGAGACTGCCGTGGAGCCGCTGGAGGCCTCGATCACCGGGCGGCCCGGTCGGATCCAGCCATTGCACAGGCCGTAGAGGAAGAGCGAGCGGGCGAGCCGGTGCTTCAGGCTGCCGGTGGGATGGGTCGACTCGTCCTTGAGGTACAGGTCGATGCCCCAGTGGTCCGGCAGCGGGAAACGGAGGAGGTGGGTGTCGGCAGAACGGTTGGCGTCGGCCTGCACCTTGCGGACGGCTTCTTTCAGCCAGCCGCGGTAGACGGTGTCGCTGTGGTCGACGTCGAGGGTGGCGCCGGTCCTGGTCTGCTGGGGGGTGGTCACGGCGGGGCTCCTTGGGCTGCGCGCCGACGGCGGGTGGCGCGGCCGGTACACCGATCATAAACAGGCTTCCGCACGCTTCTCACCTGCATAAACGCATCTTTGAGCAGCTCAAAGACGACCCTGGGGGCGCAGCGGACCGTTGCGCGCCACCCCCGGCGGAAGCCCTCGGGGGCGCATTCGCGCGAGTGCTCCGGGTGGCCTATGCCCGGGTGACGTGCGCACTGGTGCGCGACTTCGGTGACGGGCAGACTGCACCGCGCGGGACGAAAACGCCGGACGGGAAGCCACACACGACGAGGGGGCAGGAGGGTATGGCGGAGCCGGAGTTCACGGCCATGGGGGTGCGGATCGGTAAGGGCCTGCGTTCCCTCACCCGGGCCGGACAGGTCCGGATCAGCGACGGCAGGCTGGAGTTGCTCACCAGTTACGGAAGCGAGATCGACAGCGCACCGGTGCAGGCGGTGCGGGCGTCGAAGCCCTGGTTCGCTTCCGGGGCACGCGCGCTTGCCGACCTCAACGGCAAGCGCTACTCACTGACGTTGGGCGAGCACGACCCCGCGCCGGGCGAGCCGGGACCGCCCGCGGCACGCCGCTTCATCGAGGCCGTACGCAGGGCGGCACGCCGTGACGGCTGAGCGCCGCCGGGGCGGGGCGGCCCGGCGGGGGTGGCGGCGGCCGGCCGAGCCGCGGTGGCGCCGGGCGAGCGAGGCGAGGGGGCGCGGGGCGGCCGAGCCGTGGTGGCCCGCGGTGGCCGACCGGCGGCGGTGGGCCGTGACAGCCACGCCCACCTGAGTCGTGCAGGCCACATCGACGTGAGCCGTGCAGGCCGCTCGGACGAGCCATGGCCGCCGCGCAGCCGCGAGTTGCGCGGCCGGACCCCCTGCGTCACTCTGGTCTCACGTCACTCTGGGTTTACCGGCGATAACGCTGCGAACCAGCCGCCGGTCACGACAGCAGGCGGCCGTTTCACGCAGGCGCGCTGCTGGATTCGAACTCCGTGTTCTTCCGGACCTCACGTCGGGGAGTCGCAGCCGTGATCAGTCACCCACGCAGGCACTGCACGGTGGAGCTCCAAGCCCTGCCGTCGCGGATCGGCCAGGTCCGCAGAATCGTATCTGCGCAGTTGCGCTACTGGCACCTGGATGCCCTGATAGACCGAGCGGCGCTCGGTGTGACCGAACTGCTCTCGAACGTCCACCGGCATGCCCAACCCGACAAGACGTGCACCGTGGAGATCGAGCTGCTGCTCGACCGGCTCATGGTGTCGGTACGCGACCGCGACCCCCGCCTCCCGGTGGTGGCGGACGCGGATCCGCTGGCCACCTGCGGGCGCGGCCTCGCGATGGTGGCGGCGATGAGCGAGAGCTGGGGTGTGCGGCCGGACGGTGACCAGGGCAAGGTCGTCTGGTTCACACTGCCGACGGCCTCGCCCGCGGTGAAGGCACCCCCACGCCCGGCCCGCCGCACGGCCTCGGAGCCCGCACCCAGGTTCGCGGAGGCCGAACCCGTCGGCCGTACGCCCGAACACGCTCCCGCCCGGTCGGCCGTTGTCGGCTGACCGGGCGGTGAGTGGGCCTCGGCGAAGTCACCGCAGGGCCGAGGCCCGTCACTCCGTCGCGATGGCGCGCAGCACGTCCAGGCGGGCCGCACGCCGGGCCGGCCGCAGGCCCGCGAGAGCCCCGGCCGCGAGGCCCACCAGCGCCACCACCGCGAGTTGCACGGGCGGCATCGCGAAGGCGAAGGCGCTGTCGCTCGCACCGTCGGAGGCCTCCACCAGCACCCAGCCGAGGAAGGCGCCGAGGCCGAGACCGCCGGCCGTGCCGAAGGCGGCGACCAGGACGGATTCCCAGCGGACCATGGCCCGCAGCTGGGGACGCGTCTGGCCGACGGCCCGCAGCAGGCCCAGTTCGCGAGTGCGTTCGTGGATCGCCAGCGTCAGCGTGTTCGCGATGCCGAGGAGGGCGATGAGCACCGCGAGGGCGAGCAGCGCGTAGACAAGGGTGAGCATCATGTCGATGCCTCCGGCCGATGACTGCGCGTACTCGTCGCGGGTCTGCACGTCGGGGTTGCCGTACTGGGCCGCGACACCCTCCACCGCCGCCTTGCCCGCGTCCGTGCTCACACCGTCCTCGAAGGAGACCGCGACGAGCCTGTCGGAGTCCTGGATGCGGTGCGGTGCCCAGGCGGCGCGGGTGATGACGTAGTCCCCCGCCAGTTCGGACTGGCCGTAGACGGCCCGGACGGTGAAGGTCTCGCTCCGACCGTCGGTGAAGGTGAGCCGGGCCGTGTCTCCGATGGTGAGGTCCTGCTTGTCGGCTTCCTTCCCGGTGATCGCGATGCCGTCGGTGCCGAGGGCGTCCAGGGAACCCCGGACGGCGCCGAGGTCGAAGGTGCGCTCCAGGGCGGCGGGGTCGGTGACGGTCAGTGCCCGCCCCTGTCCGTCGACCTCGGCGACGCCGCTGCCGAGGCCCACGGCCGTGTCCACCTCGGGGAGTTGCACGATCGCGCCGGCCAGCTCCGGGCTGAGCCCGCTGCCGCCCCCGCCGAACGACGGGGTGCTGATCGCCACATCACCTGCGAAGGACCGCGACACCGTCTGGTCCATCGTCGCCTTCAGGGACGCTCCGAACACGGTGAACAGCGACACGACGGCCACGCCGATCATCAACGCGCTCGCCGTGGCGGCCGTCCGCTTCGGGCTGCGCAGGGCGTTGCGCCGGGCGAGGGAGCCGGTGACGCCGCGCAGCCGGTCGAGGGGGCCGCCCAGGACACGTACGGCGGTGGTGGAGGCGACCGGGCCGAGGACCACGAAGGAGACCAGGGCCAGGACGGCACCGCTGCCCGCCAGCCACACGGACGGCGACACCAGGACACCGGTGAGCGTCAGGGCCAACGCGAGGGCGGCGAGTGATGTGCCGGTGACGGCGCGGACCCGGGAGGCACCGGAGGAGTCGACGGCCGTCTCGCGCAGCGCGGCCAGGGGTGCGGTGCGGCCGGCGCGTACGGCGGGCAGCAGGGCGGAGCCCAGGCAGACCACGATCCCGACGGCGAGTGGGAGGACCAGGGAGAGCGCCTTGACCACCAGATCGCCCTCGGGGAAGGGGAATCCGATGGCTGGGAACAGCGCCTGCAACCCGGTGGCGATCCCGATGCCGCCCGCGAGACCGGCGGCCGACGCGGTCACCGCCACGGCGCCCGCCTCGACGAGGGTCGACGCGGTGACCTGGCGGCGGGAGGCGCCGAGCGCCCGCAACAGGGCGTTCCCACGGGTGCGTTGGGCCACGACGATCGCGAAGGTGTTGTGGATGGAGAAGGTCGCGACCAGCAGGGCGACGCCGGAGAACACCAGCAGAAAAGTCGTGAAGACGGTCAGGAACTGGCTGGAGATCATCTCGGTGTTCTCCTCGGCCGACTCCTGCCCGGTGAGTGCCTCGACCCCCTTGGGGAGCACGGGCGTCAGCCGGTCGACCAGTTCCTGCTCGCCGACCCCGGGACCGGCCCGCACCAGAATGCCGGCCGCGTCGCCCGGTCGTGCGGTGAGGTACTTCTCCGCGTCGGCCTGCGTCATGCCGGTGAAGGTCACCTGCGCCATGCCGTCCTCGCCGCCGAAGGTGGCCAGGCCCACGATCGTCACCTCGACCGGTTCCGGGATGCGCAGGGTCGTGGTGTCTCCGATCTTCAGGTCGCCCCGCTCGGCCGTGCCACGGTTGACCACGACCTCGCCGGACTTCTCCGGGGCGCGGCCTTCGGCGAGTTCGTACGGGTTGAGCTGCGGGTCGGTGATCCAGTTGCCGGCGAGGGTGGGCGGGCCCTGCCCGCCGATGGGCTCGCCGTCCGCGCCGAGGAGCTGGCCCGCGCCCTCGATGTTGGGCACGGCGGCCGCGACGCCGGGAACCCGCTCGACGGCCTCCACCAGGTCGGCGTCGACCGGTCGGCGCACGCCCTGGCTCTCGCCGGGCGTGGTGATGGCGTCGGCGCTGCGGACGACGGCGTCCGTGCCGCTGGTCGCGTTGCCGAACATCGAGTCGAAGCTCGCCCGCAGCGTGTCGCCCATGACGAGCGTCCCGGCGAGGAAGGCGACGCCGAGGAACACCGCGAGGAAGGTACCGGCGAAGCGGCGCTTGTGGGCGCGCAGTGAGGACACGCTCAGGCGTACGGAGGCGTTCATGACGGCACCTCGAAGGCTTTGATGCGGTCCAGGACCTTGTCGGCGGTCGGGGATTCCATGCGGTCGACCAGGCGTCCGTCGGCGAGGAAGACGACCTCGTCGGCGTGGGCGGCGGCGACCGGGTCGTGGGTGACCATGACGACCGTGCGGTCCATCTGGCGCACTGCCCGGCCGAGCAGCCCCAGTACCTCCTCGCCGGAGCGGGAGTCGAGGTTGCCGGTCGGCTCGTCGGCGAACACGACGTCCGGGCGTCCGGCGAACGCGCGGGCCACCGCGACGCGTTGCTGCTGACCGCCGGAGAGTTCGGCGGGCCGGTGGTGGAGCCGACCGCGCAGGCCGACCACGTCGATCAGTGCGTCGATCCACTCGGTGTCGCCGCGACCGCCCGCGAGGTCCAGGGGCAGCCTGATGTTCTCGGCGACGGTCAGCGTGGGCACCAGGTTGAACGCCTGGAACACAAAGCCGACGCGGTCGCGGCGCAGCAGGGTCAGGCGGCGGTCGTCGAGGGAGCCCAGTTCGGTGTCGCCGATGTGGGCAGTACCCGAGGTGAGCGTGTCGAGTCCGGCCGCGCAGTGCATCAGCGTGGACTTGCCCGAGCCCGAGGACCCCATGATCGCGGTGAAGCGGCCGGCCGGGAAGTCGACGCTCACCCCGTCCAGGGCCCTCACACTGGTGTCGCCGCTGCCGTACACCTTCACGGCGTCGACGACGCGGGCGGCCGTCGGCGTAATTGTCGTGGCGGTCGTGGTCGTCATGCCGCGCCGCCCTTGCCCGTACGGCCGAACTGCTCGTCCAGGACGGACAGCCGGCGCCAGTACTCGTCCTCGTCGATCTCGCCGGAGGCGAAGCGGCGGCCGAGCACGGTGATGGGCGAGTTGTCGTCGGCGGCGGGCCGCCAGGGGCCGCGGCGTCCGCGCCACACCGTGCGGCGCAGCAGCGCGATGCCGCCGATCACGACGGCCGCCCAGATGAGCGGGAAGAGGAGGATCCACGGGCCGGGGCCGCCATCTGCGAAGTGTGCCAGGGTCTGCATCTCGAGTCATCTCCCGAGTCGGTTCGGTCGGGTCGTTCGGTGATGCCTCGAGACTCGCGCCGGGAGGGGGCCGGGTCGTCGTACGGCCAGCGGCAGTGCGTGTACCTCGCGGGGAGTACGGAGGGCTGGTTCCACTGCTCCGGGGGGCTCGACTTCTGTAACTACTAGTATGTACGGTAGTGGCATGAACACCTCGGACCGACTGATCGAGTCCACCCGTGAACTGCTGTGGGAGCGCGGCTATGTGGGCACCAGCCCCAAGGCGATCCTGGAGCGCGCGGGGGCCGGACAGGGCAGCATGTACCACCACTTCAAGGGGAAGCCGGATCTCGCGCTGGCCGCGATCCGGCGGACCGCCGAGGAGATGCGGGCTACCGCCGGGGGAGTACTCGACGGTCCGGGAACACCGTACGAACGCATCGAGGCGTATCTGCGGCGCGAGCGCGATGTGCTGCGCGGCTGTCCGATCGGGCGGCTGACGATGGACCCGGACGTCATCGCGAGTGACGAGCTGCGCGCGCCCGTCGACGAGACGCTCGACTGGCTGCGTGAGCGGCTCGCCGGGATCGTCGAGGAGGGCAAGGAGCAGGGCCAGTTCGCGGCCGGGCTCGACGGCGAGTCGATCGCGGCGACGATCGTCGCGACCGTCCAGGGCGGCTACGTCCTCGCCCGCGCGTCCGGTTCGCCCGCCGCCTTCGACGCGGGGGTGCGGGGGCTGCTCTCGCTGCTCGCACCGCAAGCCAACGCCCGTACTCCTTGAAGGAGTTCACGCACGTGCACATCACCCGGCAGCGCCCCGCCAGCCGGCAGGTCCGGCGGAGAACTTCACCGACGTCGAGGTGATCCGGGCGGGCGACACCGTATGGGTCGAGCCGGGCGAGTGGCACTGGCACGGGGCCGGGCCGCGCACCTTCATGACGCGCCTCGCGGTCGTCGAGCCGCCGAAGACGGCACGACCGCCGAGTGGCACGACCACGTGGCCGACTATCCCGCCTGAGAAGGGCCCTTGACATGCATGCCATGCAGTACGAGTTCACCCTGCCGGCCGACTACGACATGGACGTCATCCGCTCCCGCGTCGCGCGCGTCGGGCATCTGCTGGACGACTGGGACGGCCTCGGCATCAAGACGTATCTGCTGCGCGAGCGCGGGATGCACGGCTCGCCGGTCAACCAGTACGGGCCGTTCTACCTCTGGAACACCATGGAGGGCATGAACACCTTCCTGTGGGGAGGCGCCTTCCAGGGCCCCGTGAACGACTTCGGGCGGCCGCGGGTGCGGCAGTGGACGGGGCTCGCGTACGAGGAGGGCAGCGCCGCCGGCTCCCCCGCCGGGTACGCCGTGCGTCGGCGCCAACCGGTTCCGGAGGGTGCCGAGTTGGCCGGGTTCATGGCGGACGCGGCGGGCGAGACCGAGCGGCTGGCGGCGCAGGACGGCGCCGTGCTGGCGGCGGCCGTCGTCGACACGCGCGCGTGGGAGCTGGCCCACTTCTCGCTCTGGGAGCACGGCATGCCCAAGGCCGACGGCGATGTGTACCAGGTGCTGCACTTGTCGGCCCCAGGGCGCGGCGCACTGCCGCGGGGGCGGCAGTGGTGAGTGCGGTCCGTACGGTCCTCGGGGATGTACGGCCTGAGGATCTGGGCGTGTGCGACGCGCACGACCACCTCTTCCTGAGCACCCCGCAACTGCCCGGCCAGGAGCTCGACGACACCTTTGCCGCGCGGGCCGAGTTGGACGCGTTCCGCGCGGTCGGCGGTTCGGCCGTCGTGCAGTGGACGCCGTACGGCATGGGGCGCCGGGCCGCCGACCTGCCGCCGCTGTCCCGGGTCGCCGGGGTGCACCTGGTCTGCGCGACGGGACTGCATCAAGCGGCGCACTACAGCCCGGAGTTGCTCGACGAACTGCGCGGGAAGCTGGCCGACCTCTTCGCGTCCGAACTGACGGAGGGCATCGGCACCTCGGGGGTCCGCGCCGGGCTCATCAAGGTCGCCGGCGGTTTCCATGCCCTCGACGCGCACGCCCGCTGGACGATGACCGCCGCGGCCGAGGCCCACCACGCGACGGACGCGCCCATCGCCGTGCACCTGGAGATGGGGACGGGCGTACTCGACGTACTGGAGCTGTTGTGCGGCGAGTTGGGCGTCCCTCCGTACCGGGTGATCCTCGGCCATCTCAACCGCTCCCCCGACCTCCCGCTCCACCGCCGGGCCGCGGAGGCGGGCTGCTGGCTGGCCTTCGACGGGCCCTCGCGCGCGCATCACGCCACCGACTGGCGGATGCCGGACGCGGTACGGGCGCTGGCCGAGGCCGGGTTCGGGCACCGGCTGCTGCTCGGCGGGGACACCGTCGTCGCCGGTGCGCGGTCGGTCGACGGCGGTCCCGGAATGCCGTATCTGCTGCGTCGCGTGCGGCCGCGGCTCTCGCTCGCCCTCGGTGAGGAGCTGGTGGCACGCATTCTCACCGACAATCCCGGACGGGCCTTCGCCGCCGACTGGCGCTGAGGTCCGGCCGGGGCGTGGCCCGATCGTGGTGATCTTTGACCCTGCACACCCTTTCGGCCACGCGCAGCGCAAGGAGGATGGGAGGTGACGGACCTGGCCCTGTGCAGCGAGGAAAGGTGAGGACATGGCGCTGGAGATGCGCGACCGATGCGAACGCTGCGAGACCGCGTCGCTGCCGCCCGACGCCCCCGCCCGCATCTGCTCGTACGAGTGCACCTTCTGCGTCCCGTGCACCGAGGCGATGCAGGGCATCTGCCCCAACTGCGGTGGTGAACTCGTCCCGAGGCCGCGCCGCACATGAAAGGAGAGACGCCGACATGCCCTTCGTCCGCATAGACGCCCTCGGAGCCGACCCCGATCGTCTCGACGCACTCGGTCGCGCCGTGCACGAGGCCCTGATGGAGACGATCGGTATCCCGCCCGACGACCGGTTCCAGGTGCTGGTCGGCCACGACGGCGTCCACGGCGCTCTGCGCCACGGCGACTATCTGGGCGTGCACCGCGACGACGGCATCGTGTACGTCTCCATCACCTTGCGCTCCGGGCGCGGCCCCGCGCAGAAGAGGGCGCTGTACCGGCGGATCGCCGAACTCGCCCAGGCCTACGCGGGAACCGAGCCCCGGAACGTCTTCGTGACCCTGACCGAGAACGAGTCGATCGACTGGTCGCTCGGCAACGGGCTGGCGCAGTACGCGCAGGCCGACTCTCCGAGCGTGTGACTCGGCGTCACACGCCGTAGACGCCCGGGCCCTAGCCCACGGAGATGTCCACGGTCGGCCTGAGCTTGGCGGCCGTGGACAGCGCCTCGTGCACGGGATGAGTGTCGAAGGCCGTCAACAGGGCGTCGTCCGCCGAGTGTTCGGCCGCCGGAAAGGCGATCTGCTCGTACGCGGCCTGGAAGCGCGGGCCCCAGCGGCGGGCGCCGAGGCGGGCCGTGCGGGAGCAGTTGTCGACCATGAACGCCACGTCGCGGGCGTGCATGTAGGGCAGCAGGGAGTCGACAGCCTCGATGACGGACTCGTTGACGATCTCGGACCACGGGTGGCCGCGCTCGGCAAACTCATCGACCTGGGCAGTCATCGTCGCGACGAACACACCGGCGGTGAACGGGTCGACGTCCGGCGCCCGTTCGGCCCGCCGGGCGCGTACCTGCTCCCCGGCCGCCCACATCGGTGAACCGCCGATCTCGCTCATCGGTCGGGCGCCGAGCCGGCGTTCGGCGAGGAGCACACTGCGCAGTTCGGTGCCGTCGGCGACCTCGTCATAGATCTCGGCGACGATCTCGCGCGCCGGTCCGTACGTCGCCGTGTACGCCCGGTCGAAGACGTCCCGGCCGACCGGATCGAGGTTCTCGCGCACGGCACGCAGTCCGGCACGCGAGATGGTGCGGGCGATCGGGCCGGTGATGTTCTCGCAGGACCTCTCGTACGCCGTCACCTCGTCGTCGCCGGCCAGCCGGCAGCGGGTGTACAGGCTCTCGACGATGCCGTGCACCGCACCGAGCAGGATGGCGCGTTCGCCGACGATGTCGGACCGGTACTCGCTGTCGAGCGTGGTGCGGAAGGTGTACGGCGAGCCGAGCGCGACCGACCAGCCGAGGGCGAGGTCCGCGGCACGGCCGTCGGGGTCGGCGTGCACGGCGAAACTGCTGTTGATCCCGGCACCGTTGATCTCCGCGCCCTGCAGATACAGCCGCCGCACGGAGTCGCCCATCCCCTTGGGGCACACGGCGATCACCCCGTGCCCCGGCGAGAACTCCCCACCCGTTTCCCGCAGATGGCCGAGCAGGAAGCCGTGGGAGAGGCCGATGACGGCGCCGGGCCTGAGGGCCGCGAAGAGTTCGCCGTGGTGGGCGGCGAGCGCGGCGTCCGCGATCAGCAGGATCACCAGGTCACTGTCGGCGGCGACGGCGAGCCAGTCGCCGAGCGTGCCGTCCTCCTCGGTGAAGCCTGCAGCACGGGCGTCGGCGACGGAGCGGGAGCCGGGGCGCAGGCCGACGGCGACGGTGATGCCGGTGCCGGCGAGGGAGTCGCGGAGGTTGAGGGCCTGGGCGCGGCCCTGCGGTCCCCAGCCGATGACGCCGATACGGCGGACGCCGTCGAAGGCCTGCGGGAGCAGTGGGAAGAGGTGCCGGCCGCCGCGCAGGACGGTCTCCGTGCCGCCGGGCACGGCCATCGTCTCGAGGGGGAAGACGCGGGAGGTGAACGTGGTCGAGGTCATGCCCGAGTTGTAGGCTCCGGCCGAGTGTTGCGGCAAGCGCAACTTGTGCAGCGGGGTGTTGCGCGAAATGAAAGGCTGAGGTCAGGGTGTGCGAGACGACCATCGGGAGCTGCGCCTCTTCCTCCATCTGGCGCAGACGCTGAACTTCGGGCGGACGAGCCTCGACTGTCATGTGAGTCCCGCGACGCTGACCCGGACCGTGCAGCGGCTGGAGGCAGACCTCGGGCACCGGCTGTTCGACCGGGGTCCGCGGGGGGTGTCGCTGACGGCGGAGGGGCATCGCTTCCGTGCCTACGCCGTCCAGGCACTGGAGTTGTGGCGTGCCTACCGTGAGGAGCATCCCGACCCGGCCGAACTCACCGGCCGTCTCACGGTGTTCGCCACGGTGACCGCCTGTCAGGCGCTGCTGGCCGACCTGTTGGGGCCGTTTCGCGCCGCGCATCCGCAGGTACGGCTGGATCTGCGCACCGGGGACGCAGCGGCCGCGCTGGCCCGGCTGGACGAGGGGGAGGTGGACGTGGCGGTCGCGGGGATCCCGGCGCGGCTGCCGGAGCCGCTGGTGAGCCGGACGGTAGCGGTCACCGAGCTGGTCTTCGTGACCGCCCGGGACCGGCCGGACCCCGGTCTGGAAGGGCCCTTCGTACTGCCGCACCGGGGCCTGGTCCGGGAGGCGGCCGACCGCTGGTTCCGGGCGCGCGGCCGGGTTCCCGACGTGGCCGGTGAACCGGACGGTCACGAAGGGCTGTTGACGCTGGTCGCCCTGGGCTGCGGCACGGGCGTGGTTCCCCGCCTCGTACTGGAGCACAGCTCGATGCACGACCGGCTGTCGGCGATCCCCGCCCCTGGTCCGCCGCCGGAGCCGTTGCCGATCGGGCTGTGCGTCCGGCGGGCCGATCTGCGCCGCCCGGCGGTGGCGGCGCTGTGGAGTCTGACGGAGCGGACCCCGTAGGCGTCACGCCGTCGCCAGCGCACCCAGCGGATCGTCCAGCACCGGCTGCCACGCCAACTCCGCGGCGCCGACCAGGCTGTTGTGGTCGAGGGAGCAGGCCAGGATGGGGACGCCGCCGCTGCGGCCCCACAGGCTGCGGTCGGCGACGA
This sequence comes from Streptomyces sp. NPDC127197, assembly GCF_042672405.1. Lineage (NCBI taxonomy): Bacteria > Bacillati > Actinomycetota > Actinomycetes > Kitasatosporales > Streptomycetaceae > Streptomyces > Streptomyces sp. NPDC127197. The sequence continues at coordinate 408,085 of NZ_JBHXVG010000004.1, read as the reverse complement.
CCGCGCGCAGCCGGTCGGGGTCGGCGTCCAGGAGGGTGCGGTGCAGGCCGCCGAGGATGATCCGGTCGGGGTTGAGGATGTTCACCAGGCCGGCGAGTCCGAGGCCGAGGCGGTCGATGAGGGCCTCTGCGGCAGCGCGCACGCCGGGGTCGTCGTACTCGTGCCGGATCAGTTCGTTGGCCTGCTGGAGCAGGGACACCTCGGGGCCCGGCTCGCGGCCCGCCGTCGTGAGGAAGGCCAGCGGGTCGGCCTCGACGTCGAGGCAGCCGCGGCTGCCGCAGTGGCAGGGGCGGCCCTCGGGGTTGACGGTGAGGTGGCCGACTTCGAGGGCGAGGCCCGAACTGCCCGAGTGCAGCCGCCCGTCGAGCACCAGCGCACCGCCGACCCCGCGGTGCCCGGTGGCCACGCACAGCAGGTCGCGGGAGCCGCGCCCGGCGCCGTGCCGGTGCTCGGCGAGCGCGGCGAGATTGACGTCGTTGGCCGCGAAGGCCGGTCCGGTGACGCCGGCCGCGCGGACGCACTCGGCGAAGATCTCCCGCACGGGCGCGCCCGCCGGCCACGCCAGGTGCAGTGGGTTCAGTGCCAGGCCCTCCGGCTCCGCAACCGCCGACGGCACCGCGAGACCGGCGCCCACGCACCGCCGCCCGGTCTCGCGCAGCAGCTCCGCACCGGCCTCCACGACCGACCCGAGCACCTTCGCCGGATCGGCGTCGACGACCTCGCAGCCGGGCGCGGTCGCCACGATCCGCCCGCCGAGTCCGACCAGTGCCGCCCGGAACCCGTCGGCGTGCACCTGCGCGGCCAGCGCCACGGGCCCGTCCTCTGCGAGCTCCAGCCGGTGCGAGGGGCGGCCCTGGGAACCGGCGGCGGCACCCGGCCGGGCGTCGACCCGGATCAGCCCCAACGCCTCCAGCTCGGCAGCCACCGCGCCGGCCGTGGCCCGGGTGACGCCGAGTTCGGCGGTGAGCACGGCCCGGGTCGGGGCCCGCCCGGTGTGCACGAGCTCCAACGCGGGCCCGAGCGCACCGCGCCCCCGGTCCAGTCGCGTCCTCGAGGTGGTCCCTTCCCCCGCCGGCCGGGGGTCCGCCTTGCCGCTCATGAGGGCGAGTCTCCCATGATCCGCACGTCAGCCGGCGTCCGCCGGGAAGCCGCTGACCCGCAGGGTGATGTTCAGCCGTCCGGTCAGGCCGAGCCAGGGCGGCGCAGTGCCGGCCTGCACCCGCGGCACCCCGTGGTACGCCATCCGCGACGGCCCGCCGAACACGAACAGGTCACCGCTGCGCAGCTCGACGTCCGTGTAGGGCCGGGCCCGGGTCTCGGTGTTGCCGAACCGGAAGACGCAGGTGTCACCGAGGCTCAGGGACACCACCGGCGCGGCGGACTTCTCGTCGCTGTCGCGGTGCATGCCCATGCGGGCGTCGCCGTCGTAGAAGTTGATCAGCGCGATGTCGTACGCGGCCCCCGTGGCCGCCTCCGCGCCGAGCGCGTCGGCCACCGCGCGCCGACCCAGCTCACCGAGCCACGCCGGGAACGGCTTCACGGGGGCGCCGTCTCCGTCGACGACCGTGCGGGCGTAGCCGTACGGGTACCAGTGCCGGCCCAGACAGACCTGGCGGGCGGTCATCGTGCCGCCGCCGGGCGTGCGGACCGTGCGCAGCCCCGCGGGCGGGCGCGCCCATTGCCGGCAGGCGCTCAGCAGCTCGCGCTGGCGTTCCGCGTCGAGCCAGTCCGGCACGTGCACCGCGCCCGGTGCGATCTCCGTACGGTCCCTGGGGAACAGCTCGGCCTCCATGCCGTCCATCCTCCCGCAGCGGCCCTGAGCTGCGGCTCGGTTAGCCTTGACCGCACGATGAACGACCGTATGACGACGCCCTGGGGCGAGCTCGCGCTGGCTCGCTTTCCCGAGGACCCCCGCGACCGCCTGCGTGCCTGGGACGCCTCCGACGAGTACCTGCTGCGGCACCTCGCGAGCGAGGGCGTGCCGCTGTCCGGCACGGTCGTGGTGCTCGGCGACCGCTGGGGCGCGCTGGTGACCGCGCTGGCGGCGCACGGGCCGGTGCAGATCACGGACTCGTTCCTGACGCAGGAGGCGACCCGCGCGAACCTCGCCCGGGGCGGCGTGGAGCCCGGCACGGTGCGTCTGCTCACCACCCAGGATCCGCCGCCCGACCGGGTGGACGTGCTGCTGGTGCGGGTGCCGAAGAGCCTGGCGCTGCTGGAGGACCAGCTGCTGCGGCTGGCGCCCGCCGTGCACCCCGGCACGGTCGTCGTGGGCACCGGCATGGTGAAGGAGATCCACACCTCGACGCTGAACCTGTTCGAGCGGATCCTCGGCCCGACTCGTACCTCGCTCGCCGAGAAGAAGGCCCGGCTGATCTTCTGCACGCCGGATCCGTCCCTCGTCCGGCCCGCCAACCCGTGGCCGTACAGCTACGTGCTGCCCGGCGGCATCGGTCCGGTGTCCGGGCACACCGTCGTCAACCATGCGGGCGTCTTCTGCGCCGACCGGCTGGACATCGGCACCCGCTTCCTCCTGCAGCATCTGCCGGACACGCGCGGCCCGCGGCGGGTCGTGGATCTGGGCTGCGGGAACGGTGTCGTCGGTACGGCGGTGGCGGTGGCGAACCCCGAGGCCGAGGTCCTGTTCGTCGACGAGTCGTTCCAGGCCGCGGCGTCGGCGGAGGCGACGTACAAGGCGAACGGCGTGCCCGGGCACGCCGAGTTCCGGGTCGGGGACGGGCTGGCCGGGGTGCCCTCCGGCAGTGTCGACCTGGTGCTGAACAATCCGCCGTTCCACTCGCACCAGGCGACGACCGATGCGACGGCGTGGCGGATGTTCACCGGCGCGCGGCGCGCGCTGCGGCCGGGCGGCGAGCTGTGGGTGATCGGCAACCGGCACCTCGGGTATCACGTCAAGCTGCGGCGGCTGTTCGGCAACAGCTCGCTGGTCGCCAGTGATCCGAAGTTCGTGGTCCTGAAGGCCGTCAAGCGGTAGTGGGCCGGCGGAGCGTGGTGATGATCCGTGCCACCGCCCGGGCCATCGCCTCCCGGCCCACGCTCAGATAGCTGCGCGAGTCGACCGCCTCGGGGTGGGCGGTGAGGAACTCCCTGATCGCACCGGTCATGGCGATGTTGAGTGCGGTGCCGACGTTGACCTTGGCGATGCCGCCGCCGACCGCCTCCGTCAGTTCGTCGTCCGGGACGCCCGAGGAGCCGTGCAGGACGAGGGGGACGTCCAGGGTGCCGGAGAGGCGCTTGAGGAGGGCGTGGTCGAGGGTGGCGGTGCGGGTGGTCATGGCGTGCGTGCTGCCGATGGCGACGGCCAGGGCGTCCACGCCGGAGTCGGTGACGAAGGCGCGGGCCTCGGCGGGGTCGGTGCGCGCGCCGGGCGCGTGGGCGTCCAGCGGCGGCCGTCCGTCCTTGCCGCCGACCTCGCCCAACTCGGCCTCGATCCACAGCCCTTGGGCGTGCGCCCAGTCGGCGGCGGCCCGGGTCGCGGCCAGGTTCTCCTGGTACGGCAGCCGGGACGCGTCGTACATCACGGAACTGAACCCGGCGTCCGGTGCCTGCCGCAGCAGGGCGTCGCTCTGCACGTGGTCGAGGTGCAACGCGACGGGTACGGCGGCCCGTTCGGCGGCGGCGACGGCCGCGCGGGCGAGCGGGAGCAGTCGTCCGTGGCGGAACCTGACCGCGTTCTCGCTGACCTGGAGGACGACGGGTGCGTCGACGGACTCGGCACCCGCGACGACCGCCTCGACGTGCTCCAGGGTGATGATGTTGAAGGCGGCGACGGCGGCTCGGGCCGCGGCCGCGCGGGTGACGAGTGCACCGGTGGTCACGAGGGGCACGGCTGCTCCTTGCGGGCGGCTCAGAGGATCACCGAGCGGGTGAGGTGGCGGGGCCGGTCCGGGTCCAGGCCTCGGGCTCGGGCCACGGCGACCGCGAGCCGCTGTGCGCGGACCAGCTCGGCGAGCGGGTCGAGGCCGCCCGCCACCCATCGGCCGCCGGTGGCCCGCACCTGCTCGGGGAGCCCTTCCGGCGCCGCACCGAGCATCCAGGTCGCGGTGGAGCGCGTGGTGATGCTGATGGGGCCGTGCCGGTACTCCATCGCCGGGTAGGACTCGGTCCACGCCTGGGCCGCCTCCCGCAGCTTCAGGGCGGCCTCGTGCGCCAGACCCACGGTCCAGCCGCGGCCGAGGAAGGTGAACTGGCCGCAGTCCACGAGGCCTTCGGGCAGCTCGGCGGCCAGCGCGGTGCGGGCGTCCGCGACGACGGACTCGGTGTGCAGTCCGAGGCGGGCGCGGAACAGGGTCAGCGCGGTGGTCGCGAAGCGCGTCTGCACGACGGACCGTTCGTCTGCGAAGTCGAGCACGACGACGTCGTCGGCGGCGTCCGTCACGGGCGTGCTCGGGTCGGCGGTGATCGCGGTCGTCCGGGTGGGGCCGTTCACCTTTCCGAGCAGGTCCAGCACCTCGGTCGTGGTGCCGGAGCGGGTGACGGCGACGACACGGTCGTACGGGCGGCCGTACGGGAACTCCGAGGCCGCGAAGGCGTCCGTCTCGCCCTCCCCCGCACCCTCGCGCAGGGCCGCCGCGGCCTGTGCCATGAAGTACGAGGTGCCGCAGCCGACGATCGCGACCCGCTCCCCCGGTGCGGGCAGCGCGTCCCCGTGCCGCGCCGCCAGGGACGCGGCGCGGGTCCAGCACTCCGGTTGGCTGCGCAGCTCGTCCTCGACGTGCGTCATGCGACACCCCTCCCTTGCTGATTATTCTTGCAAGTTACTGCCCTCTTTCAAGCACAATCAAGCATCTCGGCCGCAGGTCCGGTGCGCTAGGGTCGCCGCAGAACGAGGAACGGACGGAGGGTGCGGATGTCGCGCGACGCCCGCTGGAAGGCGCTGCTGGAGCTGCTCGTCGAGCGCGGCCGGCTGGACGTCGAGGAGGCGGCTGCCGAGCTGGCGGTCTCGGCCGCGACGATCCGCCGGGACTTCGACCAGCTCGCCGAGCAGCAGATGCTCGTCCGCACCCGGGGCGGCGCAGTCGTGCACGGCGTGTCGTACGAGCTCCCCCTGCGCTACAAGACGGCCCGGCACGCCTCTGAGAAACAGCGCATCGCCAAGGCCGTGGCCGATCTCGTCGCCCCCGGCGAGGCGGTGGGGCTGACCGGCGGCACGACCACCACCGAAGTGGCCCGGGCCCTGGCCGTGCGCAGCGACCTCGCCGCCGGCTCACCCGCGCTCACCGTGGTCACCAACGCGCTCAACATCGCCAACGAGCTGGCCGTCCGCCCCCAGTTCAAGATCGTGGTGACGGGCGGGGTGGCGCGGGCGCAGTCGTACGAGCTCATCGGTCCGCTCGCCGACGGCGTGCTCAGCCAGATCACCCTCGACGTGGCGGTGCTCGGCGTCGTCGCCCTCGACGTGGTGCACGGCGCGGCGGCGCACGACGAGGCGGAGGCGGCGATCAACCGGCTGCTGTGCGAGCGTGCCGAGCGCGTGGTCGTCGCCGCGGACTCCAGCAAGCTGGGCCGCCGGGCGTTCGCCCGGATCTGCGCCGCGGAGACGGTGGACACCCTGGTCACGGACACGGCGGTGGACGAGCACACGGTGCGGCGGTTCGAGGAGGCGGGCGTCGGGGTCGTCACAGTGTGATCGGCCGGGTTCTCGATTCATGGGGCCCGTGTGTTCGATCCCGCCTAAGCTGGAACCGCGCCGGCCGGACCGGGCGAGGGAGGCTGTGATGGCCGAGACACCGAGGGACGAGGGGTTCGGGCGCTCACGGTATCTGCCGATCGCCGAGCACGGGCTGATCGGCGATCTGCGGAGCGTGGCCCTGGTGGGCACCGACGGCACGATCGACTGGTACTGCTGCGGGGCCTTCGACGCGCCGAGCGTGTTCGCCTCGATCCTGGACGCGGAGCGGGGCGGCGCCTTCGAGCTGGCGGCGAGCGTGCCCGGGCGGACCAAGCAGTTCTACTTCCCCGACACCAACGTCCTGATCACCCGGTTCTTCACCGAGGACGGCGTCGGCGAGGTGCAGGACTTCATGCCGATCAACGGCGAGTCGACCGAGGCCGAGCGGCACCGGCTGATCCGGCGGGTGCTGTGCGTGCGCGGTTCCCTCCCGTTCAAGGCCCGTGTGGCGCCCCGGTTCGACTACGGGGCCCGGCCGCACACCCTGCGGATGGTCGGCGACGTGGCGGTCTTCGACTCCGAGGACCTGTCCCTGGCGCTGACCGCCACCGTGCCGCTCGAGGCCGACGGTCTCGACGCGTGGGCGGACTTCAAGCTCGCCGAGGGCGAGTCGGCGGTGTTCGCGCTGGACCGGGTCGGGGGCGACGTGACGCCCCGCCGGTGCCCGAGCATGGAGGCGGAGGAGCAGTTCGGCGAGACGGTGGCCTACTGGCGCCGCTGGCTGTCCGCATCGAAGTACCGGGGCCGCTGGCGGGAGATGGTGCACCGCTCCGCGCTCACCCTGAAGTTGCTCACCTACGCGCCCACCGGCGCGATCGTGGCGGCGCCGACGACGAGCCTGCCCGAACAGCTCGGCGGCGAACGCAACTGGGACTACCGGTACGTCTGGGTGCGCGACGCCGCCTTCTGCGTGTACGCGCTGCTGAGGCTGGGCTTCACCGGCGAGGCCGAGGCGTTCATGAAGTTCGTGACCCGGCACATCAGTCCGGGCGCCGGCTGCCACGCCGGCCCGCTGCAGATCATGTACGGCATCGACGGGCGCACCGACCTGCCCGAGCGCGAGCTCGACCATCTGGAAGGGTACGAGGGCTCCGCGCCGGTGCGGGTCGGCAATGACGCCGCCGAGCAGCTCCAGCTCGACATCTACGGCGCGCTCATCGACTCGATCTACCTGTACGACAAGTGGGCGCAGCCCATCTCCAGCGGCCAGTGGGACGACGTCTGCGCGCTGGTCGACTGGGTGTGCTGCCACTGGGACCAGCCGGACGAGGGCATCTGGGAGACCCGCGGCGGCCGCAAGGACTTCCTGTACTCGCGGCTGATGTGCTGGGTGGCGATCGAACGGGCCATCCGGATGGCCAACCGGCGCGGACTGCCCGCCGATCTCCCCCGGTGGCGGCAGTGCCGCGACACGATCTACCGCCGGATCATGCGCCGCGGCTGGTCCGAGCAGCGCCAGGCCTTCGTCCAGCACGAGGGCGGCGAGGTGCTCGACGCGGCCGTGCTGATGATGCCGCTGTCGAAGTTCATCGCGCCCACCGATCCCAAGTGGCTGTCCACCCTGGACGCCCTCACCAACGAGCTGGTGTCCGACTCCCTGGTCTACCGCTACGACCCGCAGGCCAGCCCCGACGGTATGCGCGGCGACGAGGGGACGTTCTCCATCTGCTCGTTCTGGTACGTCGAGGCGATGGTCCGCGCCGGACGGGTGGAGGAGGCGCGGCTGGCGTTCGAGAAGATGCTCACCTACGCCAACCATCTGGGCCTGTACGCCGAGGAGATCAGCCACACGGGCGAGCAACAGGGCAATTTCCCGCAGGCGTTCACGCATCTCTCCCTGATCAGTGCGGCCTTCAACCTGGACAAGGCCCTCGGCTGACCGGCCGGGCGGGGCGCGCGGCCCCGCCGGGCCCCCGGGGTTGTGGCGAGGGGAGTTGGCGGCCGCGGCGAAGGGGGCCCCGAGGAAGAACATGGCGGGACCCCCCGGCCCGGCGGCCGCG
>NZ_JBHXVG010000004.1:45579-400383 GCF_042672405.1 Streptomyces sp. NPDC127197 | reverse complement strand
CCCCTTTTCCAACCCCACGACGCAAACCCCCATAATGCTGGGTATGGTGGGCTGGTTTTTGTTTATAACAGACTGGCCTCCACCCTGCACACGCCCCTCGGCTGCCCGGCCGGCCGGGCCGCGCGGCCCGGCCGGTCAACGGTGTTATGGGCAAGGTCAGTTGCCGCCCGCGCGATAGGCGCCGTCGATGAAGACGAGGGCGTCACCGACGGGCCGTTCGGCCGTTCCGCTGGGCCGGTTCACCAGTGCACCCTCGACAGACATGGTGGTGGAGCCGCCGCCGTCGAGGTTGACCGCGTCGCGCAGGCCGAGCGCGTGGGCGACGGCGGCGGTCTCGTCCATGGTGGTGCCGACGCTGCTCGTCATACGGCCGTCGATGGTGGCGAGGACGATCCTGCCGTCCCGGGTCGTGCCGGCGATGGTGCGGGGGTTGCGGGCGAAGAAGCTGCCCGAGCCGGGCGGCACGACGATCTGCCCGTCCGCCGTGAGGCGGTAGCGGCCGTTCACCCCGAACAGCCCTGGGCGCACGGCGAGCTTCTCACCCTGCTCGTCGGTCAAGGTGGAGGCGATGCGCAGGCACCCCTGTCCCGCCACCTCCAGCAGGGCGGCGGTGTCGCGGCCGGTTGCCTGCAGGGACGTCTGGCCGTCGGTCAGGGTCGTGCCGCGGCTCGTCGAGGTGCGCACCACGCAGCCCCGCCGGTCGAGGACGACCTCCACGCCGGCGCCGGACGGGGTGGCCTTGGCGAACTCGGTGGTGAACCGCACGACGTCGCCGGGCTCGGAGCACTCGGTCTGGTCGGTGAGAGTGGCGCACGCGGCCGGAACCACCGGTGGGTGGTTGAGGAACTCCAGGGGCAGGCTCGCCGCGGTCTGCCGGTTCTGCACGCTGCCGGACCAGCTCAACTTGCCCATGACGGCCCGGTTGCTGCGGGCGTCCACCACGAAGTCGGCCTCGGCGGGGTCACCGGTGGGCTCGCTCAGCAGCCGCCCGCCGTACAGGCCGAGTCCGACCGGGTCGCCGGGGTACTGGGCGCTGGCGGTGAAGGTGAAGAAGGAGGCGTTGACACCCGCGAGGGCCCCGGAGGTGCGGACGAGGTCCGTGGTCCGCTCCGTGCGGGCGAGGTCCGGACCGTAGGTGGCCGCCAGGTGCCCGCGGGTCCTTCGGGGGTCGATCGTGAGGAGGTTGACGACCCAGGGCCCACGGGTCGTGGTGTTGATCTGGTCGGCCGGGGCGGGCTCGGTGCCCCGGACGATGCGGGTGAGAGTGACGCCGTCGGCCAGGGTCTGGCTGGTGCGGGTCTCCGCCAGGTCGACATCGCCCAGGGGGAGCGCCGGGTCGGCGGCGGTGGCCTGACCGGTGGGGGCGAGGAGGAGGGCCAGGGCGGCGACGGTGGCCGCCGCGGCACGTGACAGTCCGAATCTGTACAGGGTGGTTGTCATGCCCGCGAGCCTCTGGGCCCCAGGCAACGCTCATTGCTGCACGAGTTGACCTTGCGCCCGCGTCCGGATTAACAACGGCCCACGCGGTGGGACGAGTTGCGCTGCTCAGCCTCCGCTCTCCGGATCGCAGCATCCCTCGCGTCGCATGTGACGGCTGACCTCCAGCCATTCCTCGGCCGCGGCCGACCGCTGTGGGCCGTCACCCCGCGTGGTCGCGTCCCCGAAGGCGTCGACCAGGTCCGTCTGGTCGAAGAGGACGCCGCCGCTCAGGACCGCCACCGTGCGGATCAGGGTGGCGAAGTCGGTGAACGGGTCGCCGTCCACGACCGTGAGGTCGGCGAGCTTGCCCTCCTCCAGCGTGCCCAGGTCGGTCTCGGCGCCGAAAACCCGCGCGGGCAGCAGGGTGGCGGTGTGCAACGCCTCGGCCGGTGACAGGCCGGCGCGGTGCAGTGCGCGCAGGGCCAGGTGCAGGTGCAGCCCGACCGGGACGAGCGGCTGGTCCGTGCCGAGCGCGACCAGTCCGCCGCCCGCGAGGATCCGCCGGTAGACGTTCAGCTCCCTGTCCAGAGTCGCCAGTTGGGCGTCGGTGGGCGGCTGTCCGGCCTGCTGCCGTACGAGCGCCGTGTCCCACGGCGGCATGAGCGCGGTGACGCGCGGGTCGTCCGCGAGCACGGGGTCGGCGCCGAGCAGCGGCAGTGCCGTGAACGGGGTGGCGACGAGGTGGAATCCGGCGCGGGTGTAGATCTCCTCGACGTCCTGGTAGGAACACCCCGTGGCGGAGGTCGCATGCCCGAACTCCAGGCGTTGTGTGGCCTGCAGATGGGTCGTCAGGTCCTGGCCCAGCTGCACGCCCGGAGTGCACAGGTGGCTTCCGCTGCGCACCCCGAGCCGGTCGTGCCCGAAGTCGGCGGCCTCCTTCATCACCCAGCCGGGAGCCCGTACGTACGTCTTCACGAAGTCCCAGTCCAACGCGGCCCCACGCTCCAGCGAACGGCGCAGGCCCTCGCGGGTGCGGTGGGCGCGGCCCATGCTGTAGGCGACCCGCGCCCCGTCGAGCAGTTCGCCGGTGGTCAGCAGCCGAGGCCCGGCGAGGGCACCGGCTGCGACCGCCTCCCGGATGCGGGCCTGCTCGTAGGCGAACCCGCCCAGCGAGACGGCCGTCGTGATGCCGTACGCCAGTTGGAGCGCGGTCTGCCGGCCGCCGTAGGTGGTCTGCCAGGGGTGGGTGTGAGCATCCCACAGGCCCGGGATCACGGTGCGGTCGCTCGCGTCGAGGTGGCGTACCGCCGGGTGGCGGGTGCGATGCGGGGACACCTCCGCGATACGGCCGTCGCGGATCACGACATCGATGTCCTCGCGGACGTCCGATCCGGTGCCGTCCCAGAAGCGGCCCGCGTGCACGACCGTGTCGGCCGGCCGCGGTCGGCGGTAGTCGAGCGGGACGCGGACGGTACGGGTCCTGCCGGTGGCGATGTCGATCAGGCGCAGGGTGCCCGCGGAGAGGTAGAGCAGGGTGCGGGCGTCGGCGGACCAGGACGGGTGGTCGGCGGGTTCGGTGGTGAGCGGGCGGGGTTCGCCGTCGGGGGTGCCGTCGGCGCGGACCGGCAGCAGCCACAGCGCCGACTCGGCGACGACGGCCATCCAGCGGCCGTCCGGGGACCAGACGGGGCCGGAGTCGTAGCGGTCGGAGAGCGAGGTGTGCGGGGCGAGGGCGTGCAGCGCGGCCGTTCCGGTGGTCGTGTCGACGACCCGGATGAGGTTGTAGCCCTCGCGGAAGCGCTGGTTGAGGCGGTTGCGGTCGCACAGCGCCAGGTAGCGGCCGTCGGGCGACCAGCTGGGGCGGCCGGGCAGCCCGCCCGCGCCGAGCGGTGCGGCGAGGACCTGTTCGGTGCCGTCGGGCAGGTCGCGCACCACCAGGTTGCCGGACATGTCCAGGCAGGCCAGCCGCGTCCCGTCGGGCGACAGGGCGGGGAAAACGCGGCCGCCCTCGGCGAGCACGGTCTCCTCGCCGGAGCCGAGGTCACGGCGCCGTACGGCGAACAGGCCGTCGCGGTCGTCGGCGTACACCAGCGCCGTACCGTCGGGTGTCCACGTCGACGCCAGCACATAACGAGTGGAGGGGACTTGGAGGACCTTGCGGGGTGCGCGGCCGCCCGTGGTGTCGGCGGTCCACAGCGCGTTGAGCGCGGCGAAGGCGACGCGGCGGCCGTCCGGTGACAGGGCGGGCAGGTGCAGCGCGCGGACGGGGCGGGCGCCCGCGCCGTCGAAGTCGTGGTTCTTGCCGCGGTAGCGGGGGCGGTCCACGGGCAGCGTGGCGGTGAACGGGATCTCCTCGCCGTCGCCCGGTGCGTCCGGGTCGACCAGGTGGAAGTGGCCGTCGACCGTGAGGAGCAGACGTTCGCCGTCCGCCCAGCGGGGCGGCGCGGGGAGGACATCGCCCTCGACGGCAACCGGCTTCCCGTCCACCACGAGTGTGCAGGAGGCCGCGGGCGAGGCCGTGGTGCGCAAGAAGGCCAGGCGCCCGGCGGGCGAGACGGCGGGGGTCATGAGCTGGGCGCCGGAGTCGTCGATGTGCTCGGTGGCGACCGGGCCCGAGCCGTCGGCGGCCACTGACGCGACGGTGGTCGCGCGGAGGGTGCCCGTCGGGGTGACGGCCGCGCGTACGAACAGCACCCGCTCACCGTCGGGGGACCACGTCGGGTCGAAGTCCTCCCAGGCGGCGTCCCGCCCGGGACCCTCCTGGCCGGGGCGCCCGGTGAGCCGGGTCAGTGCTCCGGTCCGCACATCCACGACCCAGATGCGGTACGGGGAGCCGGTCACGGTGTCGCCCCCGCGCTCGGAAGCGAACGCGATCCGGGTGCCGTCCGGTGACCAGGCCGGGCCCCGGTCGTCCCACGGCCCGTCGGTGAGCCGACGCAGCCCGGTGCCGTCGGGGCGCAGCGTCCAGAGGTGGAAGCCCCCACCGCGGTAGGCGCACACGACGAGACGGCTGCCGTCGGGCGAGAACTGCGGGCGGGTGGGTTCGAGGCCGGGCGGGGTGAGCGCGACGGCGGTGCCTGAGTCCCGCGGGACGGACCAGAGCACGTTCTGGACCTCGGCGACCAACCGGTCACCGGACGGGGCGAGGGTCGCGGAGCCGCCAGTGGCGGCGGTGAGGGAGAGGGTGGTCGTACGGGAGGCGGCGGCCGCGACCGGCGCGCTCACGGTGGCGAGGGCGGTGGCCGTGGCACCGGCCTGGAGGAATCTGCGGCGGGAGAGCGGGCCGGAACGGGGGGCGTCTGAGGTGCCTTCGATGTCCAAGGATGCTCCCAGTAGCAGGAGTTGGTGTGCGGGACAGGAGAGGGGCAACGTACGGGGCGGTGCCCGATTGCGGACCCCGCCCCGACGTATCTCGGCCGATCTTCACCCCTCAGCGTTTCTTGTAGGCCGCGGTGACCTCGACCTCCACCAGCCAGCCCTTGACGGCCAGTGAGGCGACCTCCATCGTGGCCCGTGCCGGGCGGGCCTTGTTGGCGAGCAGTGGCGGCTTCGGGGCGGACGTACCCATGGGCACCGGTACGACCTGATGGGTGGTCAGGTCTACGTTGGCGAAATACTGCCGGTACGCGCGGTTCCAGCCCGCGTAGTCGGCGGTCTCGGCGCCGGGCGGCTTCATCAGGTAGCACTTCATCGTGATGACGTCGGCCGGGGTGAGCCCCGCGGCCTCCAGGTTGGTCCTGATGTTGCGCAGCACGACCAGCGCCTGCGCCTCGGTGATCGTGACGCCGGTGGCGCCCTCGGTGAGGCTCGGGTCGGTGTAGTACTCCGGAGTCCCTGGCGGAGCAGTGGGGTTGAGCGCGGATGGCCCGAGACCGCTGCTCTGGTACAGGGCCACCTCCCCGCCCGTCGCCACGCCGTTCGCGATGGCCGGGTTGGACTGGCCGTCGGGCAGCAGGACGCGCACCTCCTTCGGGCCGGGCCACCAGCCCCGGGCGTCGGCGAGCGCGGTACCGCCCGTGAGGAGCGAGGCGGTCAGGGCCGTACCGATGACAGCCTTCGTGCGCCGGTTCATGCGGCCATCACCCTCTCGTGGATGTCGGTCACGACCTTGCGGGCCGAGCTGAACGCGCCGTGCTGCCAGGCGATCACGTGACTGAGCCAGTCCCCGGCGAAGTACACGTGTCCGGCGGGCTGGTTGAGGAGCTTGTACTCGGGGCCGTTCTGCGAGGGCCAGCCCACCCAGCCGCCCTCGATGTGCGGGGTGCGGTGCCAGGCCACGCTGAAGGAGTTGGCGAGTTCCGTGCGGTACTTCTCGCCGTGGATCTTCACACCGCGGCTCACCGCCCGCGCGAGCCGCTCCTCGTGCGGCAGGGCGCTGTACGCGAGGGCGTTGGCGCCGAAGTTGTAGTAGCCGATGAGGGTGCCGCGGCGGCCGAAGTAGTCGTAGGACGGGTACCAGATGGTGGCCAGGTCCGTGTCGGTGGGCGTGATCCCGCCGTAGATGTGCTCGTCGGTCTCCCACCAGCGGCTGCGGTACTCCAGGCCGATCTTGCCGACGGGTGTCGAGACGGGGTACTTCAGCGCGGCGGTGACGTCCGTGCCGAGGTTGTGCTTGATGCGGGCCATGACCATGGGCGGTACGGCGGCCACGACGAAGTCGGCGTGCCGGGTGCGTGTGCGGCCCTGGGCGTCCTTGTAGGTGACGTCGGCGCCGTCGGCCAGGTTCTTGACCTCCAGCACTTCGGCGCCGTACGTGATCCGGTCCCGCCCGATCGCCTCGGCCAGGGCGTACGGGATGGCGTCCATGCCGCCGACCGGCTGGAACATGAGCATGGCCTGGTCGTAGCCGAGTTCGAAGGAGAAGCGCTGCCCGACGCCGCTCGCGATGACGTCCGACAGCGAGGGCACCGGCCCGAGCACCGTGCCCTCCTCGAAGGCGGCACCGGGCTCGACGGAGTAGCCGCGCCGGTCGGTGCCGGTGTAGGCGTAGCCGTCCGCCTTGCTCTTGATGGCGCCGAAGTTCTGCAGGAAGGCGATCAGCCGCTCCTTGTCGGCGGCGGTGAGCTGCGCGTCCAGTGCTCCCTGGTCGGTGGCCTTGGCGAGCAGTTCGGAGACGTAGCCGTAGACGTCGGCCTTCGCGGTGCGCCAGCGGATCGGCTGTCCGGCGAGGGCGGCGCTGTTCTCGTGGTAGATGTACGCGTTGGCGTTCTGGTTGGTGAACACCTCGACGGGGACGCCGAGTTCACGGCAGTACTCGAGCGTGACATGCGACTGGGGCAGCCGGGCGGGCCCGGCGTTCATGTACTGGCCCTTGGAGAACGACGCGGTCTGTTTCCGGCCGTCCAGGTCGGTCAGGGTCGTGCCGCCGCGCACGGTCCAGTTGCGGCCGCCGGGCCTGTCCTTCGCCTCCAGGATCCGGCAGTCGTAGCCGGCCTTGCCGAGTTCGTAGGCGGTGGCCAGGCCGGCGATGCCGCCGCCGAGCACCAGGACCTTCCTGGCACTGCGCCCGCTGAGCGCGAAGTCGCTCTTGCGCGGCGCCCGGTACTCCGCGGCCCGTACGTCCGGCACCGGTGCGAGGCCCAGCGCGCCCATCGCCGAATAGAGCACTCCCGCGCCGCCCGCGATCCCGACGGAACGCAGGAAGTCGCGCCGAGATGCCGTGGATCTCTCCGCAGCCATCCACTCCTCCTCACCCGCGCCCGCGATGCTGGCGCGGCGTCCGATCAACCCGGTCACGTGGGGGGTGAGTTGTTGCCGATGAGACCGGAGGTGCGAGATGAGCCTCGGTCAGGAGTGTTACGGCGCCATACCGATGACGTATCCGTGGCATGAGCATGCGAGCGACAGGCGCGCACGCCCGGTCATGCCATGGACCGGCGTGGTGATGCGTGCGATCCGGCCGAGTGGGCACTCGGTGGGCATGGCCGAGGATGCAGCGGCGGCGCGCGGGCAGGGACGGAGCGGACACCGGTCGGTGCCGCACACGGCGGACGTGCGCATCGAGGCGTGGGGAGCGAGTCGGGAGCGCTGCCTGGTGGAGACCGTCCTGGGCATGGTGGAGGGCTTCGCCGACGTCTCCGGTGCGCGGCCGACCGGCGAGGCCCGGCTGAGGCTCGCCGAAGGGAGCGACGAGGACCTTCTGACCGCGCTGCTGGACGAGGTCATTTTCCGGCTGGAGGTGTACGGCGAGGTTCCCGTCGGCCTGGAGGTCGAGGCGTCGGACGGCGGCCTCGATGTGCGGATGGCAGTGGCCCACCTCGGGGCGGTGGAGGTCACCGGTGCAGCGCCGAAGGGCGTGTCGTGGGAGGACCTGCACATCGGACCCGGTCCGGATGGCTGGTCCTGCGCGGTCACCGTCGATGTGTGACGCGCCGGGCGGTCATCCCTTGACCACACCCAGCGGAACCAGCCGGGCCACCGTGCGGGACAGTCCCGCGGCCTCGGTCGCTGCCACCACCGCGCTCACGTCCTTGTAGGCCTCGGGAGTCTCTTCGGCCAGACCCCGCCACGACTTCGGGCGTACGGCGATACCGGCACGTTCCAGTCGGGCGCGCAGTTCCCGGCCCGTGACCGTGCGGGCGGCCCGGTGGCGGCTCAGGGTCCGGCCCGCGCCGTGGCAGGCGGAGTGGAACGCGTCGCCGACCGGCACACCCGTCAGGACGTAGGAGGCCGTGCCCATGGTGCCGGGGATCAGTACCGGCTGCCCGAAGTCCCGCAGATCCTCGGGCAGTTCGGGGTGGCCGGGCGGGAAGGCGCGGGTGGCGCCCTTGCGGTGCACGCACAGCAGGCGCGGTGTCCCGTCCACCGTGTGCGTTTCCATCTTGGCGAGGTTGTGGGACACGTCGTACACCAGGGACAGCCGCACACCTGCGACGCGGCGGAAGACCCCGCGTGCCGCATCGGACAGCAACTGGCGGTTCGCCCGGCCGTAGTTGGCGGCCGCGGCCATCGCGCCCAGATACGCCTGTCCCTCGGGCGAGTCGACCGGTGTGCAAGCCAGTTGGCGGTCGGGGACGGTGATGCCGTACCGGTTCATCGCGCGGTCCATCAACCGGACGTGGTCGGTACAGATCTGGTGCCCGAGGCCGCGCGAACCGCAGTGGATCATCACGCACACCTGGCCGCGGGCGAGCCCGAAGGCGGCGGCGACCGGTTCGTCGTACACCTCGGCGACCTCCTGGACCTCCAGGAAGTGGTTGGCGGAGCCAAGGCTGCCGACCTGCACCAGGCCCCGCTCCCTGGCCCGCTCGCTCACCTGCGTCACATCGGCGTCCGCGACCGCCCCGCCGTCTTCGCAGCGGGTCAGGTCGCGCTCCTCGCCGTGGCCCTGTTCGACGGCGTACCGGGAACCGCCCCGCAGGATCCGCTCCAGCTCCTCCTGCCCGCTCAGCTGCCACACCCCTCCCGGGCCCGCACCTCGCGGAATCCGCCGGCCGAGGCCATCCATGATCGCGGGCAGCATCCCCCGCAGCCCCTGCCGGTCGCAGTCGGCCGCCAGCAGCCGTACCCCGCAGGAGATGTCGAAGCCGACCCCGCCGGGCGAGACCACGCCGCCCGTGTCCACGGCGGTCGCCGCGACGCCACCGATGGGGAAGCCGTAGCCCCAGTGGATGTCCGGCATGGCGTACGAGGCACCGACGATGCCCGGCAGGGTGGCCACGTTGGCCACCTGCTCCAGCGACTGCTCGGCATCGCTGAGCAGGTCACGGGAGGCGAACACCACCCCGGGCACCCGCATCCCGTCATGCGGGTCGATGCGGAAGCGGTAGGGGCGTTCCTCGACCAGTTCCATCGCTCGGTCTCCCTCGAGGAGGGTGCAACCCGTGGGTACGACAGCAGTGCCCTCGCTTCACCCTCCTCTGCCTGCGGCCGGCGGTGCGGGCCCGACCGGTGGGCCGTACAGCGCCTGGACCACGTCGTCGTCGGTCAGCTGGCCGAAGTGCTCGTACCAGAGGCCTACGGCCATGAACGCCGAGGGCTGCTGCAGGCAGATCACGTCGTCCGCCTCGTCCCGCAGCAGCTCGACCGCCTCCGGAGCGCCCACCGGCACGGCCAGCACCACCCGCTCGGGCGCGTCACGGCGTACCCGGCGCAGCGCGGCGCGGGCGGTCGCACCGGTGGCCAGTCCGTCGTCGACAACGATCACGGTGCGGCCCCGCAGGTCCGGGGCGGGACGGCCGCGCCGGTAGCGCTGTTCGCGCCGCTGCACTTCCTTGCGCTCCCGTTCCACGGTCTCGGCGAGGGCGGCTTCGCTCAGGCCCAGGCTGTCGAGGGTGCGTTCGTCGAACAGCGGAGGGTCGTCCCCGGCGATCGCCCCGACACCCAGCTCCTCCTGGAACGGCGCCCCGATCTTGCGGACGACCAGCACGTCCAGCGGCGCCTCCAGTACCTGCGCGACCTCGCGGGCGACCACGGCACCGCCGCGGGGCAGGGCGAGGACGACGGGGCGCGGGAGAGCCCCCTCCTCCCGCAGGATGCGCAGCCGCTCGGCCAGGTCCCGCCCGGCCTGCCTGCGGTCACGGAACTGCATGCGCTGCCCTGCCCTTCTTCTCGGTCCTCAGCCTCTTCCTTCAGCCATTTCCTTCAGCCCTCGCCCCCGATGGAGATGCGGCGGCGCTTGGCTTCACCGGACTTGGGGAGGCGGATACGCAGGACGCCGTCGTTCAGCTCGGCCTCGATCTTGTCGGCGTCGACGTCGGTCGGCAGGCTGGTGCGGTAGAAGAACCGTCCGCTGCGGCGGGAGAGGACGCGCCTCTGGTCCTCCTCCTTCATTTCGCCGGAGATCCGCAGCTCGTGATCGCCGATGTCGACGGAGATGTTCTCCCGCGGAATGCCGGGCAGCTCGGCCCGCACCTCGTAGGCGTCCTCGGTCTCGTTCTCCTCGACCAGCGGCACCCAGGGGCCGCCGACCCACGCGGGGGCCGTTCGCTGTTCGAAGAGGCGGCCCATGTCGCGCCACAGGTTCTCGAACTCGGACAGCGGATCCCAGTCGAACAGACCCCGTCGGCGCCATGCTTCCGGAGAGCCGCCGGTACGGTGCACTGGAAGATTCACGACACACCTCCGTGCTCCTGACCTGATACGGGTATCCGCCGCCCGAGCGTCCACACGTCCCTGCCCGGCCGGTGTCGGACCGGCATGTGCAAGTCCGCCCGCGACGGGCACCCGGCCTGCGCAGGGAGGTGGTGACGTATGGCAGCACAGCAGCGTTCCGGCGGGACGGTGACGCACCGCCTCATCGAGGAGCATCTGCTGGAAGGGCGCATGGTGCCGGGTGAGGAGATCGGCCTGCGGGTCGATCAGACCCTCACGCAGGACGCCACCGGAACACTGGTCGTCCAGGAGCTGGAGGCGCTCGGCCTGGACCGCGTGCGCACCGAGGTCAGCGTCCAGTACGTCGACCACAACCTGCTCCAGGCGGACGAGCGCAACGCCGAGGATCATGTCTTCCTGCGCTCGGGCTGCCGGCGCTACGGCATCTGGTACTCCAAACCGGGCAACGGCGTCTCGCACCCCACTCACATGCAGCGCTTCGGCGTGCCCGGCAGGAGCCTGGTCGGCTCCGACTCGCACACCTGCGCGGCCGGTTCGCTGGGCATGCTGGCCATCGGCGTCGGCGGCCTGGAAGTCGCGCTGGCCATGGCCGGGCGACCGTTGTACCTGCGGATGCCCGAGGTCTGGGGCATCCGGCTGACCGGTGCCCTGCCCGACTGGGTCAGCGCCAAGGACGTGATCCTGGAGCTGCTGCGCCGCCACGGCGTCAAGGGCGGGGTGGGCCGGATCCTCGAGTACCACGGACCGGGCCTGGCGCGGCTGACCGCGATGGACCGGCACGTCATCGCCAACATGGGGGCCGAGCTCGGTGCCACGACCAGCGTCTTCCCGGCCGACGACGCCGTGCGGTCCTTCCTGCGCACCGAGGGCCGCGAAGAGCACTTCACCGAGATCACCGCTGAGCCCGGGGCCCGCTACGACCTCGAGGAGGAGCTCGATCTGTCCGCCCTCCAGCCGCTGATCGCCAAGCCCACCTCCCCCGGCAACGTCGTGCCCGTGCGTGAGGCGGCGGGCGAGCCGATCGGCCAGGCCGTGCTCGGCTCCTCGGCCAACCCGGGCCTGCGCGACTTCGCCGTCGCCGCGGCCATGGTCCGGGGCCGACAGACCGCGCCGGGTGTGAGCTTCGACGTCAATCCCACCTCGCGCGAGATCCTGCAGGACCTCACCCGGGCCGGGGGGACCTTCGACCTGCTGGCGGCCGGTGCGCGACTGCACCAGGCCGGCTGCCTGGGCTGCATCGGCATGGGCCAGGCCCCCGCCGCCGGGCGCAACTCGCTGCGCACCTTCCCCCGCAACTTCCCCGGCCGCTCCGGCACCGAGGACGACGCGGTGTGGCTCTGCTCCCCGGAGACCGCGACCGCCTCCGCACTCACCGGGACCATCACCGATCCGCGCGACTGGGCCACCGACCACGATGTGCCGTACCCGCACCTGGACCTGCCCGACCGGGCCACGGTCAACACGGCCATGCTCGAACCCCCGCCACCTCCCGACGAGGCGGCCGGCGTCCGACTGGAGCGCGGTCCCAACATCTCCGCCCTGCCCGACTTCGACCCGCTGCCCGACACGCTCGACGTACCGGTCCTGCTCAAGGCGGGCGACCACGTCTCCACCGACGAGATCTCCCCCGCCGGTGCGAGGGCGTTGCCGTACCGCTCCAACATCCCCAAGCTCGCCGAGTTCACCCTCACCCGGCTCGACCCCGACTACCCCCGGCGCGCCGCGGAGCTGCGCGAGAGCGGCGGGCATGTGATCGTCGCCGGCGAGAACTGGGGCCAGGGCTCCTCCCGGGAACACGCCGCGATCACCCTGCGCCACCTGGGACTGCGCGCCGTCATCGCCCTCACCTACGCCCGCATCCACTGGCAGAACCTCGCCAACTTCGGCGTACTCGCCCTGGAGTTCACCGATCCCGACGACTACACGCGCGTCCGGCCCGGCGACCGGCTCCGCCTGGACGACCTGCACAAGGCGCTCACCCCCGGCGCGCCGCCGACCGTCACCGTCCACAACACCGGCCGCGACGAGACGTACCGGCTGCGCCACCGCCTCTCGGACCGGCAGCGGGAGACCGTCCTGGCCGGTGGCACGATTCCCGCCCTGGCCCGGCGCAGCGGGTAGACATGTCCGGCCCCCCGGGTGCCCTAACCTGGGGCACGTGAACGCACCGGGGGACATGATCGACGGACGCTTCGAGTTGCTGGAGCGGCTCGGCAGCGGAGGAATGGGCACGGTGTGGCGGGCCCGGGACACGGTCCTGCACCGTGAGGTCGCCCTGAAGGCCGTACGCCCGGACGCGGAGGCCTCGCCTGCCGTACGTGAGCGGGTCATGCGTGAGGCTCGGGCGCTGGCGCGGCTCAGCGACCCCCATGTGGTGACGGTCCACCAGATCATCGAGGCGGACCCCCACCCGTGGATCGTGATGGAGCTGGTCCCCGGCATCTCTCTCCAACAGCGGGTAGACGACGGGCCGTTGAGCCCTGTGGAGGCAGCGCGCATCGGCCGCCAGGTGCTGGCCGGTCTGCGCGCCGCGCACGCGACGGGCATTCAGCACCGGGACGTCAAACCCGCGAACATCCTGCTCCGCCCCGACGGCACCGCCGTCCTCACCGACTTCGGCATCGCCGCCCTCCAGGGCGCGACCGCGCTGACAGCCACGGGCGAACTGGTCGGCTCACCCGAGTACATGGCCCCGGAGCGGCTCCGCGGGCACGACGACGACCCGGCGTCCGACCTGTGGTCCCTCGGGCTGGTCCTGTACGTGTGCGTGGAGGGGGTGAGCCCGCTGCGCCGCGCGACGACGCTCGCCACATTGGCCGCGGTTCTCGAGGACCCGGTTCCTCCGCCCGTGCGCTCCGGTCCGCTCGCTCCCGTCCTGCAGTCCCTCCTCGTGCGTGACCCGGCGGCACGCCCCGACGCCGAGCAGTTGGACGCCTTGCTGGCGCAGGTCGAGTCGGGCACCGCACCGCACTGGGCCCAGCCGACGCTGACCGCGGCACCCGTGCCGCCGCCGGCTCCGGCCGTGACGCCCACCCAGCAGGACATCCCGCGTCCGGAGCTTCGGGCTCGACGCCGTACACCGGCTCTTGTCGCCGTGGCCGCCGTCCTCGCCGTCGGCGTGGCCACCGCACTCGTCCTCACCCTGCGCGCCCCCGGCGACGAGAAGAAGAACGAGACGACCGCCGGTGCCGTCGGCGCAGCGGGCGGCTCCGCGACGAGCACGTCCTCCGCACCGACCGCCGTCATGACGCCCCCGAGCCCGACGCCGAAGCGGACTCCGACGCCCGCACCGACCGGTCCCGAGACGTTCCCCACCCCGGCCGGCGACGGCCGCTGGATCGCCCAGCTGTACTCCGAACCGCTGTCCGCGGGCACCGCGGCCCGCGACCGTCGCCTCGCCCGGATCCGCGAGTCCGTGCCCGAGGCCGTTTTCGTCCGCAGTGACGACTACGCCTCCCTCCGCCCGGGCTACTGGGTGATCTACGCCCCGGGCCCGTTCGCCGACGGCCGCGCGGCACTCGCCTTCTGCGCCGAGCGCGGGCGAACGACGGTGAACGGCTGCATCGGCCGCTATCTGAGCACCAGTCCGGCCGATTTCACTCTCCAGTGCCGCCCACCGGCGACGAACCCGACGGGCCGCTGCACCCGCGGGACGTAGGCACCGACCGCCTCCGGTCTCACTTCTGCCGGGCGTCGGCGGGGTCCCAGCCCTGGTGAGGCACCGAGGCGAGCAGACGCCGGGTGTACGTGTGCTCGGGGGCGCTCAGCACCTGCTCGGTCGGGCCCTGTTCGACCACGACGCCCCGGCGCATCACGACAGTCTCGTCGGTGATGTGGTGCACGACGGCCAGGTCGTGGCTGACGAAGACGAGGGCGACACCGGTGTCGCGCCTGATCTCGCCGAGGAGTTGGAGGATCTGGGCCTGGATCGACACG
This sequence comes from Streptomyces sp. NPDC127197, assembly GCF_042672405.1. Lineage (NCBI taxonomy): Bacteria > Bacillati > Actinomycetota > Actinomycetes > Kitasatosporales > Streptomycetaceae > Streptomyces > Streptomyces sp. NPDC127197. Next base: position 385,974 of record NZ_JBHXVG010000004.1, on the reverse strand, counting down.
TCGAGTGCCGCGACCGCTTCGTCGAGGACCAGGATCCGCGGTTCGACCGCGAGGGCCCGCGCGATGGCCAGCCGCTGGCGCTGTCCGCCCGACAGTGCGTGCGGCTTGGCGTCCGCCTCGCGGGGACCGAGGCCGACCTGGTCGAGCAGCGCGGTGATGTGAGTGTCCGTCGAGGTGTGGCCGTGCAGCCGGAGGGCGATACGCAGGCACTGGCGGGCCGTCAGCCGGGGGTCGAGGGAGACGTAGGGATCCTGGAAGACCATCTGGATCTCGCGGGCTCTGGCCAGCCGGTCACCGCGGATGCGTCGCCCTCGGCCGGGCGTGCGGTCCCTGCCGTTCACCGTGATCGTGCCCGAGTCGGGCCGGGTCAGCCCGACGAGCATGCGGGCGACGGTGCTCTTGCCCGACCCGGACTCGCCCACGATGCCGACCGATCCGCCGCGGGGAACGGTGAAGGACACCTGGTCGGCGGCGGTCAGACGGTTGCCGCCCGGCAGCCGGTAGGTCTTGCGCACGGCGTCGACGACCAGCAGCGGTGCGGGCGGAGGCGTGGAAACGTCGTTCACCGTGTACTCCCGGTGGGCTGCGCGGCGGGGCGCGCGGACGGATCGAGCGGGTCGGACTGAGAGGCGTACAGACCAGGCAGGTCGGGCAGGCGGCGGCACGCGGCCACGCCGCCGCCCGGGACCGGGAGCGGCTCCGGCTGCCATGTGTCGCAGGCCGGTTCGGCGTGTACGCACCGCGAGGCGAACGGGCAGCCGGTGAACTCGGCCGCGAGGGACGGCGGGCGGCCGGGGATCGGGGCCAGGGGCCGGGCCGGGTCGCCCAGTTCGGGGGAGCACGCCAACAGCCCGCGGGTGTAAGGGTGCCGGGCGTCGGAGAAGAGGCGATGCGCCTCCTGCTCCTCGACGACGCGGCCCGCGTACATGACGTACACGCGGTCGCAGTAGGCGGCGGCCAGATGCAGGTCGTGGGTGATGAACAGCAGCCCCAGGTCGCGCTGTTCGCGCAGCGAACGCAGCAGGGCGAGGATGTCGGCCTGCGTGGTGACGTCCAGCGCGCTGGTGGCCTCGTCGGCCAGCAGCAGAGCCGGCTCGGTGGCGAGGGCGCCGGCGATGACGACGCGTTGCAGCATGCCGCCGGACAGTTCGTGGGGGTGCTGCCGGACGTGTCGTTCGGCGTCCGGCAGGCCGACGGCGTCGAGGAGTTCGACCGCGCGGGTGCGGGCGGCGCGCTTGTCGGGGGAACCGGTCCGGGCGAGCCGTTCGACGAGGAAGTCCCCGATCCGGCGTACGGGATTGAGCGCGGAGCGCGGGTCCTGGTGGACCATGGCGACCGTGCGGGCCCGGTGTGCGCGCAGCCGTGCGCCGGTCAGGGACAGGGCGTCGGTGCCGTCGACCAGGACGCGGCCGTCGGCCCGCGCATCGTCGGGGAGGATGTTCAGCACGGCCTTGGCGGTGGTGGACTTGCCGGAGCCTGATTCGCCGACGAGGCCGACGACCTCTCCGCTGCGGACCTTCAGGGACACGTCCGCGAGCAGGGGGCGGGCGGCGCCGGGCAGCAGCACGGTCAGGTTCTCGATGTCGAGCAGCATGGCGGGCTACCTCCTGGCGCCGAGCCGGTCGGCGGCCCAGACGCCGACCACGTTGAAGGCCACCACGACGGCGGCGATGGCGGTGCCCGGCACGAGTGCGGGGAGCAGGGCACCCTGGACGATCGCGGCCTGCCCCTCCTGCACCATGAGCCCCCAGTCGGAGCTGGGCGGCTGGGCGCCGAAGCCGAGGTAGCTGAGGGTGGCGAGGCTCATCAGGGACTCACCGAACAGGACCACCAGGTAGCCGGTGATCGAGCGGGCGAGGTTGGGCACCAGGTGGGCCACGCAGATGCGGGTGCCGCTCATGCCCTGGACGCGGTAGGCGTCGATGTAGGACTTGGACCGTTCGGCCAGGGCGACGCTGCGGGTGTACTTCGCGATCGTCGGGGCGAAGGCCAGCCCGAGCGCGATCACGGACGTCGTCATGCCGGTGCCGAACACGGCGATGACCAGGACGACGAACAGCAGGCCCGGGAAGGCGTACATCACGTCGGTGATCCGGGAGACGAGGGTGTCCACCCAGCCCCCGCGCCAGGCCGCGACCGTGCCGAGGGTGACGCCGAGGACGGCCGCGAGCAGGAGCAGCAGAAGCGGCGCGATCAGGCTCGTGCGGGCCCCGTACAGCACGCGGGAGAGCAGGTCCTGCCCGGAGGCGTCCGTGCCGAGGGGGTGGGCGCCGGTCGTGCCGGCCAGGGACGACGACAGGTCGACGGCGTCCGGCGCGTACGGCGCGAGCAGGGGGGCGAAGAGGGCGGCGAGCACCACGAGCCCGAGGAAGGCGCCGGCGACGGTCACGCCCCAGGGGCGGCGCGGGTGCCGGCGGGTGGGGAGGAGGGCGCCGGCGGAGACGGCTGTCATACGGGGCTCCTCATGGCCTTGAGGCGCGGGTCGAGCAGGGGATGCACGAGGTCCACGACGGTGGTGACGACGATGTACGAGGTGACCATCAGCAGCAGGACCGCCTGGGCGACCGGGAAGTCGTGACCGTTGATGGCACCGACGAGCAGGGAGCCGATGCCGCTGATCCCGAAGACGGTCTCGATGGCGACGGTGCCGGCGAGCATGCCCGCGGTGACCAGACCGCACATGGTGACGATCGGGCCCAGGGCGTTGCGCAGGACGTGCCGGCGGATGATCTCCCGCTCGGGCAGTCCGGCGGCCCGGGCCACCGCCACGTGCTCGGCGGTGCCCGCGTCCACCATGGCCTGCCGGGTGACCCGGCTGATGACGGCGAGCGCCCCGAGCGCCATGGCCACTGCGGGCAGGGTGAGGTGGTGGAGGGTACCGGCGAGGCCTTCGCCACTGCCCGTCACGGGGAACCAGCCGAGTTCGACGCCGAACAGGGCGACCAGCGCGATCCCGCCGACGAAGGACGGCACGGACGCGGCGAGTGTGGTGCCGCCCACCACGGCCGAGTCGACCCAGCTGCCACGCCGGATCGCGGCGAGCACGCCGGCCCCCACACCCAGGACGACGAACAGGACGGTGGCGTAGCCGACGAGGGCCAGCGTGGTGGGGAACCGCGCCGCGAGCAGGTCGGTGACCTGGTCGCTGTACTGGAAGGAGCGGCCGAGGTCGAGGTGCAGGCAGTCCCAGAGCCAGCGGCCGTACTGGACGACCAGGGGCTCGTCGAGGTGGTACTGCTCCCGGACCGTGGCCAGCCGCTCCGGGGTGAGCTTGTCGCGTCCTCCGGCCAGGAAGACGGCGGGGTCGCCGGGGGCCGCGTACACGGCGGCGAAGATCACGAAGGAGGCCGCCAGCAGGGTGGCCACCAGTCCCGCGATCCGCCGTCCAAGGGCGACGATCATGGTTGCTCAGCCCTTCTTCGCGCCGAGCCGGGCGGCCCAGGGCGAGTAGAGGTACGCCATCGAGGCGGGCGGGCCGGTGAGCTCGTCGTTCAGGACGAGGACGGCCGGCATCTGGGCGACGGGGATCCACACCGCGGCCTCGCTGAACTGCCGCTGGGCGTCGACGACGAGGGCGGCGCGCTTGCTGTCGTCGATCGTGCGCAGGGCCTCTTCGATCGTGCGGTCGTAGTCCGGGCTGCTGAAGCCGACCCAGTTGTTGGAGTTGTCGGACACGCCGTTGTCGTAGAAGCCGGCCGGGTCGCTCTTGGAGATGTACCAGTCGGCGACCAGGACGTCGATGTCGGCGCGGGCTTCCTGGTCGCCGTAGAACTCTCCGTACGTGGCGGACGGGACCGTCTTGATCTGCGCCTTGAGGCCGATCTGTGTGAGGGCGGCGCGTACGGCGTTGGCGATGACGAGGCGGCCCTGGGTGCTGTCGGTGCCGATCACGATGGCGGTGTCCGGAGCGGACTCGGCGTTCTTGACGATTTCCTTCGCCTTGGCCAGGTCGTCCGCGTCGGGTTTGGCGGGGGCACCGGTGAGCTGCTTCTGGGCGGCTTCGAAGGTGGCCTTCTCGTAGCCCCAGGCTCCGGAGCCGACGGACGTGGCCCACGGCTGAACGAGTCCGCCGTACCCGGACTTCGCGATGCCCTCGCGGTCGAGGGCCAGGGACAGCGCCCTGCGGATGTCGGGGTCGGCCAGTCCGCCGCGTTCGGTGGGGATGAGGGCGAGGGCGGCGGTGCTCGGACCGTAGTGCTGGTCGAGGCCGGACCTGCCGCGCAGGGCGGCGGCCGTGGAGACGGTGTCGAGGTAGGCGCCGTCCGCGGCCCCGGTGCTCAGCGCGTTGACCATCGCGCTGTCCGCGGCCCAGCGGAAGACGACCTTCTCGGTCAGCGGCTGCTCGCCCCAGTAGTCGTCGTGGCGGGTGATGGTGATCGAGTCGCCGGACTTCCAGCCGGTCAGTTCGTACGGTCCCGAGCAGGCGTCGCCCTGGCCGGGTGTGCCGAAGTCCTCGCCCGCCTTCTCGACCTGCTCGCGGTTGTAGACGAGCCCGGCGTCGCCGGCGAGGGCCTTGGTGAACAGGGCGTCGGGCTGCTTGAACGCGACGGTGATCTCACGGTCGCCGGTCTTGGTCATCCGGCTGACGTTCGTGAACTCGTCGGACTGTTCCATCTCCGGCTCGGCGTGGCGTCGCAGGCTGTAGAGGACGTCGTCGGTGGTCATCGCGGACCCGTCGTGGAAGGTGACACCGTCGCGCAGCGTCAGTACGAGGGTCTTCGCGTCGGGCCGGGTCTCCTTCTCGACGAGGGAGGGACGCACGGACATGTCGGGCTGGAGCTGGTAGAGGCGTTCACAGACGTTGCCGAGGACGGTGCGTCCGGCGCTGCCGCCCTGGGTGTCGAGGTCCAGGGACTCGGGCTCGTCCTCGAGGAGCCAGTTCACCGAGTCGACGGTGCCGGTGGCCTCGGCGGTGGTCGGGGTGAGCTTCAGCTTCGAGACGTCGACGTTCGCGGTGCCCTGGGAGGAACCGGTGTCGGCGCCGCTGCACGCGGCGGTCAGGGTCATCACCCCGACGAGACCGACGGCGGCGATACAGGACGTGAGTTTCATGGCGGGGCTCCTGAGCGGGACGGGCTGAGCGGAGGGTGGGGAGCTTCGGCATGTGGGGGTGTGGAAGAGCGGATCAGTTCGGTGCGTGGGGGCCGTCGTAGAGGTTCCAGGGCAGGTGCTGGTACTCGCGGTCGCAGGGGGTGCCGGCCGTGACGTGGTAGTCGCCCGCGGTCAGGTCCACGCAGGAGGACACCAGCGTGGTCCAGTGCCTGAGCTCGGGCATGCGCGGGTCGGCGTGGGTGCACAGCGACTCGGGGAATCCGAGGTGGTCCGACATCGCCTGCTTGATCAGCTTGCGGGACTCGTCCGGGCCGGTGGCCTCGCGCAGCAGGCGCAGGCCCTCCTCGGCGCGCGGGACTCGGACAAGGGAGTCGGGGGACAGCGGCCGGTAGTCCGCGGCGAGGGCGGCCGGGACGCCCGCCTGGTAGTGGTTGCCGTGCACGAGGAGTCCGTCGGCCGGGTACATCCAGCCGTGGCCGGCCGGGGTGGTCTCGATGTCGACGGCGAAGCCCTCACGGCAGGTCAGCAGGGCGTTGCTGGCGATGTGGGCGCGGGTGCGGTTCAGCACGTCCAGCGCGTCGGTGATGCTCGACTGGTCGAGGACGCTGCGCCGGATCACGGTCTGCGGCAGCCCGACGGCGTCGTCGAAGCGTCCGCCGAGGCCGTTGGCGTTGAGGGCGATGCCCGCGGAGTTGGCACCCTGGCGGCCGATCTGCCCGGCCTCCACCTGCATGATCACGGTGGGCTTCGGCGGCTGGACGATCCGGAGCATGACGACGGTGTCGGCGACCCCGGCCCGCCAGTCCCAGTTCTGCCCCGCCCAGACGTGGCCGTCGCCGCTCGCCGGGCCGTACGCGGCGAACGAGGTGCAGCCCTCGGCGGGCTCCTCGACCGGTCCGTCCGATCCGCTGGTACGGCCCTCCCGCATCCGCGCGAAGGAGTCGTCGTAGATGACCTCGCCGCGTGCGTTCAGCGCGAGCACGTCGAGCAGGTGCACGCCGGCACCGTCGGCGATGCCCTGCATCTCCTCCAGGAGGTGGGGCGCGTAGTCACGGACGGGCTCCAGCCAGCGGGCGGCCCGCGCGGTGACCTGCTCCCAGGTCAGGCCGGAGGACGCCCCGAAGGCTTCCGCGTAGTAGCGGAGGGCGGCGTCCAGCTGGGGGGCCACGGCCTCTCCGTACTGCCGGCCCCTCTGGGACGGCGTCCCGGAGATGTCAACGACCGGAAGGCTGCGTTTCATGGAGAGGCTCCTCGGAGGACCGACGTGCTGTAACATTCGTTTCAGGTGTTCATGTTTCTGGAACGAGTTGTTCAGAGCGTAACGTCGATACCGCGGGAGTCAAGAGGCGTAATGGAGATTTCAAAAGCGGGCAGTGCGGCCCCCGGAGGACTCACCCGCCTGCGTGCCACCGTCCGCGACCTGTGGGACGAGTTGTCCGCCTCCGAACGGACCGTCGCGCAGTACCTGGTGAGCGCCCCGGTCGAGCAGGTGATGTTCGCCAGCACCCAGGAGCTCGGCACGGCCAGCGGCACCAGCAACGCGACCGTCGTACGTGCCCTCCAGCGGCTGGGATACGCCGGACTGCCCGCGCTCAAGCGTGAGTTGGCGGCGGACTTCACCGCCGCCCAGGCCCCCGACGTCCGGCTCGCCCAGCGCATCGCGCACGTCGGCAAGGACCTCGACAAGATCTGGAACGACGTTTTCGACGAGACGCAGGAGCGCATCGACCAGTGCCGGCGACTGGCCGACGCCAAGGCCCTCGAACGAGCGGTGACGGTACTGGCCGAGGCCCGCGAGGTGTTCTGCTACGGCGTGGCCGCCTGCGAACTCGCGGCCCGCCACCTCGCCCGCTCCCTCGGCCGCATCGGCCGCCGGGCCCGCTTCGTCGGAGCCACCGGCTTCGCCCTCGCCGACCCACTGCTCGCCCTCGGCCAGGGCGACGCCGTCGTCATCTTCCAGCCGGGACGACCCCTGTCCGAACTGACCGTTGTGGTCGAACGAGCCCGCTCGGTCGGCGCCAGGGTCGTCTTCGTCACCGACGAACTGAGCGAGGCCTACGGGGACCGCGTCGACTCGGTCCTCCTCGCCCCCTACACCCCCACCGGAACCACCAACGAATCACTGACCGGCCTCGTCATCGCGGACGTTCTCCTGCTCGCCCTCACCACCCTCGACGAAACGTCCGCGGTCGAACACGCCCACCAGCTCGACGCCCTGCGCGGCCAACTCCTCAATCCGGGCGACCAGCGCGGCCGACGGGCCTGACCGCCCTGGCGGAGGTCGCTGCAGGGCGGCCTAGGGACGGTTGAACCCGTCGGCTTCGAGGACGGCTCGGGCGAATTCCCCGGGTGCCTCCTGCGGCACGTTGTGGCCGATGTTCTTCAGGGTGTGGTGCGCGTAGGGGCCGGTGAACTTGTCGCGGCAGGACGAGCCGTCACCCGCGGGCGTGAAGGGATCCTTCTCGCCGTCGAGGGTGACGGTGGGTACGGCGATCGTGGGGCCCGCGGCAAGCCGCTGCTCGAGTCGGCCGTGGCGCGGGTCGCCGTCGGCCAGGCCCAGCCGCCAGCGGTAGTTGTGGACGACGATGTCGACGTGGTCCGGCAGGGCGATGATGTCGAGCGCCACCACCGCCTGCTGGGCGTTGCGGAACGTCCGTTCCGACAGGAATCCCGTCGTGCCGTGGCCACGCAGGTAGGGCACGATCACCCGGTACCGTTCCTGAAGACTGAGCGGGAGTGACCCCATGCAGCCGCACGCCCCGAACGGTCTTGGGCGCACTGGTCCCCGGCGTACTCGATCCCGGGGCAGCGACACGCATCCTGTGCGTGGTCCGATCCCGGGAGGCCAGTTCCCTGCGCGACCTGGCCATGTGGATGCGGCCAGAGGCGACGGGGAGGCCCCGGACCATCTCTCCGGTGGAGCGGGGGCCCCCACGCTGGCGCCGTACCCGGCGTCCCAGATCGCACGATCACGTTAACCCGGTCGGCCCAGGGAGCTGCAAGCCCGCGAGCCGACCATCACACGATCGAGCTAACTCGACCTCGTGTGCACTCCCCGGCAAGCAGTTGCCAGCCCCCGCGCGGCGAGCAGCGGCGCCACGTCGGCGAAGCTGTGGATGTCGTAGGGCCAGCCGTGCAGGCAGATGACCACGGGCCCGCGGGCGGGACCGACCTCCGCGTAGCCGACGTTCAGCTCGCCGGCCCGGGTCTGCTTCAGACGGCCGAAGGACGTGGGCCCCGCCCGGCCGCCGACTCCGCCCCGCCCACCGCGGCCGCCGAACCGCTGGACCATCCGGCGAGAGTCGCCCCGGCGGCACCCACGCCCACGATCCTGCCGAAGCTCCGCCTGTCGAACATCCGGACTTCCCTTTCGTCATCAGCGTGTCCTGCGTTCTCCGTGGCCATGCGATCAGAAGACCTGCGCGAAGCAGCCGAATCCGATCACGGCCGCCGTCGCGATCACCGCGAGGACTGTGAACATCCGTCGCGTCTGCACCGGAATCCTCGAGACCCTTGCCGCTCGGCGCGGCTCTACAGGCATGTACGCGCGAGCCATTCGTCCTCGTTGTACGCGTCTCGCGCCGGATCCGGCGCGATGGCCGGCCGCTCCTCGATCGTGTCCTCCAGGCGAATGCGCTCCGGCAGCCTGCCGAACCGCGCCCGGCGCGCCACCTCCGCGGCGTCCGTGTAAGTGACAGCCATGCTCAGCTCCTTTTCTCAACACGCCAGCGACAGAACCGCGTCACTGGTTCAACTGGTGACGATACTTGCAGTCAACTCGTCACCCGTCAAGCTAGTGACGGTGCGTGAGGATCGGTGACGCGATTGCAGAACCTCGCAGTCACCCGCCAGAATGGTGATGTGAATCTGGATCATGTCTTCGTGTGCGGAAACCCGGCGCTCGACTTCGCAGCGACACTCCGGGCCCGCCGATCCGTACGGTTCGAAATGTTCGTGTCGCCGGACCGGCTGGACGCCTGGTACCTGGAATCCGGAGTCGTGGATGCCGTCTCGCCGAGCCAGGAATCCGACGTCGAGCAGGCCATAGCGGTACGGGAGGCCGTCTACGCGCTGGCCACCAACCGTCGGCTCGGCGAGCCGTACGACACGGAAGCGCTCGCTGTGCTGAACGACGCCGCCCGCAGGCCCCCCGCCACACCGCAGCTCACCCCGGCGGGCCGGTGGACGGCGGCGACTCCGGAGCAGGCACTGTCCACCGTGGCACGGCACGCCGTCGAGCTCCTGAGCGGACCGGATGTGCCGCTCATCAAGGAGTGCGGCAATCCGGAGTGCACCCGCATCTACATCGACCGGTCGCGCGGCATGCGTCGGCAGTGGTGCGGCATGGAGTCCTGCGGCAACAAGATCAAGGCCGCGGCATACCGCGCCCGCAAGCGGCAGGCCCAGCCGGCGGAGACGGTCTGACCGACGGTCCGGGGCACCTCGTGGGGCGGACACCGCGTCGGGCATCCTGAAGCTGAGGCCGGCTGCGCGGGCAAAGGGGAGCTGTGGTGAACGAGCAGACGCGCGACACGGGCGGTGCCGGAGCAGCCGGAGCGTACCCCCAGCTGCGGCTGGACACGTTGCTCGAGGGCCTGCAGGAGCAGATCCAGGAGGTACGGGCAGCCCGCGACAGGATGCACACGCTGCTCGACGCCGTGCTCTCCATCGGCAGCGATCTCGATCTCGAAGTGGTGCTGCACCGGATCGTGCAGTCGGCGGTCACGCTGGTCGACGCCCGGTACGGGGCGCTCGGGGTGCTGGGTGACGAAGGAACCATCAGGCAGTTCATCACCGTCGGCATCGACGAGGAAGCCATCGCCCGGATCGGGCACTACCCGCGCGGCGAGGGCATCCTGGGCCTGCTGATCCGTGATCCGGCCCCCCTGCGCCTGCCGGATCTGAGCGAGCACCCGGCTTCCGTGGGCTTCCCCTCCGGCCATCCGCCGATGAGCAGCTTCCTGGGCGCCCCGATCCGGGTCCGTGAACAGGTGTTCGGCAATCTGTACCTGACCAACAAGCAGGGCGGCGCGGAGTTCGACGCCGACGACGAGGCGGTGCTGCGCACGCTCGCCGCGGCGGCCGGTGTGGCGATCGACAACGCCCGGCTGTACGACGACGCCCGCCGCAGGCAGCGGTGGCTGGCGGCGAGCAACGAACTGACCCGCAGCCTGCTGTCCGGCGAGGCGCCCGCCGCGGCGCTGGATTCGTTCACCGCCACGGTGCGGGACATGGCGGGCGCCGACCTGGTCACCCTTGCGGTGCCGGTCGGTGACAGCGGGGAGCTCGTGATCGAAGCTGCCTGCGGGACGGGGGCACAGGACGTCCACGGGCTGCTGCTGCCGGCCACGACACTGGCCTCGAAGGTACTCGCGTCCGGGGAGACCATCACCAGCGAGGCGGTGAGCACCGACCCGCGCGGTCAGGGCGGCAGCGCCGCGCTGGTCGAACTGGGGCCGGCGTTCTTCGTGCCGCTCGGCACCCGGGAGAACGTCCGCGGCGTACTGCAGGTGGCGCGCGTACCGGACGGCCCGAAGTTCCCGGACGCCGTCATCGACATGATCAACGGGTTCAGCAACCAGGCGGCCCTCGCCCTGGAGGTGGCCGAGCGCCGGCGGGACGCCGAGCACATGCTGGTCCTCAGCGACCGCGACCGGATCGCCCGCGATCTGCACGACCTGGTCATCCAGCGCCTCTTCGCCGGCGCGCTGTCACTGCAGTCCACGCTCGGGAGGGTCGCCGACCGACCCCAGGCGAGCGAGCGGATCCAGCGGGTCGTCGACGACCTGGACGACACCATCAAAGTCATCCGCTCCACCATCTACGCGCTGCGCGAGCACGACCAGAGGCGACGGGACAGCGGCCTGCGCGCCCGCCTGGTGACGGCCACCGAGCGGGCCGCCGAAACGCTCGGTTTCACCCCCGCACTGCGGATGACCGGCCTGCTGGACACCGACGTTCCCGCCGACTACGCCGACCACCTCCTGGCGGTCCTCGGCGAGGCCCTGTCCAACGCCGCCCGGCACGCCCGGGCCACTGCGGTCGACGTGAACGTGGAGGTCGCGGGCACGACCCTGCGGCTGCGGGTGTCGGACAACGGCCGCGGCATCGACCCTGCCGTCACCCGCCGCAGCGGCCTGGCCAACCTCGACCGGCGCGCCGACGAACTCGGCGGTACCTGCAGCCTGTCCCCCAACGAACCCCGTGGTACGACTGTGGAATGGGCCGTGCCCCTTTCACCGGCCGACCGCTGACTGCAGGCCACCTGAGCCCCCCTTACCCGGCCCGTTCCCAGCCGCGGCGCGGGGCTCGGGCGCCGAGTCGGGTGTCGCGGCTGCGGTAGACGATGTAGGGGCGGGTCAGGTAGCCGACGGGCGCGGTGAGCATGTGGACGAGGCGGGTGAAGGGCCAGGCCGCGAACAGCAGCAGCGCGCTGAGGGCGTGGAGCTGGAAGAGGACCGGGGCTCCGGTCATCAGGTCCGGGTCGGGCTGGAGAGAGAAGATCGAGCGGAACCAGGGGGAGATGGTCTCCCGGTAGTCGTAGCCGCCGCCCACGATGTTGGCGGCGACCGTCGCGGCCAGACCGAGGACGATCGTCGCGGTGAGCGAGAGGTACATCGCCTTGTCGTTGCGGGTGGTGGCGGAGAAGACGGGGCCGACGGTGCGGCGGCGGTAGATGAGGATGGCCAGTCCGCCCAGGGTGCACACGCCGGCGATGGTGCCGAGGACGACCGCCGAGACATGGTACGTGTGCTCACTCATCCCGACCGCTTCGGTCCAGCTCTTGGGGATGAGCAGGCCGCCGATGTGGCCGATCAGGACGACGAGGATGCCGAAGTGGAACAGCGGGCTGCCGATGCGCAGCAGGCGGCTCTCGTAGAGCTGGGAGGAGCGGGTGGTCCAGCCGAACTTGTCGTAGCAGTAGCGCCAGATGTGGCCGAGGACGAAGACCGCGAGAGACAGGTACGGCAGGGCGACCCAGAGCAGGATGCCGCCGGTGCCGGACTCCACCGCCAGGGTGACGGGCTGCGCGGGTGCGGTCATCGCGGGCCTCCTGCGGGGTCGGGCATGAACTGCGGGGGTGTGTACGGGGCGAGGCCGACCTGCTCCTCGGGCGGGCCCTCGGCGGCGAGCCGGGCGACGGCTTCGTGTTCGTCGCCCGCGAGGGCGGGCAGGGTGGCGGAGACGGAGTCCAGCAGGGCCGCCCAGGGCGAGTTGTCGTCGTGCAGGGCCAGGCGCAGCAGTTCGAGGCCGGCACGGCGTTCGGTGAGCAGGCGGTGTCCGGCCGCGGGGTCGGTTGCGGCGAATTCGAGGACGACGGCGAGGTGGTCGGGCAGTTCGTCGTCGGTCAGGCGCCGGCCGGAGGCGGCGTAGGTCTGTTTCAGGCGCAGCAGGGCGATGCCGCGTTTCCGGGTGTCGCCGTGGGCGTAGTAGGTGAGGTACGGGCAGCAGCGTTTGCGGTGGTCGAAGGTCGCGACGTAGGCGGCGGCCAGGTCGGCGCCGGGTGTGCGTTCCGCGTGCGCGGTGAAGCGCAGCAGCGGTTCGGCGACCGCCCCGGGCAGCGCAGTGGCGACCTTGTGGGTGAGGGCCAGGCGGGACGGGAACTGGTCGTCGGGGTAGGCCAGCAGGAAGGACTGGGTCTGCCAGGCGTAGGGGTGCCAGGGCTCGGTGCGCGCCGGGCGTCCTGTCGTCCGCTTCATGGTTTCGGCTCCACCTCCCCGCCGGTGTCCGTATGCGCGTCATGGCCTGCATCGGACGGCTTGGGTGGGAAGAGGCCGGGTGGGGAGCCCTTGCCGTCCCAGTTGAGGAGGTTGACACGGCTGGCCTTGTCGGTGGGGGCGACGGGGGTGTCGGAGGTCTGCCGGTCGTGCAGCGCCCGGTAGTTCTCCACCGCGATCGGCGCGGCGCCGCCCGATGCCTCACCGAAGGGGCCGGAGCCTCCCATTCCGGGGCCGCCCTCGTAGTCCAGGCTGCACTCGGTGGCCAACTCCTCCAGCTTGTGGGCCTGTTCGGCGTGGGCGGGCGGGATGACGTACCGCTCGTCGTACTTGGCCAGGGCCAGCAGCCGGTACATGTCGTAGATCTGCTCGCCGCTCATGCCGACGGACTTGGGGATGGTGTCGTTCGGTTCGCGGCCGAGGTTGATGTCGCGCATGTAGGAGCGCATCGCTGCCAGGCGGCGCAGCACGGCGTCGACCGGCGCCGGGTCACCGGCCGTGAACAGCTGGGCGAGGTAGTCGACGGGGATGCGCAGGGCGTCGACGGCGGCGAACAGGTTGTGGTGGCTCTCGGCCTCGTGGCCGGTGTCGCGTACGGCGTCGACGACCGGGGACAGCGGCGGGATGTACCAGACCATGGGCAGGGTGCGGTACTCCGGGTGCAGCGGCAGCGCCACCTTGTAGGTGTTGATCAGGGCGTGGATCGGGGAGCGCTGAGCGGCGTCGATCCAGTCCCGGGGGATGCCGGCCTTCTCCGCCTCGGCGATCACCTGCGGGTCGTGCGGGTCGAGGAAGACCTCTCGCTGGGCCTCGTACAGGCCGGTGTCGTCGGGGGTGGAGGCGGCCTCGAGGACGCGGTCGGCGTCGTAGAGGACGAGGCCGATGTAGCGCAGGCGGCCGACGCAGGTCTCGGAGCAGACGGTGGGCAGGCCGACCTCCACGCGGGGGAAGCAGAAGGTGCACTTCTCGGCCTTGCCGGTGCGGTGGTTGAAGTACACCTTCTTGTACGGGCAGCCGGTGACGCACATCCGCCAGCCCCGGCAGTGGTCCTGGTCGACCAGGACGATGCCGTCCTCTTCCCGCTTGTAGATCGCGCCGGACGGGCAGGACGCCGCGCAGGAGGGATTGAGGCAGTGCTCGCAGATCCGCGGCAGGAAGAACATGAAGGTCTGCTCGAACTCCAGCTTGATCTTCTCCGCGACCTCCCGCAGCAGCACGTCCTGCTCTCCGGTCGCGGCGGAGCCGCCGAGGCTGTCGTCCCAGTTCGCCGACCAGGAGACCTTCATGTCCTTGCCGGAGATCAGGGACTTGGGGCGGGCGACGGGAGTGTGCTCCTGCAGCGGGGCGTTGGTGAGGGTCTCGTATTCGTAGGTCCAGGGTTCGTAGTAGTCGTCGAGGGAGGGGAGTCTGGGGTTGGCGAAGATACCGATCAGCTTCTTGAAGCGGCCGCCCGCCTTCAGCGTCAGCCGGCCCCGCTTGTTCAGTTTCCAGCCGCCCTCCCAGGTGTCCTGGTCCTCGTAGCGGCGGGGGTAGCCCTGGCCGGGGCGGGTCTCGACGTTGTTGAACCACACGTACTCGACGCCGGTGCGGTTGGTCCACGCCTGTTTGCAGGTGACCGAGCAGGTGTGGCAGCCGATGCACTTGTCGAGGTTCATCACCATCGCCATCTGCGCCATGACACGCATGTCAGTAATCCACCTCCTGGTTGGCGCGGCGGCGGATGACGGTGACCTCGTCGCGCTGGTTGCCGGTCGGGCCGAGGTAGTTGAAGGCGTACGACAGCTGGGCGTAGCCGCCGATCAGATGGCTGGGCTTGATCAGCAGCCGGGTCAGGGAGTTGTGGATGCCGCCGCGCCGGCCGCTCGTCTCGGTGCGGGGCACGTCGATGAGCCGGTCCTGGGCGTGGTGCATGTAGACGGTGCCCTCGGGCATGCGGTGCGAGACGACCGCGCGGGCGGCGACGACGCCGTTGCGGTTGACGGCCTCGACCCAGTCGTTGTCCTTCACTCCGACCTTGGCCGCGTCCTGCGTGCTCATCCAGATCGTCGGCCCGCCCCGCGAGAGGGAGAGCATGAACAGGTTGTCCTGGTACTCGGAGTGGATGGACCACTTGTTGTGCGGGGTCAGGTAGCGGACGGTTACGCCGAGTTCACCGATCTCCCCGAGGCGCGGCTCACCGAACAACGCGTCCATGTTCAACGGCGGCCGGTAGACGGGGAGTTGCTCGCCCAGCGCGGTGATCCAGTCGTGGTCGAGGTAGAAGTGCTGCCGGCCGGTGAGGGTGTGCCAGGGCTTGAGGCGCTCGACGTTGACGGTGAACGGCGAGTAGCGGCGCCCGCCGGTCTCCGAACCCGACCACTCCGGTGAGGTGATGACCGGGACGGGGGCGGCCTGGGTGTCGGCGAAGGTGATCTGCTTGCCCTCGTGTTCGGCCGCCAGGTCGGCCAGCCGGGTGCCCGTGCGGGCCTCCAGGGCGTGGAAGCCCTGGGTGGCGAGGTGGCCGTTGGTGGTGCCGGACAGGGCGAGGATCGCTTCGCAGGCGTGCACGTCCCGGGCGATGGACGGGCGGCCGTCGGCCACTCCCCCGCGCACGGTGCCGTTCTTGTGCCGCAGGTACTCCAGCTCCCGGTCGAGCTTGAAGGTGACGCCCTTGGTGGTGGCGCCGAGGCTGTCCAGCAGCGGGCCGAGCGCGGCCATCTTCTCGGCCACGGCGCCGTAGTCACGTTCGACGGTGATCAGCTTCGGCATGGTGCGGCCGGGTACGGGCTCGCACTCACCCGCCTGCCAGTCCCGCACTCTGCCGTGCGGAGTGGCCAGTTCGTCCACCGTGTCGTGCAGCAGCGGCGCGGCCACGACGTCCTTGCGTACGGCGAGATGGCCGGCGGCCTGGCGGCTGAACTCGCGCGCCAGGGTGTGGAAGGCGTCGAAGTCGGTGCGGGTCTGCCAGGGCGGGGCGATCGCCGGGTTGAAGGCGTGCACGAACGGGTGCATGTCCGTGCTGGACAGGTCGTGCTTCTCGTACCATGTGGCGGCCGGCAGGACGACGTCGGAGAAGACCGTGGTGCTGGTCATCCGGAAGTCCAGCGTCAGCAGCAGGTCGAGCTTGCCGGCCGGGGCCTCCTCCCGCCACACCACATCACGGGGGCGCGCGTCCGGCGGTGCCTCGGCGGCGCGCAGAGAGGAGTCGGTGCCCAGCAGGTGCTTGAGGAAGTACTCGTTCCCCTTCGCCGACGAGCCCAGCAGATTGGCCCGCCACACGGTCAGCACCCGCGGGAAGTTCTCGGGCGCGTCCGGGTCCTCGACCGCGAACCGCAGCCTGCCCGCCTTCAGCTCCCCCACCACGTGCTCGCCCACGTCGCGCCCCGCCCGCGCCGCTTCGTCGGCCAGGTCGAGCGGGTTGCGGTCGAACGTCGGGTACGAGGGCATCCAGCCCATCCGCGCCGACGCGGCGATCACATCCGCGGTGGCCTTTCCGGCGAACGGGCCGCCCGCCCCGGCCGCCGCCAGAGTGTCGGCGGAGAACGGGTCGTAGCGGAACTGGTCGCTGTGCAGGTACCAGTACGCCGTCTGGATCATCAGGCGGGCCGGCCGGTTCCAGTCGGCCGCCGTCGCGAGCGCCTGGTAGCCGGTGATCGGACGGACCTTCTCCTGACCGACGTAGTGCGCCCAGCCGCCGCCGTTGACGCCCTGGCAGCCGGTCAGCGTGGTCAGGGTCAGGAACGCCCGGTAGATGGTGTCGGAGTGGAACCAGTGGTTCGTCCCCGCCCCCATGATGATCATCGAACGGCCGCGGGACTCCTCCGCGTTGGCGGCGAACTCCCGCGCGATGCGTGCCGCCCGCTCCGCGTCGACGCCCGTGACGGCCGCCTGCCAGGCCGGGGTGCAGGGCTCCTCCGCGTCGTCGTACGAGGCCGGCCACCGGCCGGGCAGCCCCTCGCGCGCCACCCCGTACTGGGCCAGCAGCAGGTCGTACACCGTGGTCACCAGCCGCCCGGCGATCCGCCGCACCGGCACCCCGCGCGGCAGGCGCCCCGCGCTGCCGTCGGGGGCGTCGAAGCGCGGCAGCTCCACCACGACCGGGACCTCGTCCCCGCCCGCCGCGGACAGCAACGGGTCGATGCCGCCGAGGTCCAGGTTCCACTTCCCGGCGCCGCTCTCGCCGTAGCGGTCGCCGAGCGTGCCGTTCGGCACCACCGGCCGTCCGGTGGCCGCATCCAGCAGTACGGTCCGGAACTCCGCGTGCTCGGCCTCCGCCTCCGCCCCGCCGAGGTCGGCGGCGGTCAGGAACTTGCCCGGCACGTACGTCCCGGGTTCGCGCTCGTCCAGCGCGACCAGGAACGGCAGGTCGGTGTACCGCTTGACGTAGTCCTGGAAGTACGGGGTGGTGCGGTCGACGAAGAACTCCTTGAGGATCACATGCCCCATGGCCATCGCCAGCGCCCCGTCGGTGCCGGGCTGGGCCGCGAGCCACTCGTCGGCGAACTTCACGTTGTCCGCGTAGTCCGGGGAGACCGCCACCACCTTCTGGCCCCGGTAGCGCGCCTCGGCCATCCAGTGGGCGTCCGGGGTGCGGGTCACCGGCAGATTGGAGCCCCACATGATCAGATACCCGGCATCCCACCAGTCCCCGGACTCGGGCACGTCGGTCTGGTCGCCGAACATCTGCGGCGAGGCCACCGGCAGGTCGGCGTACCAGTCGTAGAAGGAGAGCATCACCCCGCCGAGCAGGGAGTAGAAGCGGGCCCCTGCGGCGTGCGAGACCATCGACATCGCCGGGATCGGGGAGAACCCGGCCAGCCTGTCCGGACCGTACTCCTTGATCGTGTGGACATGCGCGGCGGCGACCAGCTCCACCGCCTCGTCCCAGCTCGCCCGCACCAGGCCGCCCTTGCCCCGGACCGCCTTGTAGCGGCGAGCGCGCTCCGGGTCGGACACGATGTCCGCCCAGGCCGCCACCGGATCACCCAGCCGCGCTTTGGCCTCCCGGTACATCTGCAGCAGCACGCCCCGCACATACGGGTAGCGGACTCGGGTGGGCGAGTACGTGTACCAGGAGAACGCTGCCCCACGTGGGCAGCCGCGCGGCTCGTACTCCGGGCGGTCCGGGCCCACCGACGGGTAGTCCGTCTGCTGTGCCTCCCAGGTGATGATGCCGTCCTTGACGTACACCTTCCACGAGCACGAACCGGTGCAGTTCACGCCGTGCGTGGAGCGCACCACCTTGTCGTGCGACCAGCGGTCCCGGTAGAACTCGTCCGCCTGACGGCCACCGGTCCTGTGCAGCGAGCGCAGATCCCCCGAGACCTCCGCGCGGGTGAAGAACCGGCGTGAGCGCACCAGCGCCTCGGCCACCTCCCCGTCCAGCGCCGCCTGCCGCTTCCTGCGTTGCCTGCCGGATGTCGGCTCGGTCTGTGCGGCCACCGCTCCGCCCCTTCCTCAGGCCTCGTCGCCCATCTGGATGTTCGGTTCGGTCTCACCAGGGAACGCCGTTCCTCGCCTTGCCTCAAACTCTGACATCGACGCCCGACACCCCATGGCTTTTGTTGCGCCGAACGGCCGTCGGCCCGGCAGCAGGCGGTCTGCCGTACGCGGCCTCCGCATGGCCCGAGTGGTCCCTGATCAGGGCCGAGTGGCCCATGGGCACGGGCTCTACCGTGCCTGCACGCTGAAAGCAGCAGGTCCCCAGACCCTCACCGGAGGCAGGTCATGACCGCTCCCGCCACCCTCAGCATCCTGCGCGCCCTGCCCGCCGGGCACCGGCAGCGGCTGATGCGGATCCCACGGGAAGTGATGTTCTCCCAGGGCACCCGCCTGTTCGAGGAGGGTGGCCGGGCCGACCGGTTCTGGATCATCCGCACCGGCACGGTTGCCCTCGACCTGCATGTCCCCGGCCGCCGGGCCGCTGTCATCGAGACCCTCGGCCACAACGAACTCATCGGCTGGTCATGGTTGTTCGCCCCGCACGCCTGGCATCTGGGCGCGGAGGCGACCTCGCCGGTCCGGGCGTACGAATTCGACGCCACGGCCGTGCGCACGATGTGCCAGGACGACTCCGCGTTCGGCCTGTCCGTCACCCAGTGGGTGGGCGACATCCTCGCCCACCGGCTGCACTCGACCCGTACGCGCCTGCTCGACCTGTACGCCCCGTACGGCAGCGGCAGCGTCGTCTGATCCACCCCGGGCCCGAGTCAGCGGCCGGCACGCCCCTGGATGCGGATGCCGGCTCAGTGCCCTTGCTGCCTCAGCCGGTCCCGGGCCTGGCCGGCGATCATCGCGGCCTGGATGCGCCGCTCGACACCGAGCTTCGCCAGCAGGCGGGAGACGTGGTTCTTCACGGTCTTCTCGGCCAGGTACAGTCGCTGCCCGATCTGGCGGTTGGTCAGGCCCTCGCCGATCAGCGCCAGAATCTCCCGCTCCCGGTCGGTCAGGCCCGGCAGCCCGTCCGGCTCCGGCTCCTGCTGCTGCCCTCCGCGGAGCCTGGCCATCAGCCTGGTCGTGGCGCTCGGGTCGAGCAGCGACTGGCCACGTGCCACGGTGCGTACGGCCGACACCAGGTCGGAGCCCTGGATCTGTTTGAGGACGTACCCGGACGCGCCCGCCATGATCGAGTCCAGCAGGGCCTCCTCGTCGTCGAACGAGGTCAGCATCAGGCAGGCCAGCTCGGGCATGCGCGAGCGCAGCTCCCGGCACACGGTCACACCGTCGCCGTCCGGCAGCCGGATGTCGAGCACCGCCACGTCCGGGCGCAACGCCGGGACACGCACCAGTGCCTGCTCGACCGTGCCGGCCTCGCCGACCACCGAGATGTCCGGCTCGTCGTCGAGCAGGTCGCGCACTCCCCGCCGTACCACTTCGTGGTCGTCCAACAGGAAGACCCGGATCGGGCTGCCGGGGCCGGACCGCTCACTGTCCGCCATCAGTTACTCCTCGTGTCCTTGCGTCGCGTTCCTTGCCGGTGCCCGGTCGTGGGCGAGCCCGGCTTCTCCTCCAGATCCTGCTCGTCTCAGGGCCGAAGGGACAGGGCCGATCGGCCCTGTCCCTTCGAACCCGCCTCACCGCGCCGGTCAGCCGTCCCAGGTCCAGTCGGCGACTTCCGGCAGGTCGGTGCCGTGCTCGCGGATCCAGTCGTGGTGGCGCAGCCGCACGTCCTCCATCCGCTGCCGTACGGCCGCGGCGCGCACCGCGAGGCCGGGGACGCGGTCGATGACGTCCATGACCAGGCGGTAGCGGTCGAGGTCGTTGCGGACGACCATGTCGAACGGCGTGGTCGTGGTGCCGATCTCCTTGTACCCGCGCACGTGCAGATGCCGGTGTCCGGTGCGGCGGTAGGCGAGCCGGTGAATCAGCCAGGGATAGCCGTGGTAGGCGAAGATCACCGGCTTGTCGGGGGTGAACAGGCCGTTGTACTCGAAGTCGGTCATGCCGTGCGGGTGTTCCTCGCTCGGCATCAGCCGCGCGATGTCGACCACGTTGACCACGCGCACCGACAGCTCCGGGAGGTGGCGGCGCAGCAACTGCGCGGCGGCCAGCACCTCCTGGGTGGGGACGTCGCCGGCGCAGGCCAGTACCACGTCCGGTTCGCCGCCGTTCTCCGTCCCGGCCCACTCCCAGATCCCGGCGCCGCGCGCGCAGTGGACGCGGGCCTGCTCCATGGAGAGCCAGTCGAAGCAGGGCTGCTTCCCGGCGACGATCACGTTGACGTAGTCGCGGCTGCGCAGCGCGTGATCGGCCACGGACAGCAGCGTGTTGGCGTCCGGCGGCAGGTAGACCCGTACCGCTTCCGGGCTCTTGTTCATGATGTGGTCGACGAAACCGGGGTCCTGGTGGGAGAAGCCGTTGTGGTCCTGGCGCCACACGTGCGACGTCAGCAGGTAGTTGAGGGAGGCGATGGGGGCGCGCCAGGGCAGGCGGCGGGTGACGCGCAGCCACTTGATGTGCTGGTTGACCATCGAGTCGACGATGTGGACGAAGGCCTCGTAGCAGGAGAACAGGCCGTGCCGTCCGGTGAGGAGGTAGCCCTCCAACCAGCCCTGACAGGTGTGCTCGGAGAGGATCTCCATCACCCGGCCGTGCCGGTCCAGATGCTCGTCGACGTCCAGGGTGCCGGCCTGCCAGGCCTTGCCGCTGGCGGCGTAGACCGCCTGGAGGCGGTTGGAGGCGGTCTCGTCGGGGCCGACCAGACGGAAGTCGCGTCGTTCGGCGGTCGCCTTCATGACGTGTTCCAGGAAGTCGCCCAGCACGCGGGTCGGTTCGTGCATCGTGGCACCGGGCTTGTCGACGTCGACCGCGTACGACTCCAGTGACGGAAGCGGGAGTTCGCGCAGCAGCAGGCCGCCGTTGGCGTGCGGGGTGGCGCCGAGCCGGCGGGCGCCCTCGGGGATGCAGGCCAGAACCTCCGGGCGGGGACGGCCCTGCTCGTCGAACAACTCCTCCGGGCGGTAGGAGCGCAGCCAGTCCTCCAGCTGCCGTAGGTGCTGGTGATTGTCCCGTACGGCAGACAGCGGGACCTGGTGGGAGCGCCACGTGCCTTCCACCGGCAGGCCGTCGACCTCAGCCGGTCCTGTCCAGCCCTTGGGGGTGCGCAGCACGATGACCGGCCACCGAGGGCGCTCAGCCGCGCCCTGCTCGCGGGCGGCGTGCTGGATGGCGGCGATGCGGTCCAGGGCGGTGTCCATGGCGTGCGCCATCGCCTGGTGCACGGCGGCCGGGTCGTCGCCGGTCACGTGGATCGGGTCGTGGCCATACCCTTCGAGCAGGGCGTCGAGTTCGGCCTCGGGGAGCCGGGCCAGCACGGTCGGGTTGGCGATCTTGTAGCCGTTGAGGTGGAGGATCGGCAGGACGGCACCGTCGTGGACCGGGTCGAGGAACTTGTTGGAGTGCCAGGAGGCGGCCAGGGGGCCCGTCTCCGCCTCGCCGTCGCCGATGACGCAGGCGACGACCAGGTCGGGGGCGTCCAGTGCGGCCCCGTAAGCGTGGGAGAGCGAATAGCCCAGCTCACCGCCCTCGTGGATCGAGCCGGGCGTCTCCGGCGCGACGTGACTGGGTACCCCGCCCGGGAACGAGAACTGTTTGAACAGCCGCGCCATGCCCGCCGCGTCCCGGGTGACATCGGGGTACGTCCGGGTGTACGAGCCTTCCAACCAGGAACCCGCGACCACTGCGGGGCCGCCGTGGCCGGGCCCCCAGATGCACAGGGTGTTCAGATCGCGGGCCCGGATGACACGGTTGAGGTGGGTGTACACGAGGTTGAGGCCGGGGGACGTGCCCCAGTGGCCCAGCAGCCGCGGCTTGACGTGCTCGGGCCGCAACGGCTCGGTCAGCAGCGGGTTGGCCATGAGATAGATCTGGCCGACGGACAGGTAGTTCGCGGCACGCCAGTGGGCGTCCAGCGTCCTGAGCTCGTCGTCGGTGAGGGGGGCGGGCGCCTGCGGGGTGTCGACGGACATCTGGGTCCCCTTCCGGATCCGGGGTTCGGCGGCAGGTGCATGTCGTTCCGCACCGGACCACCCTCCGACGGATCCCCGGGTACCCGACAGGGCCGTTCGGGTCACACCCACCCGCTGAAGGGGCCGGGACACCGCTGACCCGTCGCCACGATGACCACAGGACGGCGGAAGCGGTGCAGCAGGGTGTGCGTCATGGTGCCGGCACCCACTCAGTGCTGCTGCGCGGGCACGCGCTGGGAGACGGCGTGGCGCACGCCGGTGCCGGTGAAGGCGAGGGCCGCTGCCGCGACCAGCGCGAGCAGGGCGAGGCCGATCGCGTACGAGCCGTAGGCGCCGTACAGCGAGCCCATCACCAGCGGCGGGACGAAGCCACCCAGACCGCCCGCGGCGCCGACGATGCCGGTGACCGAGCCGACCTTGCTCGCCGGGGCCAGCAGCGCCACCAGGGCGAACACCGCGCCGCTGCCCGCGCCGAGCGCGCCGGCCATGGCGAGGCAGGCGAGCGTGCCCAGCGGCACCAGGGACGGGGTGAACGACTGCACGACGGCCCCGGCCATCACCACGGCCAGTGACCAGCCCAGCACCCGCACCGGGCCCATACGGTCCGACAGCCAGCCGCCCACCGGCCGCATGGCCACCGCGAGCAGCACGAATCCGGCCATCCGGTTCGCCGCGTCCGCCTGGGCGAGGCCGTAGCCGGTTCGCAGGTAGGTCGGCAGGTACACGGAGAAGGCCACGTAGCCGCCGAAGGCGACGGCGTACAGGGCGGACGCCTGCCAGGTGATGCCGAGCCGCAGAGTGGCAGCCAGGCGGTGGGCCAGCGGCTCGGCCGGCACGGTACGGCCGGGTGCGTCCCGCAGCATCAGCGCGGCCACCACCGCGTAGACCGCGAGTACACCGGCGGTGATCAGGAACGGACTGGCCATACCGTACGCGTCCACCAGGTTCACCGTGGTCAGCGCGCTGATCGCGGTACCGCCCATGCCCGCGCCGAAGATCCCGATGGCCAGGCCGCGCCGCTCGGGCGGGAACCAGGCGCTGACGAGCGGCACGCCGACGGCGAACGCGGTGCCGCCGATGCCGAGGAAGAAGCCGCCGATCAGGAGGGCGGCGAGCGAGGAGTGGCCGGCCAATCCCAGGTAGAGCACCGGAACGATGGTCCCGGCCGACACGATCGGGAACATCACCCGCCCGCCGTACCGGTCGGTCAGGGCGCCGACCGGGATCCGGCCCAGCGACCCGACCACCACCGGCACCGCGACCAGCAGCGACTGCTCGAAGGAGGTCAGGTCGAGGCTGTCCTTGAAGCGGGGTCCGAGCGGGCTGATCAGCGCCCATGCCCAGAAGTTCACGGCGAAGCCCACCGTCGCCAGGGCCAGCATCAACCAGGCTCTGCCGGGCGGCGACGAGCCCGGTCCTGACGTGTCCCTGTCGTTTCTCGCCGACTCGAGCATGCCGTCCGTCCCTTCCTCGGGCGGTAGCACGGCACCGGACAGCAGTGACCAAGCCGTCCCACCAGACGCACCTGTGTCCAAGTTGCCCATGCGGCTCAGTCGAAACAGCAGCTGCGGATCGGTGTGGCCACGCCCGGGGGACCCGGTGGAAGGGCAGACTCAGGAACGCGGCGACAACGTCTTCGCCTGCGCTTCGTATCCGGCGAGGCAGAGCCTGAGACTGCACTGGTCCTCGGCCTCGACGAACACCTGCTGTCCCCAGTAGGTGGTGAGGCGGTGCGCGACGTCGACCAGCCGACGGCGCTCCTCCGGCGTGTACGCCGGGAAACGCGCCCAGCCCTGGTCGGCGACCTTGTTGCCGAGTTCGCTGAACAACACAGCCCGGAAGCGCTGCTCTTCCTCGTCGGTCAGCGGTGTGGTGGCGCCCTCCGCGGGCAGCACCCGGACGTTGTAAAGGTCTCGTATCACTGCGCGGCTCGCCATCCACTCAAGGTCTGTGCGCCAGAGCCTACCGGCCGGTTCTCTCAGCCCTCCGCGTGAGCCAGCCACAGGTCGGGGCCGAAGACCTCGTACCGGATCCTGCGCGCGGGGACACCTGCCTGCAGCAACTGGGCGCGCACGGCACGCATGAAGGGCAGCGCGCCGCACAGGTAGACGTCGGCGTCCGCGGGCAGGTCCTGGTCGCCCAGGTCCATCAGTCCGGTACGGGCGCCCGGTTCGTCGGCTGCGTCCTGCTCGTACCAGAACTGGGCCTGGGCATCCGGCAGTTCACCGGTGATCCGGCGGGTGTCCGCACGCAGGGCGTGGTCGGCCGGGGAGCGGTCGGCGTGCAGCACGCGGACCGGGCGCTCGGACCCGGTCGCCGCGAGGTGCTCCAGCATGCCGACCATCGGGGTGCAGCCGATGCCCGCCGAGACCAGCAGCAGCGGGGTGTCGGCATTGTCGAGCACCACGTCGCCGAACGGTGCGGACAGGGTGAGCTCGGCACCGGTGCGGACGGTGCGGTGCAGGTGGTTGGACACCTCGCCCTCCGGCGCGGCGGCCACGCTCGCGACGCGCTTGACGGTGATGCGACGCATCTGTTCGCCGGGTGCGTTCGACAGGCTGTACTGGCGGACCTGGTGCACGCCGTCGGGCATCCGCACCCGGGCGCTGAGGTACTGCCCGGCACGGGCGGCACCGGGCTGCCTCGTCAACGGCCCAGTCCACCGCTCGAAGGCTGTGCTCGGAGCCGTCGACTCCCACGACCAGGGGCAGTTCCATGCTCAGCGCCCCCTCTCACGGACACTGAGGGCCTTTCTCACCCCCACCTTGACACCGGCCTCGGTCAGGGAGCAGGACCCAGCCGGCGTGCGGACAAGGTCATCGGGAGGCCCGGTCCGCGGCAATCGATGAACGACACGGAGCGCAGGTCCAGCACCAGGTCGGGACACGGACCGGCGGTCAGGACGTCGAGGTGTGCCGCACGGGGCGGCGCCGTGAGGATGCCGATCTCGCCACGTAGCTCCACGACGGTCGTCCCACCGGTGAGCGGATCACGGGCTTCGCGCCACGCACGAGTAGAGGCGAGACGGTCCGTCTTGTATGGTGGGGGCATGGCTTTCCTTTTCTTCGTCTGAGTCCGGGCACGGCCGATACCGCCGTCTCTGCTGCCCGTAGACCCTTCGCATGCCCAGGGAAAGTCATATGCGCGACCGCGCCCATACCGCCCTACCCGCCACCGCCCCCGCTGCCGTGGCGCAGCTGTCCGTCAAGAACGTCACCAAGTCCTACGGCACCCGGACCGTCCTCGACCAGGTCTCCTTCACCGTCCGCCCGGGGGAGAAGGCCGCCGTCATCGGTGAGAACGGCTCCGGCAAGTCCACCCTGCTGCGGCTGCTCGCCGCGGCCGAGGGGCCGGACACCGGGGAGATCAGCGTCAGCTTCCCCGGCGGCACCGGACACCTCGCCCAGACCCTCGACCTCGACCCGGACTGCACCGTGCAGGACGCCGTCGACCTCGCCCTGACCGAACTGCGCGACATGGAGCGCCGGCTGCGCACGGCGGAGGAGCGTCTCGGCGAGGCGTCGCAGGACGAGCTCGCCGCGTACGGCGAGCTGCTGATCGCGTACGAGGAACGCGGCGGATACGAGGCGGACGCCCGTGTGAATGCCGCGATGCACGGGCTCGGGCTCGCCCGGATCACCCGCGACCGCCTGCTCGGCTCGCTCTCCGGCGGAGAGCAGTCGCGGCTGGCGCTGGCCTGCGTGCTGGCCGCCGCCCCCGAGCTGCTGCTCCTGGACGAACCGACGAACCATCTCGACGCGGCGGCCGTGCGCTGGCTGGAGGAACACCTGCGGGCGCACCGCGGCACCGTCGTCGCGGTCACCCACGACCGCGGCTTCCTGGAGCGCATCGCCACCACGATCCTCGAGGTCGACCGGGACGCGCGCACGGTGCGCCGGTACGGCGACGGCTGGGCCGGCTACCGCGCCGCGAAGGCCGCCGCCCGGCGCGGCGCGGAGCAGCGGTACGCGGACTGGGTCGAGGAGATGGCCCGCATGGAGGAGCTGCTCGAGGCCGCAGGGAGGCGGCTTGCTACCACCGGCCGCGACCCGAAGCAGGGCTTCGGCAAGCACCGCCGGTCCAGCGAGGCGAAGCTCGGCGGGCAGGTGCGCTCTGTCCGGGAGCGCCTGGCCCAGCTGCGGCGCAACCCCGTGGCGGCACCGCCGGAACCCCTGCGGTTCACGGCGGCGCTGTCGGCGGCAGACGGCCCGGCCCAGGGCCCCCTCGCCGAGTTCGACGGCGTACGGGTCGGCGAGCGGCTGCGTCTGGACGGGCTCCTGGCGATCACCCCCGGGCAGCGGCTGCTGGTCACGGGCGAGAACGGCGCGGGCAAGACGACGCTCCTGCGCGTTCTGGCGGGCGACCTGGAGCCGGACGCGGGCGCGGTACGCCGCGCTGCCCGGATCGGCTACCTCGCGCAGGAGCTGCCCGTGCGCTCCACGCGGCTCCCGCTGCTCGCCGCGTTCGCGGCCGGGCGGCCCGGACTGCCGGAGGAGTACGCCGAACAGCTGCTTGCCCTGGGCCTGTTCCGCGAGGAGGACCTGCACGTCCCGGTCGCCGCCCTGTCCGCGGGACAGCAGCGGCGGCTGCAGATCGCCCGCCTGGTGACCCGGCCCGCGGACCTCCTCGTCCTCGACGAGCCGACCAACCACATCGCGCTCGACCTGGTCGAGGACCTTCAGGCGGCGCTCGCGGCGTACCGGGGGGCGGTGGTCGCGGTCTCGCACGACCGCGGCTTCCGAGCACGCTTCGAAGGGGAGCGGCTGGAGCTGTGTGCCGGCCGCAGGTGCTGACCCTGTCGGGTCCGCCTCCGCCGCGAACGGCCCGCGCCCCCCGCCCCGACCTGCCCAACATCCGGAAAAATCCGCCGAAACGATGGAGCCATGACCACCTTCCTGACACCACAACAGCTCGCCGGCCGCACCTCCACCGCCGTCGAGGCGGCCGTCGCGGCAGGGCGCGAGCTCGGCCTGACCGTCACCGACCCCACGGTGCTCCACGACGTCTTCTCCGTCGTCGTCCACCTGGCGCCCTCGCCGGTCGTGGCCCGGATTCCCACCGTCCTGCCTCGCCCGGACGACCTGGCCGCCCTCGCGCGCCGCCAGCAGGACGAGCTGGACGTGACACGTTGGCTCGACGACCAGGGAATCCCCGTGATCGCGCCCAGCCCGCTCGTGCCGCGGGAACCCGTGCAGCGCGACGGGTTCTCCATGACGTTCTGGCCGTTCGTCGAGGAGGACCGGGACAAGGAACCCGACTACGTGGCGAACGCCGAGAGCGTCGCCGACCTGCACGCGGCCCTGCACGCCTACCCAGGCCGCCTGGAGTTCCTGTCCGCGGCCGAGCCGCGGTTCATCGCGGAAAGCCTCGCCCGGCTCGACCAGCACCCCAGCCTGATCGGTGCGGCCGAGCTGGACCGCGCCCGCCGCGAGTGGCAGATCCTCGAACCCCTCGTACGCTCACGCAGGGCCTTCGAGACCCGGTTCCCGGGCGTCGACCTCCAGCCCATCCACGGCGACTCCCCGCCCGCGAACATCTTCTCCGGGGTGGACGGCGACCTCTACGCCGACTTCGAACTGGTCACGCTGGGGCCCGTCGAGTGGGACCTGGCCGCTCTCGGACCCGAGCACGAAGCCGCCTACAACCGCGGCGCGCGGCGCAACGGCACGAGGCCGCTCAACGAGGAGGTCCTGGGCTTCGTCAACGCCCTGGGCATGCTGCGGGTCGTCGCCACCCTCACGCTGGTCCCGCAGCTTCCCGAGCTGATGGAGTACCTCAAGCCCGCCGTCGACCAGTGGCAGACCATGCCCTTCGCCGGCGGCATGAGCAGCTGACGCCGACAAGTACACGGCAGCCATCGGACACCCGCCGCCCCGGCACCGAACAGCACGGCCCCCATGGGCTGGTTCGTCCGGGGCGAGAGGGTGTGCGAGGCTCTTGGGGCTATCTGTCTGAAAGGCTGGTCATGACGCTCGCCATGGTTCTCGGCATGGTTCTCGGCGACTCCTCCTCTCGCGCTTCGACGCGGGAGCGGTAGCCCCATCTGCGCTGACACACGCATCCGTACTGCGATACGGGCCGTTTGCCCTGCTCCTCGTCGAAGTGCTCTTCGTGCCCCTGCACGCTCGATCACGAGGAGTACTCGGTGTCCACCATCGACCGGACCGAGACGAACATCCCCCGTTCCGCCCACTGGCATTCCGAGAGCGCAGCGCCGCTTCCCCGCCGGGTCGTCCGCGCGGACGACCGTATGAAAGCCGACACCGCCTACCGTCTGGCCTGCGAAGGCACCGCCCTGCTGTGGCGGGGCGACTTCCACAACGCACGTCAGCTCCTGCAAGCGATGGGCCGCCGCATCGACCGGAAACCTCCCCGGCAAGGCGACGGTCCGGCAGAGTCCTTCCACCTGCACCGCCGGTCCCGCAGCCACCGCGCCCGTGTGCTGGGCAGGCTCCTCGTGCTGCTGGAAGCCGACTACCGCCTGGACCTGCGCAGAGCCCCCGAGGTGCGCCAGGCGTGCACCGAGGCGTACGGTCCGCCGTCCGGAGCGATGGCTGTCTCGCTCACGGAACTGTTGGGCGTGATCGGAGCGCATCAGTGGCGCACGAAGGGCGTAGAGGTACCGGCCCTCGACGCTCGCGTTCATCCGCACTACGGCGTCTTCTCCCCGGTCAGGGGCGAATACGTCGACCTCGTCGCACATGCGCCGCTCCCCGTGCCGACGGACCGTCGCGCGGGCCGCCGCACCGCGTTCGACCTCGGGACGGGGACGGGAGTACTCGCAGCCGTCCTGGCCCGCCGCGGGATCGACCACATCATGGCCACCGACATCAACCCGCGTGCCCTGGCCTGCGCACGCGACAACGTCCGCCGACTGCACCTCACCGGGCGCGTCGACGTCGTGGGCCCCGCTCTCTTCCCCGACGGACGCGCGGACCTCGTCGTCTGCAACCCGCCCTGGATTCCGGCCCGGCCCACCTCCGCCGTGGAGCAAGGCGTCTACGACCCGGGCAGCAGCATGCTCCGCGACTTCCTGGACGGGCTCACCGCCCGTCTCGAACCGGGGGGTGAGGGGTGGCTCATCCTGTCGGACCTGGCCGAGCGCCTCGGGCTCAGGACGCGCAGCGAGCTGCTGGCCGACATCGAGGCAGCGGGCCTGCACATCGTGGACAAGATCGACACCCGGCCGCAGCATCCACGAGCGAGGGGCACCGCTGATCCCCTCCACGCCGCCCGCGCCGCGGAAGTCACCTCGCTTTGGCGTCTCGCCGGCAATTGACGGTCGGCGTCGGCTGTCGCGCGGGGCGAGCAGGCTGCTGACCTCGGCGATCACCTCCGGGGAGGGGTGGAAGTACTTCCGCACGTTCTCCGGCTTCTTGTGCCGGGACTTCGCCATCAGCATGAGCAGGCTCGCCCCGGCCTCACCGAGGTGGGTGAGGCCGGGGTGCCACCACTCGTGCAGGTCCCATCCCGTCCCCGGCACACCGCCGACAGCCGTGTGCCCGTTCAGCAGGGGGCGGGCCTGCCCGTACGACAGCCGGGCGAACCCGGTGTCCGGGCAGACGTCGCGAGGACTGACGACCTTGCGGGGGCCGGATCGGCGGTGGGTGACGAACACCGGCCCGCGCGTACGTCTCGTACAGCATCCGATAGAGCGTCTTCTCCCGCAGGTGGACCTCACGGCGGGCGATCAGCCGGTCGATGGCCATCCTCGAGCGGGCCGGGGTCTCCGAGTCCGGTGGGGTGAGCCGCTGCGTCCAGGCCGGGAGGGACGGGCCGTGGTACTCGCGCTCGCCGCACCAGCCGAGCCAGGACGGCACGGAGGCCCGGCGGGCGTTCCAGGTATTGACCGCGGCCTCGCCCCACAGCAGTTCGAGGGCCTCGCCGATCTCGTCGTCCGCGACAGACACCAGCGGCCGGTCCTCACCGATCCGCTCGGCCGTCTTGCCCACTCCGATCCCATGGTTGCGGACCGTGTTCGGGGTGCCGAGCGAGTCGAGGAACGCGTCGGCCGCCGCGCGGACGGTCAGCGCCTTCCCGACGGGCAGTCGGACGACGGTGGACACTCGAATTCCCTTCCCACAGACGGGTCCGCCCGCCGACACCCCCTCAACCGCCCACCAGGACCGACGGGCTTAGAGGTCGTTTTCACCTGATTTACGCCACTTAACGCACCTCAGTACTGCACTCTCGCCTCTCATGCGACAAGCCCGTCCGCGACGAGGCGAGAGCAATCGCCCATACGGCATGTCTTGGAGCGAGACGGACTTCAGGGAGTGAGACTGGCAATTCGGGCTGCCGCGGGATCTCACCAGCCGCATGGGTGCAGTGACGCCTCGGAAGTCACACCGCGACGGCGAAGCCATCTGGGATGAAACAGACTTCACCGATGAAAACGACCTCTTAGCGCCAGTTTTCGTTCCGATGTTCCAACCGCCTACTGCGGGGCGATGCGGCTCAGCAGCGAATGCAGGACGGTCTCCGTGTGCGTCCACAACAGTGCGCTGCCTGCGTTCGGTACGAGGAAGCGGCGTGCTGTGGGCATGCGCCGGGCGAGGGACTTTCCGAGGTCGGGTGAGTGCAGGGGGTTGGTGTCCTGGTCTGCGTACCAGAGGTCGACCGGGACCGGGATCGATGAAGGGTCGAACGGCCGGCGGCTCAGGGCGAGTACCGTCTCGCGCGCATACCCGGCGCCGCCCTGCGCGAAGCCGTCCGTGAGTGCCCGCCGGTAGTTCCGGTCGAACGCTGGGTCGGCGTATACGCGCTGGTCGGTGCCGTGGCTCGGGCCGGCGACAGCTTCCCGGAGAGTGTCGGCGTCGGCCGCGTTCGAGAGGAGGAGTTCCGCGCCGGACGCGCCGGCGGCTGCTTGTTTCACCAGCATGGCGGCCTCCGGCTCGAGCGCAGGCGCCAGTGCTGGATGGGCCAGTTCGTCGGTGGCGGAGACCAAGGAGATGCCGGTGACCACCCGCGCTGCACCGCATGCCAGCGCGAAGGGCGCGCCCACTGAGAAGCCGATGGCCACCATCCCCGCCACTGCCCGCATCCGGGCGAACTCCCCAATGTCGAGCGCCCAGTCGTGCAGGGTCCACCCATCGGCCGCGCTGGACGCACCCAGCCCGGGACGGTCGACGGTGATCAGGCGGACGCCGAGGCGTGTGATCGCGTCGACGGGGAGCCCGAGCCATCGGCTCGTCGCCGATCCGGAGCACAGCAGGACAGGCGTGCCCGAGGGCGGCCCCCACTCCGCCCAGCCGAGCCGGCGGCCGTCCGCAAGGCACGTCTGTCCCAGCCGCTCGGGCGGAGTCACGTTGGTGGCCATGGGGGGGATCTGCCCTTCCTGCCCGGTCACGGCGTTGTGCGGGTGGCCACCGCGAAGGCGCCGACGACTCCCCGCTACGAAGGGAAGGCGACGTGGCGTGTGTCGGGCGTCAGCAGAAGTTGCGCCGCCTGCTTGGCTTGGCGGGCCGGTGCGGGTGTGCCTGAGATGGCGGCGGTGGTCATGGCTCCCTCGGCCAGCAGGGCGATCTGGGTGCCGGTATCTGCTGCTGCTCCCGCAGCTGTTGCCAGTTCCCGCAGGTAGGCGTGGAAGGCGTCCTTGTGGTGCCGGGCCAAGGCGCCGACCTGGGGTGATGTGCCGCCCAGCTCTCCGAAGGAGTTGATGAAGGCGCAGCCGTGGAAGTCGGCCTGGGTGAACCAGTCCTCCAGCCAGTCGAAGACGGCGAGCAGCCGCTCCTTTGGAGTTTCCGCGGCCGTGTCGACATGGGCGGCAAGGCTTTGGAGCCAGCGGGTATCCCTGCGGGCCAGGTAGGCCTCGACGAGGTCGCCCTTGGAGGGGAACAGCTGATAGAGGCGCCGCAGCGTGACGCCCGAGGCGTCGCGGATCACGTCCATGCCGACGGCTTGGATGCCTCGGGCATAGAAGAGGTCTTCGGCGGCGTCCAGGATGCGCTCGCGTGCCAGCTCGGTGTCCAACGTTTCTGCCCCTTGCATGAGAACCATCGTTCTCCTAGTGTAGGGGACATCGCGAGAACGACCGTTCTCACTGCCGTAGGGCTTCCCAGAGGAGTGCGTCATGTCCGAGCAGCGTCCCCCGTTCCCGCCGTTCACCCGGGAAACGGCGATCAGCAAGGTCCGCCAGGCCGAAGACGGCTGGAACACCCGCGACCCCGAGAAGGTCGCCCTCGCCTACACGCCCGACTCGCGCTGGCGCAACCGCGCGGAGTTCGTCACCGGCCGCGACGAGATCGTGAAGTTCCTGACCCGCAAGTGGAACCGGGAACTGGACTACCGCCTCATCAAGGAGCTGTGGGCGTTCGACGGGAACCGCATCGCGGTGCGGTTCGCCTACGAGTACCGCGACGACTCCGGCCAGTGGTTCCGCGCCTACGGCAACGAGAACTGGGAGTTCGACGACAACGGCCTCATGCGCGTGCGCCACGCGAGCATCAACGACCTGCCGATCGCCGAGGAGGAGCGCAAGTACCACTGGCCGCTGGGCCGCCGACCCGACGACCACCCGGGCCTGTCCGACCTCGGGCTCTAAAACCCCCACCCGGCGGCCGGCCAGGAGCGCGACCGCATCCGGGCATCCAGGCCCCGTGCCCGGCGCCCTCACACCCAGCACGAGCGGACAACCGCACTGCAGTGGTCGGCACCCCACTCCGACCGCAAGCCACCCCCCCCAACCAGCGCCCTGGGGCAAACAAGACCCAGGGCGGGGCCTCCCCCTGGTGTGCGGACACCCAACCGGGCGGTCCCGCTCATCACAGGGCGCATCCACCACGCCCGCACTCTGCCCCAGGAAGCCCGAAGCCGTGGCGCGTTCCGGCAGGCAGCCGGGCGCGAACACGGCCGGGCCGGGACCCGTCATCGCCCCGGCCCGGCGCAACCGATCCCCTCACACAAATCCCCTCAGGAGTCAGCCATGTCCGAGTCCCTCACGCAGCCCGTCCTGGAGCCCGCCGCCGCAGCGTTCGCGGAGGCGACCGCCAACCCGCCCTACCTCTTTGACCTGCCTCCGGCGGAGGGGCGCAAGGCCGTCGACGAGGTGCAGTCCGGCGACGTCGACAAGCCGGCGATCGACGAGGAGTGGATCACCGTCTCCGGCGTCCGACGGGCAGCGTCCGGGCGCGTATCGTCAAGCCCGTCGGCGCGACCGGCGCCCTCCCGGTGATCATCTACATCCACGGCGCGGGCTGGGTCTTCGGCAACGCTCACACCCACGACCGTCTGGTGCGGGAACTCGCCGTCGGCGCGAACGCCGCAGTGGTGTTCCCCGAGTACGACCTGTCGCCCGAGGCCCGCTACCCGGTCGCGATCGAGCAGAACTTCGCCGTCGCGAAGTGGGTTGTGGATCAGGGCGCGTCCAAGAACCTCGACGGCACGCGGCTTGCCGTTGCCGGCGACTCTGTGGGCGGCAACATGACGGCCGCGCTGACCCTGATGGCGAAGGAGCGCGGCGGCGTTCCGCTGGTGCAGCAGGTGCTGTTCTACCCCGTGACGGACGCGAACTTCGACACGCCGTCCTACCACCAGTTCGCAGAAGGCTACTTCCTGCGCCGCGACGGCATGCAGTGGTTCTGGGACCAGTACACCACCGACGAGGCCGAACGCGCCCAGATCACCGCCTCCCCGCTGCGCGCCACCATCGAGCAGCTCAAGGACCTGCCCCCGGCCCTGGTCATCATCGGCGAGGCCGACGTGCTGCGGGACGAGGGCGAGGCCTACGCCAACAAGCTGCGCGAGGCCGGCGTACCCGTCACCGCCGTGCGTTACCAGGGCGTCATCCACGACTTCGTCATGCTCAACGCCCTGCGCGAGACCCACGCGGCCCAGGCAGCGATCGCCCAGGCCATCGCCACCCTGCGCGGCGCCCTCGGCAAGGCGTGACCCGCGGGGCCGACAGAGGGCCGCACCGGAGCAGGACGCTCCGGTGCGGCCCTCCGCTGGAATGACCACGGCGTCAGTTTGAAATCCCGGATTCGTGACCCGGGGTTGGTTTGTTGTCCGGTGCGAGGCGGCGCTCGGGGACTACGCCACGATCGCGCCGGGCCCCTCGGACGCGTTCGCCGGGTGCACGGTGAGCAGGTCGGCGAGGCCGACCCGGGTGAGGAACTCGCGGCGGATGCGGTCGGCGACGTTCGACGTCGATCCCGCCGAACTCCCGCTCCACGGCGTCGAACGCCTCCGTCATGGCATGCTCGTCGGCGATGTCACCGCCAACCGCGATCGCCCGGCCGCCCGCCGCGGTGACCGCGGCGACCGTCTCGTCGGCGCGGGCCTTGTTGCCGGCGTAGTGGACGCCGACGGCGATGCCGTCCTTGGCGAGGCGCTCGACGACGGCGCGGCCGATGCCGCCGGAGCCGCCGGTGACCAGGGCGGTGCGGGTGGTGGAGCTGTCGGTCATGGTGATCCGTCCTTCGGTGAAGTGTTGTGTGGCCGGGGTGGGCCTGTGTCGGTTGCGGGGCAGGTCAGCGTTCGCTGTCGAGGGTGGCTATGAGAGGGGCCGCGTAGCGTTCACCGGCGGCGGCCCCGGCGGGGACCGCTGCTTCGATCTGGGTGAGGGCGTCGGAGTCGAGGACGAGGCCGGCGGCGTCGAGGGATTCGGCCAGACGCTCTCGTCGGCGGGCCGACCAGAGGGACGATGTCCTGGCCCTGGGCCGCCACCCAGGCGATGGCGACCTGGCCGGTGGTGGCGCCCAGGCGTTCGGCCACGCGCCCCAGCGCCTCGACCAGGCGGAGGTTGGCCTCGAGGTTTTCGCCCTGGAAGCGTGGGCTGTGGGCGCGGAAGTCGTCGGCGCCCAGGTTCCGCACGGCGGTCCAGTGGCCGCTGAGCAGGCCGCGGGAGAGCACGCCGTAGGCGGTCAGACCGATGCCGAGCTCGCGCAGCGTCGGAATGATGGAGGCTTCCGGGCCGCGGGAGAGCAGCGAGTACTCGATCTGTACGTCGCTGATGGGCGCGACGGCCGCGGCGCGGCGGATGGTGTCCGCGCCGACCTCGGACAGACCGATGTGCCTGATGAAGCCTGCCTGTTGCATCTCCGCGAGCGCGCCGACGGTCTCCTCGACGGGGATGTCCGGGTTGAGGCGGACGGGGCGCGGTAGATGTCGATGTAGTCGGTGTCCAGCCGCCGCAGGGAGTAGGCGAGGCGGTCCTTGACCGCGGCCGGGGAGACGTCGTAGGGGACGGGCTGGAAGCCCCCGTCGGGGGTGCGGCGGGAGCCGAACTTGACGCTCAGCACGACCTCGTCACGCCTGCGCCCCTTCAGCGCGCGGGCGATGAGCATCTCGTTGGCGCCCGATCCGTAGAAGTCGGCGGTGTCGATGAGGTTCAGGCCCGCGTCGATCGCGGCGTGCAGGGTGGCAATGCTCTCGGCGTCGTCGGCGGGCCCGTACAGATCGGACATGCCCATGGCGCCCAGGCCGATGGCGGACACCTCCGGGCCGCTGGTCCCGAGCTTGCGGGTCGCGATGGTCATGGTGGTTCTCCTTGGTGGAAGATCGGAAAGGGACGGGGCCGCGCGGCTCAGCCGCTGAGGGCCGGGTGCCATGCGGGCTGCAGCAGGCCGACGACGCCCATGCGGCGGGCCAGGCGCAGGCGCAGTTCCTCCGCGGCGCCGTTGACGATCTCGGCGCCGTAGTCGGAGCCGTCGGCGACGCAGCGCCGTGGGCGCCGCCCGGCGGGAAGACCGATCACACGGACGATCTCGTCGGCGACGATCTGGGGGTCGGCGGAGACACCGCCGACCATGAGGCGCTCGGTGTCCCGGCCCAGGGTCCGGTACGGGTTTCGGACATGGTCTGAGACAAGCCGGACGGGCCGGTGTACGGAAGGGCCGGTCGGCCCTGCCGATGGTACTTCGTGGGACCCAACGGGACCCCGTCCCAGCGATCGGACCTTTCGACCCACCCGCTCGGACAAATAAGGACCTTTCGACCCAAGCGGATGCCACTTGCCCAGGCCACACTGAACCTGCGGAGCTTCCTGGCACCGCATCCACGCCCGTCCGGTGCCCGACCCCTCCGGCGAACCCCGAGGGAGTACGCAGGCGGCGCGACGAGAGGACGTGAGGACATGACCAAGCAGACATCGCCGAACCTGGTGAGCCCCGCTGAGGGACTCCGGCCGGGCGACCTCGGACGCCGCCTCGCCCGGCGACGCGCCGAAGCCGGCCTGACGCTGCACGAAACGGCCGCGCGGGCGGGCGTACCGCCGAGCTACCTGCAGTATCTGGAGGAGTGCCCCACCGCACTGCCGGGTACGGGCGTCCTTCGCAAGCTGGCGGGCAGCTTGGGAACCTCTCTGAACGAGCTCACCGGTGGCCGCGCCGACCTGCCGACAGGCCTCGGGCAGGCCGCACGCGCCCCCGTGTTCGTGGAGCTGAGCGCCCAGGAGTGCCGGGCGCTGCTGTCGACGCACGGCGTGGGGAGGGTCGTGGTGCCCGACACCCCGGGGCCGGTTGTCGTCCCCGTCAACTACAGCGTCGTCGACGGTGCGATCGTCTTCAGGACCGCCCCCGGCGCGACACCCTGGCGGGCTGTCGACACCCAGGTCGCCTTCGAGGTCGACCACGTCGACGACGCACTCAGCCAGGGCTGGAGTGTGCTGGTACGCGGCCACGCCCGGGCCGTGACGGATCCCGACGCGGTGAGCCGACTGGAGAGGCAGGCGTACAGCGCCCCTTGGGTCGGCGGCCGGCGGGATGTGTGGGTGAGCATCGAGCCCCTGAGCATGACCGGGCGTCGGATCGTGTCCAGCCTGTAGCTCCGCAGCAGCCGGTCATACGTCTTCTTCCCTTCGACCCCGCTCCATGCGGCAGACTCGGCACCATGCAGATCGCCGACTTCGTCCGCACACTCGACCGGGAGGGCCGCGTCCTGGCCCTGGCTGCCACGGAGGCCGGCACCGAGGCCAAGGTGCCGACCTGCCCGGACTGGCAGGTGAAGGACCTGCTGCGGCACACGGGCATGGTGCACCGCTGGGCGACGGCGTTCGTCGCCGAGGCGCGCACCTCGTACCACCCCGGCGAGGAGCTCCCCGACCTCGACGGCGCCGACCTCGTGGCCTGGTTCCGCGAGGGGCACCGCCGGCTCGTCGACACCCTCACCGCCGCCCGACCCGATGTCGCTTGCTGGCACTTCCTGCCCGCCCCGTCGCCGCTCGCGTTCTGGGCCAGGCGGCAGGCGCACGAGACGACCGTGCACCGGGTCGACGCGGAGGCGGCGCGCGGCGGTACGGGCGAGGAGATCACCGTCGACTTCGCGGTGGACGGCATCGACGAGCTGCTGCGCGGGTTCCACGCCCGCAGCAAGAGCAGGCTCCGCACCGACATGTCCCGGGTGCTGCGGGTGCGGGCGACGGACGCGGACGACGCGGTGTGGACCGTACGGCTGTCGCCCGAACCACCCGTGACGGAGCGGAGCGACGCAGGTGCCGCCGACTGTGAACTGGCCGGACCGGCCGCGCGGCTCTACCTGGCGCTGTGGAACCGGTCGCCGTTCCCCGGCGTCACCGGTGACACCTCGCTGGCCGACCTGTGGCGGGAGAAGTCGGCCGTCGTCTGAAGCTGATCCCCGCTCCGGAGCGTCAGCCGGCCGAGCCGCCCGCCAGCATCCGGGTCAGCACCGCCCGCTGCACCGGCAGCACCTCACCGTGCAGGGCGCGGCCCTTGCCGGTGAGCGCCACTCGGACGCCGCGACGGTCCTCCGGGCACATCGTGCGTTCGACGAGCCCGTCCTTCTCCAGCCGCGCGATCAGCCGCGACAGCGCGCTCTGGGTGAGATGGACGCGCTCGGAGATCTCCTGGACGCGGTACGCGCAGACGCCGTCCGCCGCGTCGCCGCCGGCCAGGACGTCGAGCACCTCGAAATCACTGGCGCACAGGCCGTGTTGGTGCAGGGCACGGTCGATCTCGCACTGCGTGCGCGCATGCAGTGCGAGGATGCCCCGCCACTGCTCCACAAGCGCCGGCTCGGCGCTTTTCGTCGCCATGGCCGCACGGTAGCAGAGAAGTAAATTAATTGCACGGGCATTAAATGTGCTTGCAATCAATGCATGCGCATGTAGTGTGCTGAGGCATGACCTCTCCGCTCACCACTTCCGCGTCCGAGGGACGCTGGACCCCCCGACTGTGGGGCACCCTGCTGGTGCTCTGCGCCGCGATGTTCCTCGACGCCCTGGACGTGTCGATGGTCGGCGTCGCCCTGCCGTCCATCGGCTCCGACCTCGGCCTGTCCACCTCGGCACTGCAATGGATCGTCAGCGGCTACATCCTGGGCTACGGCGGTCTGCTCCTGCTCGGCGGCCGCACCGCCGACCTGCTCGGCCGACGCCAGGTGTTCCTGGTGGCCCTGGGCGTCTTCGCGCTCGCCTCGCTGCTCGGCGGCCTCGTCGACTCCGGCCCGCTGCTGATCGCCAGCCGCTTCATCAAGGGCCTGAGCGCGGCCTTCACGGCACCCGCCGGCCTGTCGATCATCACGACGACGTTCCCGCAGGGCCCGCTGCGCAACCGGGCCCTGTCCATCTACACCACCTGCGCGGCCACCGGATTCTCGATGGGCCTGGTGCTGTCCGGCCTGCTCACCGAGGCCAGCTGGCGCCTGACCATGCTGCTGCCCGCACCCATCGCCCTGATCGCCCTGATCGCGGGCCTGAAACTGCTGCCACGCAGCTCCCGCGAGCGCGACCACAACGGCTACGACATCCCGGGCGCCGTTCTCGGCACCGCCTCGATGCTGCTGCTGGTCTTCACCGTCGTACAGGCCCCTGAGGTCGGCTGGGCCTCCGCCCGCACGCTGCTGTCCTTCCTCGCCGTCGCCGTCCTCCTCACGGTCTTCGTCGCGGTCGAGCGGCGCTCCCCCGGACCGCTGATCCGGCTCGGCGTGCTGCGTTCCGGTACCCAGATCCGCGCCCAGCTCGGCGCCATGACCTTCTTCGGGTCGTATGTGAGCTTCCAGTTCATCGTCACGCTGTACATGCAGTCACTGCTCGGCTGGTCCGCCCTGCACACGGCCCTCGCCTTCCTGCCGGCCGGCGCGCTGGTGGCGATCTCCTCGACGACGGTGGGCTCGATCGTCGACCGGTTCGGCACCCAGCGGCTCCTCGCGGTGGGCTTCGCGCTGATGGTCGTCGGATACGCGCTGTTCCTCGGCGTCGATCTCGACCCGGTCTACGCCGCTGCCATCCTGCCCAGCATGCTGCTGATCGGCGCGGCCTGCGCGCTGGTCTTCCCGTCGCTCAACATCCAGGCCACCAACGGCGTCGACGACCACGAACAGGGCATGGTCTCCGGCCTGCTCAACACGTCCGTGCAGGTCGGCGGGGCGATCTTCCTCGCGGTCGTGACGGCGGTGGTCACCGCGGGCGCCCCGGAGAACGCCTCACCGCAGGCCGTCCTCGACAGCTACCGCCCCGGACTGATCGTGGTCACGGTCATCGCCGTCGCCGGCCTGCTGATCGCACTGTCGGGGCTGCGCACCCCACGTGCCACGCAGTCGGTGGTGGTCGCCCAGTCCCAGTCCCTGGTGAAGGAGACGGACGCGGAGCGCGTGCCGGTCCGCGACTAAGCGCTCCGCTGGAAGTCCGGTACGCCACCTGCGGGTGCGTCGTGGCTGGTCGCGCAGTTCCCCGCGCCCCTTTGGGGTGCTGCCGAATCGGACCGGACTTCGCCGAGGCCGCTTAGGGGGCCGTCTCCATTGCGTGGGCCCGGCGGGGCTGTTGCTCCGCCGGGCCCACGCCTGCTTGACTTACCGGATGACCAGGCACGGGGGACGGCGCACGCAGGCCGAGCGGGATGCGATCACCGTCGAGATCGGGTACGCGCTGTGCAGTGCGGCGTTCGCGGCGGCGGTGGTCCTCGGGGCGGTCGCCGGTCCGGCGTTGCTCTTCGAACTGCCCGATGTGGTGGAGACGTTGCTGGTCCGCACGGGCCTCGTTGTCGCGCCGGTCCTGTTCATCGCCCGGGTGGTCGCCGTCCTCGTCCGGTTCCAGCGCGCGGTTCAGCCCAGCCAGCCGGGCCGTACCAGCCCCGACTCGTAGGCCAGCACGACCAGTTGGGCCCGGTCCCGGGCACCCAACTTCACCATCGTGCGGCTGACATGGGTCTTGGCGGTGAGCGGGCTGACGACCAGGCGGCGGGCGATCTCCTCGTTGGACAGGCCGAGGCCCACCAGGGCCATCACCTCCCGTTCCCGCTCGGTGAGTTCGGCGAGGGCGTCCGCGGCCGTGGGCTCCTTGGAGCGGGCCGCGAACTCGGCGATCAGCCGACGCGTCACGCCCGGTGAGAGCAGTGCGTCACCCGCGACCACCGCCCGTACCGCGCGCAGGAGTTCCTCCGGTTCCGTGTCCTTCACCAGGAACCCGGAGGCGCCCGAGCGGATCGCCTCGAAGACGTACTCGTCCAGCTCGAACGTCGTCAGCATGACCACCTTGACGTCCTCGAGCCCCGCGTCCTCGGTGATGCGGCGGGTCGCGGCGAGGCCGTCGAGCGCGGGCATCCGGATGTCCATCAGCACGACGTCGGGCCGCAGTTCACGCACCTTGCGCAGCGCCTCCGCACCGTCGGAGGCCTCCCCGGCCACCTCGATGTCGGGCTGGGCGTCCAGCAGGGCACGGAAACCGGCCCGGACCAGTGACTGGTCGTCGGCGAGCAGTACGCGGATCACCGGTTCTCCTCCTGCGCGGTGAGCGGCAGCACGGCGAGCACCCGGAAGCCGCCGTCGGACCGCGGGCCCGCCTCGATCGTGCCACCCAGAGCGGCGGCCCGCTCCCGCATTCCGGCCAGTCCGTTGCCGCTGCCGCCCGCGTCGGCGCCGGTCGCCGGTCCGTCGTCGTCGATACGCAGCCGCAGTGCACCGGCAGTGTGATCGAGGTGCACGCACGCGTGCCGGGAGCCGGAGTGCCGTACGACGTTGGTGAGGGCCTCCTGGACGATGCGGAACGCGGCGAGGTCCGTGCCCGGCGGGAGGCGGGGCGGCTCACCCTCGACCGCCACGGTCAGGCCCGCGCTCGCCGCCTGCTCCACCAGCTCGGGCAGCCGGTCGAGGCCGGGCGCCGGAGCGCGCGGCGCGTCCCCCGGCGTGCGCAGGGTGTCAAGTACCTGGCGTACCTCTCCGAGCGCCTCCTTGCTGGCGGCCTTGATGGTGGTGAGCGCGGTGCGCGCCTGCTCGGGGTCGGTGTCGAGCAGCGCCAGTCCGACGCCCGCCTGCACGTTGATGACGGAGATGCTGTGCGCGAGGACGTCGTGCAGTTCGCGGGCGATCCGCAGCCGCTCCTCGTCCGCGCGGCGGCGCGCCGCCTGCGCACGCTCGGCCCGCTCCCGCGCCCACTGCTCCCGGCGGATCCGGGCCAGCTCCGACAGCGCCACGATCGCCACCACCCAGGTGGCGATCACGATTTCCTGCCCCCAGGAGGCGGGCCCGTCCCCCGACGGCGGCAGCCATCGGTAGAGCCAGTGGGCGACCACCACATGCGCCGCCCAGAGCATCCCGAGAGCGCCCCAGGCAGCCCTGCGCCGGCCCGCGACGACCGCACTGAAACAGGCGACGGCGACGGTCAGCAGGACCGGCCCGTAGGGGTATCCGGCACCCAGGTACACCGCGACGGTCGCCGCGGTGCCGAACACGACGGGCACCGGGTACCGCAGCCGCCACAGCAACTGTCCCGCGGCCACGAGCAGCAGCACGCGCGCGAAGAGGTCGATGGCCGCTCGCTCGCCCTCCTGGGCGTGCGCGGCGAAGTTGGAGCCCGTCAGCACGAAGACGGTCAGGAGCACCGTGGAGCGCCAGGGCCACCGGACCGCGCGCTCCTCGTCCCAGCGGTTCAGCCACGGCGGCCCGTGACGCCACCACATGGGCGGTCCGCCCCGCCGTATGCGCTGCTCCTCCATGACCGCCACGCTAGACCGCGTGCGCCACCGGCGGCGTCACCCGGGCGAGGTGATCACACATACTCCCGGCGAAGTACCTCCCCCACCTCGCCGGCCTCCCTGATCCGCAGCCGGCGCAGCCCATCCTGTGACGGGCCGGCCGTCCACGGGGCGCGCTCGTCCGCGCCCCCGGTCTTAGGAAGCCCGCATGTCCACCCACGTCCAGAAGCCCGGCTGGTTCACCGTCAATGTCTTCAAACGCGCGGTGGCCGGGATGACCGTCGCGGCATCAGCATCTGGGGCTCCCGCGTCCTCACGGTCCGCAGCCGCAAGAGCGGCGAGTGGCGGAACACCCCTGTGAACCTGCTGACTGTGGATGGACAGCAGTACCTCGTCGCCCCCGCGGCCACATCCCGTGGACGCACACACGCGGGCCGCAGGCGGCGGCGAGCTCAGGCTCGTGTGTTTCCTTTGGTGTCCGTGGCGATGTGTCGTCCGTCGGTGTCGTGCCGCGTGGCCAGTACCGGTCTCGGTGTCGCATCTGAGTGCGTGGATCGAATGCGTGACCTTTTCGTGGGTGTGTCGTTGCTCGGATGACGGCACCGCGGGCGGGCAAGGAGGACTGGTGAGCCGGAAGCTGCCGCTCGGTGACGGCGAGACCGCCCGGACGGCCTATGCCCGGGGTCTGCTGCGGGCGGGCGTGGTGGAGCAGACGGGTGAGGTGCTGTCGGCCGCTGTGCTGGCGCAGCGGGTCGGCTGGGCCGCTGATCTGGTGTCCGGCATGGCCGCCGGACTGCTGGCCGGGCACTGGAACGCCGCCGATGTGGGCGTGCTGGACGCGGGCGGGCGGAAGCTGCCGTCGAACGCGTGGATGGCGCTGCGCCGGCTGGGCTGGACGGCCGTCCCGGCCGCGGGCGTGAGGGTCAATGACCGGATCGTGCGCATGGCCCAGGAACAGGCCGGGCGTGCCCTGCGCTCGGCAGGCTGGCGGGCCGAGCTGACGTCCGCGGTCCTTCAGACGTGGCCGTGTGATTCGGGCCGACGCACCCCTGAGGAGTGGGACCGGGTGCGGGAGGCGGTGCCCGGCGGCCGGTATCTCCCGTCGAGCGTGATCCGCTCGCGCACCCGGCAGATCACCGCCTTTCTCGCGAAGAACGGCCGCCTGCCGGCTGATGTGTTCGAGCTGGAGGCCCCGCCCCGGGCGGCGCGGATGCTGCTGCTGTCGGCGTGTGACGGGCAGCAGGCCACCCTCGAACGCGGCGAGGACGACCCGCAGCGGGCGCTGCTGCGCCTGCAGCTGCCCACCCGGTCCGACCCGCGTTCCTACCGGGACTGGACGTGGGTGGCCTGCTCCGTCACGCTGCCGCCCACGGTCCCGCCCGGTGCGGTGCTGCACCTGCCCACCCTGCGCATCACGGGCGGGGAGGTGCGCGCCGACCTGGCCTACACCCACGCCGTCCCCAGGGCCCGCCGTAGCGGCCACACAGTGGCCCTCGGCGTGGACTGGGGCCTGAACACCCTGCTGCCCGCGGGCGCCGCCCGGCTGTACGACGACGGGCACATCACCGCGCTCGGGCACGGCGCCCAGTTCCGGGCCGCCGGGATCCTGGCCAGGCAGCACCGCCTGCGGCGCCTGTCGGAACACCTGCACTCCAAGGCCGACCAGTACCGGCGGCTCATCGG
Organism: Streptomyces sp. NPDC127197; assembly: GCF_042672405.1. Classification (NCBI taxonomy): domain Bacteria; kingdom Bacillati; phylum Actinomycetota; class Actinomycetes; order Kitasatosporales; family Streptomycetaceae; genus Streptomyces; species Streptomyces sp. NPDC127197. The sequence continues at coordinate 342,210 of NZ_JBHXVG010000004.1, read as the reverse complement.
CGACACCGCCGGTCATCCGCTCACCGGCAGGCACAATGTGCTGGTTGAGGAGACCCGCCGCGTCTGCGACCGCCGCTCCAACCTCAACGACGCCCTCGCCCGGGCCGCCGCCCGCTGGGCCGTGGACCAGGCCATCGCCGTCCGAGCCACGGTCATCTACCTGGAAGACCTGCGGTCGATGGAAGCGGGCGGCATGGGCCGCACCCACAACACCCGCCTGTCCCAGACCGTGCGCGGCCAGATCGCCGACCGCATCCGGCACTTCGCCGCCGAAGCGGGGATCGCCGTCGTCACCGTCCCGCCCCGCAACACCTCCCGGCACTGCCCCCGGTGCCTGACCCCCCTGCGGCACCGCAAAGCCCCCGACCGCCCCACCACGACGGGCTGGAAATGGGCCATCTGCCCCGACCGGACCGATGCGGCTGGCAGGGTGACCGCGACCACGGCTCATGGCAGCGCATCGCCGCACGCGGCCTCACCCACCAGGCCAGAACCGTCACCGACCGGACCACCGGGCAGATGGTGATCCGCACGGTGGCGGCCACGCTCGAAACGAAAGCGGTCATCACCCCGACCGCCGAGACTCGCCGGGCCGACCGGTCCAAGACCGGCCCCACCCGGCGCCGAAACACACGCCCCGCGCGCAGGCGACGCAGGGCACCCTCCCCCACCAGCCCCTCGGGCCCGGCGGGCAAGCGTCCGGAGGGACACGCACCAACGGACCGGACGAGGCTGCCCCGCGCAGCCCACCGGCACCAGGGCGTGACGACGATCAGCACACCCACCACCAGCCGACACCGGCCACGAGGAGCAGCACTGGGCGCTGGCTTCCACCTGCACGCCCACGCCACCCCTCCACGATGGGCAGATCCCACACCAGTCACCACGCCTGGCACGGAATCACCAAGCTGATCAGAGACGCTCGGCAAGAACGTGGACCAAGATCGCCGACGACGACAAGCCCGCGCTGCTACGCGCCTATCTCAAGCGCTGGAAGGCCGAAGTCGGCGTCTTCTTCAAAGGTGTCGGTCCCGACTCCTCGGACGAGGAGCTGCGCCGTATCGCCCCCGACCACCCCGTCTTCCGGATCACCTACACGAACGCCACGGGCGTCAGGAGCTGACCTCGCCACCCGGCGTGGGCCGGCGGTCCAGCGCGGTCAGGGCACGCTGGGCCAGGGGATGACTGCGGACGATCTCGCCCAGGGACGTGGCGCCGCGCGTGATGTCCATGAACGCCTTCCATGCGGGCCGGAACCCGGTCACGGCCGCATGGAAGAGACCGGGACGCCGCTCGAACACCGTCAGCAGGCGCTTGCCGACGGCCATTTCCACGCCCAGTCCCGCCTTGATCGCGAACGCGTAGTTCAGGGCCTGCCTACGGGTGTCCACCGCGTCGTGCGCCTCGGCGATCCGCACCGCCCACTCCCCCGCGAGCCGCCCCGACCGCAGCGCGAAGGAGATGCCTTCCCGCGTCCACGGCTCCAGCAGCCCCGCCGCGTCCCCGCACACTAGCACCCGCCCCCTCGACAGGGGCGAGTCGTCTGCGCGGCACCGGGTCAGGTGGCCGGAGGAGATGCCCGGTTCGAAGCCGGCGAGTCCCAGCCGCCCGACGAAGTCCTCCAAGTAGCGCTTGGTCGCGGCGCCTTCACCGCGTGCGGAGATCACTCCGACCGTCAGTGTGTCGCCCTTGGGGAAGACCCAGCCGTAACTCCCGGGAATCGGCCCCCAGTCGATGAGGACGCGCCCCTTCCAGTCCTCGGCGACCGTATCCGGAACCGGGATCTCCAGCTCCAGGCCGAGGTCCACCTGCTCGAGCTTGACCCCGACGTGGGCTCCTATGCGGCTGGCGCTGCCGTCCGCGCCGACCACCGCACGTGCCAGCACCGTCTCACCGTCCTGCAGGACGACGGCGACCGTACGCCGGTCGGGCACCGCCGGTCCGTGCTGCTCGACCCGCGACACCGTGACACCCGTGCGGAGTTCGGCGCCCGCCTTCTGGGCCTGCTCGACGAGCTGCTGGTCGAACTCGGGCCGGTTGACCAGCCCGAAGAGCATCTGCCTGGAGCGCCGGGTACGGGTGAACCGTCCGTTGTGGGAGAACGTCACCGCGTGCACCCGGTCCTGCAGGGGCAGTTCGAAGCCGGGCGGCAGCGCGTCGCGCGAAGGGCCGATGATCCCGCCGCCGCACGTCTTGTACCGGGGCAGCTCCGCCTTCTCCAGCAACAGCACGCGCCGTCCCGCGACCGCCGCCGCGTAGGCGGCCGAAGCCCCTGCGGGTCCCGCGCCCACCACGACGACGTCCCACACCTGCCGCACGTCGTCGTCCGCCGAAGAGTTCTCGCTGCTCACGATGGTCTGCTGCTCCCGATCCGCCGCCTGCCGCATCTGTCCCCCGCATCCTACGGCGGGCATCGCCGCCGACCGCTGTGGGAGGATCGGCAGCGTATGCGCCCGCACACCAGGACGCGCCTACACGCGCGCGGTCATCCGTGCGCACCGCAGCGGATGTCCGTGCACCACACCACGGGCCCACCGCGCAGACCCGTACCGAGAAGTACAACGTCGCACCTACGAGGAGCGTGCCCATGTCGTCGAATCCGGTCGCCGAGACCATCGCCTCGCTGATGCCCAGGGCGAAGGCGGAGCTCACCGAGCTGGTGGCCTTCAAGTCGGTGGCGGACTTCGACCAGTTCCCGCGGAGCGAGAGCGAGGGCGCCGCACGCTGGGTGGCGGACGCGCTGCGCGCCGAGGGCTTCGAGGACGTGGCGCTGCTCGACACCCCGGACGGGACGCAGTCGGTGTACGGCTACCTGCCCGGTCCCGAGGGCGCGAAGACCGTCCTGCTCTACGCGCACTACGACGTGCAGCCGCCGCTGGACGAGGCCGCCTGGACGACCCCGCCCTTCGAGCTGACCGAGCGCGACGGCCGCTGGTACGGGCGCGGTGCCGCCGACTGCAAGGGCGGCGTGATCATGCACCTGCTGGCGCTGCGCGCGCTCAAGGCGAACGGCGGCGTGCCGGTGCACGTCAAGGTGATCGCCGAGGGGTCCGAGGAGACGGGCACGGGCGGCCTGGAGCGGTACACCGAGGAGCACCCGGAGCTCCTGGAGGCCGACACGATCGTCATCGGCGACGCGGGCAACTTCCGCGTCGGGCTGCCGACGGTGACCTCGACCCTGCGGGGCATGACCCTCGTACGGGTGCGGGTCGACACGCTCGAAGGCAACCTGCACTCGGGCCAGTTCGGCGGCGCGGCGCCGGACGCGCTGGCCGCGCTGATCCGTGTACTGGACTCGCTGCGCGCCGAGGACGGTTCGACGACGGTCGACGGGCTCACGTCCGAGGCGCGGTGGGAGGGTCTGCAGTACGAGGACGAGCAGTTCCGCAAGGACGCCAAGGTGCTCGACGGCGTCGGTCTGATCGGCTCCGGCACGGTCGCCGACCGGATCTGGGCGCGTCCGGCGGTCACCGTGCTCGGTATCGACTGCCCGCCGGTCGTCGGCGCCACCCCGTCCGTGCAGGCGAGCGCCCGGGCGCTGATCAGCCTGCGGGTGCCGCCGGGCGAGGACGCGGCCGAGGCGACCAAGCTGCTCCAGGCGCACATCGAGGCCCACACGCCGTGGGGTGCGCGGGTGAGCACCGAGCAGATCGGCCAGGGCCAGGCGTTCCGCGCCGACACGACCAGCCCGGCGTACCAGGCGATGGCCGACGCGATGGCGGTGGCATACCCGGGCCAGGAGATGCAGTACGCGGGGCAGGGCGGCTCGATCCCGCTGTGCAACACCCTCGCCGCGCTCTACCCGCGCGCGGAGATCCTCCTCATCGGCCTGAGCGAGCCGGAGGCCCAGATCCACGCCGTGGACGAGAGCGTGTCCCCCGAGGAACTGGAGCGGCTGTCGGTGGCGGAGGCCGTGTTCCTGCGCAACTACGCGGCGAGCTGACCGGCCTCCGCCACGCCCCCGGCTGAGCGCGGACAGCTGCGCTCAGCCGACCGGGATCCCGGCCTCCAGGTAGAGCGCCGCGCCGCGTTCGCGGGCCCGCAGTGCCCAGCGCAGCCGCTCGTAGCGCACCGGCGGCAGCAGGCCGGCGGCCTCCTCCTCGGTGACGAAGCGCCAGGCGCGCAGCTCGGGTCCGGGCAGCAGCACCTCACGGGCCTCGGCGGAGTCGAGGCTTCCGCCGTCGAAGAGGAGGCGCAGCCCGCCGTAGCCGGGCGGTGCGGGCGCCTCCCAGTCGACGACCAGCAGGCGGGGTACGTCGTCGAGGTGGATCCCGGTCTCCTCGGCGACCTCGCGCATGCCGGCCCGGGCGGGCGCCTCGCCGGGTTCGACGACACCGCCGGGGAACTCCCACCCCGCCTTGTAGGTGGGGTCGACGAGCAGCACGCGGCCCTTTTCGTCGAAGAGGAGGACACCGGCGGCCAGCGTCTCGGCGGTGGGTTCGGGGGTCTGCACGATGTCACAGACGGGCGCGGCCCCGGAGGCGACGGCCTCGGCGATACGGGAGGCGGTCTCGTACGGGGCGAGGGCGCCGTTGTCGATGGGGTGGGCGTCGGCGGTCAGCCAGGAGGCGAGGGCGGCCTTGTACGGCTCGATGTGGTCGTACGACCACTGGCGTGTGCGTATCTCGCCGTCGGGCACGTCGGGCGGGAGCTCACGGTTCGCTATTCGGTCGCGCAGGATCGTTTCGGCCGGGGTGAGAAGCACATGCCGGACGGTGATGCGGCGGGCTGCGAGACCGCCGAAGATCTCGTCGCGGTACTCCTGGCGCAGCAGGGTCATGGGCACGACGAGTGTGCCGCCGAGTTCGGCGAGCAGCGCTGCCGCGGTGTCGATGACGAGGCGTCGCCAGATCGGCAGGTCCTGGAAGTCGCCGACCTCGGCGAGGCGTTTGGCCGGCAGCAGGTGTGTCAGTTCGCCGCCGATGACCTCGGGGTCGAAGAGCGTGCTGTTCGGGATCAGTTCGATCAGTTCCCGTGCGGTGGTGGTCTTCCCCGCACCGAACGCGCCGTTGATCCAGACGACGGTCACGTTTCCCCCTCTTCTGTTGGACCCCTGTGGCTTGCCCGTTCCACCCTGCCACGGAAACCAGGCCCAGTTGAGGGTGCACAAGCGGAAGCGCCGACCCCCCGTTCCGGGGGCCGGCGCCTCGCGGTGCGGCTGTGGCGGCTGCGTCAGTTCTCCTGCCCGCCGGGGGTGCGGTCGTCCAGGGTCGGACCGTCGGTCACGCTGGTCTTGTCGAGGGTGCTGAGGGCGTCGTCCACCTTGGGGTTGCCCGGCTCTTCACCGCCGGCCTGGGAGGGGGTGACCGCCGCGACGACGAATCCGGTGGCGAGGGAGGCGATGGCGAGCATGCTGCGCTTCTTCATGCCCCGTTCAACCGACGGACCCGGTCCGGGGTCACGCACCTGTCCCGGGTCTGTCGGCTCGTGGGACCCTGTCCGACCGGGGGTGAACGTTCCTGCCGACGGCGCTCACACCCCCGCCGCCGTGGCGTCCGTCCGGCTCGCCAGGGCGGCCGCGGCGGCCCCCACCAGGCCTGCGTCCGTGCCCATCTGAGCCGGCATCACCTTCAGCCCCTGGACGAACGACAGCGTCGCGTAGTCGCCGAGGGCCTTGCGCAGGGGGGAGAAGAGGACGTCGCCCGCCTTGCCCACTCCCCCGCCGATGACCGCGATGTCGATCTCGACGAGGGTCGCGGTGGCCGCGATACCGGCAGCCAGGGCCTGGGCGGCGCGTTCGAAGGAGGCCACGGCGACCGGGTCGCCGGCGCGTGCGGCGGCGGCCACCGCGGCGGCGGAGGTGTCGCCGTCGGGGCCGGGCCGCCAGCCGGCCTCCAAGGCGCGGCGTGCGATGTTGGGACCGCTGGCGATGCGCTCCACACAGCCGCGCGCACCGCACGGGCAGGGATCGCCGTCGAGGTCCACGCTGATGTGACCGATGTGGCCCGCGTTGCCGGTGGGGCCAGGGTGAAGGCGGCCGTTCAGGACCAGGCCCCCGCCGACGCCGGTGGAGACCACCATGCACAGCGCGTTGTCGTGGCCTCGTGCGGCGCCCTGCCAGTGCTCGGCGGCGGTGATCGCGACGCCGTCGCCGATCAGCTCGACGGGCAGTCCGCCGGCCGCAGCCCGGACCCGCTCCACGAGTGGGTAGTCGCGCCAGCCGGGCACGTTCACGGGGCTGACCGTGCCCGCGGAGGCGTCCACCGGACCTGCGCTGCCGATACCGACGGCGTTCGCGCGGCCCCACAGCGGCGCCGCGGTCAGCTCGCCGATCACCTCCTCGACCGCCCGCATCACGGTGTCGCCGTCCTGCTGGGCGGGCGTGGGTCGCTGGGCGCGCACCACGATCCGGCCGCCGCCGTCCACCAGCGCGCCTGCGATCTTGGTTCCGCCGATGTCGAGCGCAGCCACGAGGTCGGTGTGCATCAGTGTCGGATCTCCCCGTCAACCTGGGTAAAAGGGCTGGCCGGTCCAGCGGTGGGGCGCGGGCCGGAGATTGCGGTGGACAGTCTCCCCTGCGCCTGACAACGTTGTCCAGGCTCTATGCTCGACGCCACATCCTCATACAAACCATGGACAGACGCATCCCCGCGGACCACAGGACAGGACACCGCACCGTGCCCGAGACCCACCGCCGAGCAAACCACCTCTCCGCGCATCTCTCCGCGAACCGCTACGGCAACCGGCCGACCATGAAGGACGTCGCGGCCCGTGCCGGGGTCGGACTGAAGACGGTCTCCCGGGTCGTCAACGGTGAACCGGGGGTCACGCCGGAGACCGAACGCCGTGTCCAGGAGGCCATCGAGGCGCTCGGCTTCCGGCGCAACGACAGCGCGCGGGTGCTGCGCAAGGGCCGTACGGCCAGCATCGGGCTGGTCCTGGAGGACCTGGCCGACCCGTTCTACGGGCCGCTCAGCCGCGCGGTCGAGGAGGTGGCGCGCGCCCATGGCGCCCTGCTGATCAACGGTTCCAGCGCCGAGGACCCCGAGCGCGAGCAGGAGCTGGTGCTGGCGCTGTGCGCGCGGCGGGTGGACGGGCTGGTCGTCATCCCGGCCGGTGACGACCACCGTTATCTGGAACCCGAGCTCAAAGCGGGTGTCGCCACGGTGTTCGTGGACCGTCCGGCCGGGAAGATCGACGCCGATGTCGTCCTGTCGGACAGCTACGGCGGCGCCCGGGACGGCGTCGCACACCTGATCGCGCACGGTCACCGGCGGATCGGTTTCATCGGCGACATGCCCCGTATCCACACCGCGGCGGAGCGGCTGCGCGGCTACCGGGCGGCGATGGAGGACGCCGGCATACCGGTCGAGGAGTCCTGGATGTCCCTGGGGATCACCGATCCGCGCCGGGTGCGCCGGGCGGCCGAGGAGATGCTCTCCGGCCCCGCCCCGGTCACCGCGGTCTTCGCGGGCAACAACCGTGTGACGGTCACCGTGATCCGTGTGCTGGCCGAGCAGTCCCGGCAGGTCGCCCTGGTCGGATTCGACGACATCGAACTCGCCGATCTGCTCCAGCCGGGCGTCACCGTCGTCGCCCAGGACGCGGCCGCCCTCGGCCGCACCGCCGCGGAGCGGCTGTTCCGCCAGCTGGACGGCTCGCTCGTCGTCCCGGAGCGCATCGAACTGCCGACCCGGCTGATCACCCGCGGCTCGGGCGAGCTGCCGCCGGCGGACTGAGCGGCCCATGGAGGAACACGCGAAGCAGCCGCGGCATGACGGGCCGGACCGCACCCTGGAGGCGCTGGGGCTGGCGGAGGCGCCCCGAGACCGTCCGCTGAGCTATCCGGGTGCCTGGCCGCAGGCGTCGGGGCTGCTCGACGGGGACCGGCTGCTGCCGCTCACCCGGCTGGTGCACGCGGACCGCACCCCGGTCCTGGCCGTGGGCTCCAACGCCTGCCCCGGCCAACTGCGCCACAAGCTCACCGAGTTCGGGATCACCTCCCCCGTCCCGATGGTCAAGGCCCGGGTCACGGGTGTCGACGTGGGTGTCTCCGCCCACGTGAGCCGCCTGGGGTACGTGAGCGCTTCCCCGTTCAACGCTCCAGGAATCGTACGGGAGTTGTTCGTCATCTGGCTCGACGCCGAGCAGCTCGCGGTGGTCGATGCGAGTGAGGGCGTGCCGCTGTCGCACGGCAACTTCGCCCGCGCCTGGCTGCCCGCGCCCGAGGTGTGGATCGAGTTGGAGAACGGTGAGCCGCTGCCCGGCGCGTACGTGTACGTCAACCGCCATGGCGTCCTGCACAACGGCTCCCCCGCGCCCCGCACGCATCCCGGGCAGCGTGCCCTGCTCACCGAACTCCTCGTCACCCTGCCCCGGTTGCGAAAGCTGTTCGGCGCCACGCCCGCGGAGTTCTGCGCACGGGCCCGCGCCGACCGGCAGTTGTGCGAGCGGGGCACTCGGCTGTTCGCCGAGGAGAAGCTGGTGACGGCCTCCGGCCTGGAGCGGTACGTACGGGCTCAGCAGACGGGGAGTCCGGGCATCGGGGCGTAGTTGTGAACCGCTACTTGGCGGAGGCCGTCAGATCACCCCGCCGGGGCGCCGCGAAGCCCTCCAGGTCGGTCCGGGTCAGGCCGGTCAGCCGGGCGACCTCGGCGATGTCGAGGGCCCCGCAGTCCAGGCCGCGCAGCAGGTAGCCGCTGAGGGCCTTGGCGGTGGCGGGCTCGTCCATGACGTCGCCGCCGATACGGCCCGCGTAGCGGGCGAGGCGGGCGGCGGCCTGTTCGAAGCCCTCGCGGTAGAAGGCGTAGACGGCCGCGTAGCGGGTCGGGAGGTGGCCGGGGTGCATGTCCCAGCCCTGGTAGTAGGCGCGGGCCAGGGCGCGGCGGGTGAGGCCGTAGTGCAGGCGCCAGGCGTCGTGGACCTGCTCGGTCGGGCCGACCGGCAGGACGTTGGTGGAGCCGTCGGACAGGCGGACGCCGGTGCCCGCGGCGGCGACCTGCATGATCGCCTTGGCGTGGTCGGCGGCCGGGTGGTCGCCGGCCTGGTAGGCGGCGGATACGCCGAGGCAGGCGCTGTAGTCGAAGGTGCCGTAGTGCAGTCCGGTGGCGCGGCCCTCGGCGGCCTGGATCATCCGGGCGACGGTGGCGGTGCCGTCGGTGGCGAGGATGGACTGGCTGGTCTCGATCTGTATCTCGAAGCCGAGCCGCCCGGGCTCCAGCGCGTGCGCCTTCTCGAAGGCCTCGAGGAGCCGGACCATGGCGGTGACCTGCTCGGGGTAGGTGACCTTGGGCAGGGTGAGGACCAGCCCGTCGGGCAGGCCGCCGGCCTTCATGAGGCCGGTGAGGAAGATGTCGAGGGTGCGGATGCCCCGGTCCCGGACGGCGGCCTCCATGCACTTCATGCGGATGCCCATGTACGGGGCCGCGGTGCCGTTCTCGTACGCCTCCGCGATCAGCCGGGCCGCGCGGGCGGCCGTCTCGTCCTCCTCGGCGTCGGGGCGGGGGCCGTAGCCGTCCTCGAAGTCGACGCGCAGGTCCTCGATCGGCTCACGCTCCAGCTTGGCGCGGACCCGGTCGTGGACGGGCTCGGCGAGGTCGTCGGGGAGGCCGAGGACGGCCGCGAAGGAGGCGGCGTCCGGTGCGTGTTCGTCGAGGGCGGCAAGGGCCTGGTCGCCCCAGGAGCGGATGGTGTCGGCGGCGAAGGCGTCGCCGGGGACGTAGACGGTGTGGACGGGCTGGCGGGTGCCGGGGTCTCCGGGGTAGCGGCGCTCCAGTTCGGCGTCGACCGGTGCGAGGGAGGCGCTGATCTCCTCGCTGACCGTGCCCGCCAGGCTCGTCGCCACCTGCTCCTGCTGACCCTGACCCATCCCACACCCTCCAGCTTTCCGCTTTACGGAATCAACAATCCGTAGAACGAAGTTATCCGGGGACCTTCCGCCTGGTCAACACCGCTTCCTTGCGGTGCCACCGCGAACTTTCGGCATGTTCACGCTCATCTCATGCGGCGGTAGAACACTTCGGTACGCACGACTCCGCCCGGCAGTCCCCAACGAAGGAGCCACCGTGCCGAACCACAGCCGAGTCACGCGCCGTCTGGGTCTGAAGACCGCGTTAGCCGCAGCGGTCGCCCTGCCCCTGTCCAGTACAGCACTGTCCCCGTCGCCCGCGTCGGCCGAGGTTTCCGCCGGCCGGCGCCTGGAGGCCATGTCCTTCAACCTGCGCTTCGCGAGCACCAGCGAACCGAACAGCTGGGCGGTGCGCAGACCGGTGATGCGCGAACTGCTGCGCCGCGAGCGCCCGCATGTCATCGGCACCCAGGAGGGCCTCTACCAGCAGTTGCAGGACATCGAGGCCGACCTCGGGCCGCACCACGACTGGATCGGCACGGGCCGTGCGGGCGGCAGCCGCGACGAGTTCATGGCGATCTTCTACGACACGCGCCGTCTCGCCCCCGTCGAGTACGACCACTTCTGGCTCTCCGACACCCCGGACGTGATCGGGTCGAACACCTGGGGCGGCGGGTCCATCCGCATGGTCACCTGGGTCCGCTTCCGCGATCTGCGGGACGCCGGCCGGGAGTTCTACTTCCTCAACACCCACCTCGACAACCGCAGCCAGGACGCACGCGCGCGTGCCGCCGCCCTGACCGTGCAGCGGATCGCCGGGCTCGACCGTTCGCTGCCGCTGCTGGTGACCGGCGACTTCAACGTCGCGGCCCACGGGAGCCCGGTCTACGACACGCTGCTGGGCGCCGGGCTCGTCGACACCTGGGAGCAGGCCGCCGAACGCAGCGCGCTGTACGGGACGTTCCACGGTTACCGGCCGCTGACTCCGGACGGCGACCGCATCGACTGGATCCTGGCGACGCCGGGGGTCACCGTGCACCGGGCGGAGATCAACACCTTCTCCGTGAACGGCCAGTTCCCGAGCGACCATCTGCCGGTGCAGGCGTCGCTGACCCTGGGATGAGCCGAGGCCCCCGTGACCGGCGCTTGGTCACGGGGGCCTCGTACAGCCTGCGGACGATCAGCCCTTGCGGGCCTTGATCTCCTCGGTGAGCTGCGGGACTACCTCGAACAGGTCGCCGACGACGCCGTAATCGACCAGCTCGAAGATCGGGGCCTCGGGGTCCTTGTTGACGGCCACGATCGTCTTCGAGGTCTGCATACCGGCGCGGTGCTGGATCGCGCCGGAGATGCCGGAGGCGATGTACAGCTGCGGCGAGACGGACTTGCCGGTCTGGCCGACCTGGTTGGTGTGCGGGTACCAGCCCGCGTCCACCGCGGCACGCGAGGCACCGACGGCCGCGCCGAGCTCGTCGGCGAGCGCCTCGATGATCGCGAAGTTCTCCGCACCGTTGACGCCACGGCCGCCGGAGACGACGATCGCGGCCTCGGTGAGCTCCGGACGCCCGGTCGACTCACGCGGGGTGCGCGCGGTGACCTTGGTGCCGGTGGCCTGGTCGGAGAAGGTCACCGACAGCGCCTCGACCGCGCCGGCGGCCGGGGCGGCCTCCACGGCGGCCGAGTTCGGCTTGACCGTGATGACCGGGGTGCCCTTGGAGACCCGGGACTTGGTGGTGAAGGATGCGGCGAACACCGACTGGGTGGCCACCGGGCCCTCGTCACCGGCCTCCAGGTCGACGGCGTCGGTGATGATGCCGGAGCCGATGCGCAGCGCCAGACGGGCGGCGATCTCCTTGCCCTCGGCGGAGGAGGGGACCAGGACGGCGGCCGGGGACACGGCCTCGACGGCGGCCTGCAGGGCGTCCACCTTCGGTACGACCAGGTAGTCGGCGTACTCGGCGGCGTCGTGCGTGAGCACCTTGACCGCGCCGTGCTCGGCGAGCGTGGACGCGGTGTCGGCGGCACCGCCTCCCAGCGCGACGGCAACGGGCTCGCCGATGCGGCGGGCCAGGGTCAGCAGCTCCAGGGTGGGCTTGCGGACGGCACCGTCCACGTGGTCGACGTAGACGAGAACTTCAGCCATGGGACTTCTTCTCTCCTGCTTGCGAAGTATGAGGGGCGGTCAGCGAATTCGAGCTCAGATGAACTTCTGGCTCGCGAGGAACTCAGCGAGCTGCTTGCCGCCCTCGCCCTCGTCCTTGACGATCGTGCCGGCCGTGCGGGCCGGGCGCGGTTCCGCGGAGTCGACCACGGTGTAGGCGTTCTCCAGGCCGACCTCGTCGGCGTCGATGTCCAGGTCGGACAGGTCCCAGGACTCCACCGGCTTCTTCTTGGCGGCCATGATGCCCTTGAAGGACGGGTAACGCGCCTCACCGGACTGGTCGGTGACCGACACGACCGCCGGCAGGGAGGCCTCGAGCTGCTCGGAGGCGGCGTCGCCGTCCCGGCGGCCCTTGACCGTGCCGTCCTCGACGGAAACCTCGGACAGCAGGGTCACCTGCGGGACGCCCAGACGCTCGGCCAGCAGGGCCGGGACGACACCCATGGTGCCGTCGGTGGAGGCCATGCCGGAGATGACCAGGTCGTAGCCCGCCTTCTCGATCGCCTTGGCCAGCACCAGCGAGGTGCCGATGGCGTCGGTGCCGTGCAGGTCGTCGTCCTCGACGTGGATCGCCTTGTCGGCACCCATCGACAGCGCCTTGCGCAGCGCGTCCTTGGCGTCCTCCGGGCCCACCGTCAGAACGGTGACCTCGGCGTCGTCCGCGTCCTCGGCGATCTGCAGCGCCTGCTCGACCGCGTACTCGTCCAGCTCGGAGAGCAGACCGTCCACGTCGTCCCGGTCGACGGTCAGGTCATCGGCGAAGTGCCGGTCGCCAGTGGCGTCGGGCACGTACTTCACAGTGACAACGATCCTCAAGCTCACGCCGGCTCTCCTACTGCATCGTCATTTCTCGGCTGCCTGCTTGCAGGCAGCATAGGCGCCTGAAGCGGCCGATCCCGGTCGGGGCGACCCTCGCTCCGAACGAAATATTACTCGTCAGTACACCCAGTTCGTTCCCGCTAAGCAAGCGCTTTGAACTGTGACCTTCGCAACGCAGCGTAACCGGAACTGGACGGCTTCGCAGGACGGTCGGGCCGTGCTCAGTCACGCAGGGCGGTGAAGCGCCCCTGGTGGTACAGGAGCGGGCGGCCCGCCCCGGCCGGATCACCGAGAACGACCTCCGCGAGCACGATGTGATGGTCGCCGGCGGGCACGCGCGCGTGGACCCGGCCCACCAGCCAGGCCAGCACGTCGTCGAGCACGGGAACGCCTTCAGGGCCCTCACGCCAGCCGGTGGGGGCACCGAACCGGTCGGCGCCGCTTCGGGCGAAGGTGGCGGCCAGCTCCTGCTGGTGCTCGCCGAGTATGTGGACCCCCACGTGGCCGGCCTCGGAGATCGCCGCCCAACTGGAGGAGCCCGTGCCGATCCCGAAGGAGAGCATCGGCGGCTCCACGGAGACCGACGTGAGGGACGTGGCGGTGAAGCCGACCGGGCCGGCGTCGCCCTGCGCGGTGATCACCGCGACTCCGGCCGCGTGCCGACGGAAGACGGCGCGGAGCAGATCGGGTGAGGCGGTACGGGGGGCGGCTAGGTCGGGGATGGCCGTCATGAAGTTGACCTTCTGCGAGGGGCGAGGTGGGCGAGGATTCCAGGGCGGTTCAACAGCCCGGACAGCACGCGCTCGCGGTACGGACGAGGTCGACATGGACCCGCCCGAAGAGAAGGAGTTCCGAAGGCATACGGCCAGGCTGACGATAGGTGGTGTACGCAGTCAAGTTCGTTCCGGCATGCGGAAACGACCTCCTGACCGTCGACACTCAGACCGCCTCCCCCAGCGCGGCGATCACATCGGCCTTGCGCGGCTGCCCCGTGGCCCGCCGCACGACACGGCCGTCGGCGTCCAGCACCAGCACGGTCGGCGTCTTGAGGATGTCGAGGGCGCGGACGAGGTTCAGGTGGGCCTCGGCATCGATCTCGACGTGGGTGACGCCGGGGACCAGACCGGCCACCTCGTCGAGAATGCGCCGGGTCGCCCGGCAGGGCGCGCAGAAGGCGCTGGAGAACTGCACCAGCGTGGCCCGCTCGCCGAGTTCCGTGCCCAGCTCGGCCGCGCCGAGCCGCTTTCCCTCGTCACGCCCGCGCACGCGCACTCTCCCGCTCCGCCACCGGTGCAGCACTCCGTAGACGCTCGCCGCCGCGAGCACCGCAAGACACACCACAAGTCCCGTCATCGCATGCACAAGCATTCACGAGACCGCAAAGATTCCCGTCTCCCGGAAGCGGATCCGCTGCGGAATGCTGGATTCATGGACATCGACGTGAGAGGGCCGCGGTTCGGGGCGGCCGTGACGACCGTCCTCCTGGCGGTCGCCCTGATCACCACAAGCGCCTGGCTGCTGGCCTGGCAGACCCTGGTGTTCGCGCTCGGCGCGGCCGGCGGCGTGGGCCGTTCGCCGTACGGCTGGGTGTTCCGCACGTTCGTACGGCCCCGGATCGGGCCGCCATTGGAGTTCGAGTCACCCGAACCGCCGCGTTTCGCGCAGGCGGTGGGCCTGCTCTTTGCCGGCGTCGGTCTGGTCGGCTTCACCCTGGGGCCCGTATGGCTCGGCCTCGCGGCCACCGGGGCCGCGCTCGGCGCCGCCTTCCTCAATGCCGCGTTCGGGTACTGCCTGGGCTGCGAGTTGTACCTGATGGCCCAACGAGTGGCGGTACGCGCAAAGTAAAAGACCGTTAAAAGCACGAGGTGGATCACCGGCCGACGTGACGAGGATCTCGTGTCGGCCGGGCACCAGGGCTGGCTCCCCGGCCGTTCTTGGGGCACGATCTGCGAGATGCCGTAAACCTACGGCTCCGTAGCTTTTCCGCCGGGAATCCCTTCCCAGGCAGAGCAGGAAGGGTCCACTCCGCCCATGGCAGAACTCGTCTACCGCCCCGTCGTCGGTCTCGCCCTCACGATGTTCAAGGCCTGGGACCTCAAGATCGACTGCAAGGGGTCGGAGAACATCCCGCGCTCGGGCGGCGCCGTGCTGGTGAGCAATCACATCAGCTATCTGGACTTCATCTTCAACGGCCTGGCCGCGCTCCCCCAGAAGCGCCTGGTGCGTTTCATGGCGAAGGAGTCCGTCTTCCGGCACAAGATCTCCGGCCCGCTGATGCGCGGCATGAAGCACATCCCGGTGGACCGCAAGCAGGGTGAGGCGGCCTACGCGCACGCCCTGGACTCACTGCGCTCCGGCGAGGTGGTCGGTGTGTTCCCCGAGGCCACGATCTCGCAGTCGTTCACCCTGAAGGGCTTCAAGTCCGGCGCAGCCCGACTGGCCCAGGAGGCGGGCGTCCCGCTCGTCCCGATGGCCGTGTGGGGCACGCAGCGGCTGTGGACCAAGGGCCACCCGCGCAACTTCCGGCGCAGCCACACGCCGATCACGATCCGGGTCGGCGAGGCGCTCGAGGCCTCGCGCGACAAGTACGCCGGCGCGATCACCCGGCAGCTGCGCGAGCGGGTCCAGGAACTGCTGGAGGCCGCCCAGCGTGCGTACCCGGTACGCCCCAAGGGTCCGGACGACACGTGGTGGCTGCCGGCCCACCTCGGCGGCACGGCGCCGACCCCGGAAGAGGTACGCGCGGCCGAGGCCCGCTGACCGTTCCTGGACCTCAGAGTGCGGTGGGGAGCGTCTTCCACAGGTACGGCCGGTCGGGGGCGGCCCGCAGGGCGCCGAGGACAACCGGGTGCGGTTTCGCGTACAGCACTGGATAGTCCAACTCGCTGAACTTCGCATCGGGCGTGAAGGCCAGGCGCTCCCCGCCGAGGGAGAACCGGGCGTCCACGCCCGCCTTGTTGCCGCGCGGGTCCTGCCGGTGCCAGGCGCCGTTGAACCGTACGGCGACAAGCCCGTGCACGACATGCCCGTCGCCGTCGTCGTGCGCCAGCCGCTGATAGCAGAGCGCCGTCGGGATGTCCTCGGCCCGCAGCAGCGCCGCCAGCGCGTGGGCCTTGGCGTAGCAGATGCCCGTTCCCTGCTCCAGCACGTCGGACGCGCGCCAGGTGACGCGGGGATCACCGAAGTCCTGCGAGTGCGGAATGGCGTCGCGCACGAACTCGAACGCCATGCGCGCATAGTCATACGAGTCCGATGCCGCCGCCGCGAGCCGGGCCGCCGCCTCCCTCACGCGCGGATGGTCATGGTCGATGACCTCGTCGACGGCCAAGTAGGCGGACAGGTCCGGGGTTTCCTGGATCAGCTCCATGCCCGCAGAGCATAGAAATGCGACCACCCAAGCGTCAATGACTTTTCGGGTGGCCGCATACCTATGCAGAGACCATGCCCATGCAAGGAGGCGCTATCGAGCCATCTCCTCCTTGAGCGCCGCCACGAACGCGTCCACGTCCTCCTCCGTCGTGTCGAAGGCGCACATCCAGCGGACGTCGCCGGCCGCCTCGTCCCAGAAGTAGAAGCGGAACCGCTTCTGCAGGCGCTCGCTCACGTCGTGCGGCAGGCGGGCGAAGACCGCGTTGGCCTGTACCGGGTAGAGGATCTCGACGCCGTGCACGGCACGGACGCCCTCGGCGAGGCGCTGGGCCATCTCGTTGGAGTGGCGGGCGTTGCGCAGCCACAGGTCCTTGGCGAGCAGCGCCTCCAACTGCACCGACACGAAGCGCATCTTGGAGGCGAGCTGCATGGACAGCTTGCGCAGGTGCTTCATGTGGCTGACGGCGTCCTGGTCGATGACGACGACCGCCTCGCCGAACAGGGCGCCGTTCTTGGTCCCGCCGAGGGAGAGGATGTCGACGCCGACCGCGTTGGTGAACGTGCGCATCGGCACGTTCAGGGCGGCGGCCGCGTTGGCGATCCGGGAGCCGTCGAGGTGGACCTTCATGCCGCGCGCGTGGGCGTGCTCGCAGATGGCGCGGATCTCGTCGGGCGTGTACAGGGTGCCGAGTTCGGTGCTCTGGGTGATCGAGACGACCTGCGGCATCGCGCGGTGCTCGTCCTCCCAGCCGTACGCCTGCCGGTCGATCAGCTCGGGGGTGAGCTTGCCGTCGGGTGTGGGGACGGTGAGCAGCTTCAGGCCGCCCATCCGCTCGGGCGCGCCGCCCTCGTCGACGTTGATGTGCGCACTCTCCGCGCAGATCACCGCACCCCAGCGGTCGGTGACGGCCTGGAGTGCGACGACGTTGGCGCCGGTGCCGTTGAAGACCGGGAAGGCCTCCGCCGTGGCCCCGAAGTGGCTGCGGACGATCCGCTGGAGGTTGTCGGTGTACGCGTCCTCGCCGTACGCGACCTGGTGGCCGCCGTTGGCCAGGGCCAGGGCGGCGAGCACCTCGGGGTGCGCCCCGGCGTAGTTGTCACTGGCGAAACCGCGGACCTCCGGGTCGTGATGGCGACGCGCGTCGGTCTTCGGGGGGTTCACGGCTTCTCGGTCAGCCACAGACGGTTTCCGTTCACTTCTGCGGCGGGCTTGTCCCAGACGCCGACGATGGCCTCGGCCAGGTCCTTGACGTCCGTGAAGCCCGCGAACTTCGCGTTGGGTCGCTCGGCGCGCATCGCGTCGTGCACCAGCGCCTTCACCACCAGGATGGCAGCCGCGGACGTCGGCCCCTCGGGGCCCCCGGCCTTGCGGAAGTAGTCGGCCAGGGCCAGGGTCCACGCCTCGGCGGCGGCCTTGGCGGCGGCGTAGGCGGCGTTGCCGGCGGTGGGCTTGGTGGCGCCCGCGGCGCTGATCAGGACGTACCGGCCGCGGTCGCTGCGTTGCAGCGCCTCGTGGAAGGCGAGGGAGGTGTGTGCCACGGTGCGGACCAGCAGCAGCTCGAGGAAGTCCCAGTCGTCAAGGCTGGTCTTGGTGAACGTCTCGCTGCCGCGCCAGCCGCCGACGAGGTGGACCAGGCCGTCGACACGGCCGAAGTCCTTCTCGATGCGGTTGGCCCAGTCCTGGGCGGCCTGCCGGTCGAGCAGGTCCACCGTGTCGCCGACGACGGTGGCGCCGCCGTGCGCGTAGCTGGCCGCGTCCACGGCCTCCGCCAGCCGCTCCGGATCGTTGTCCGCGCCGACGACGGTCGCCCCCGCCTCGGCCAGCCTGAGCAGCGCCGCCCGCCCGGCGGGTCCCCCCGCGCCGGCCACCGCGATCACCGCACCGCTGAGAGCCCCGTTCCCCATGATCCTCGCCTCCTGAGCAGTGTTCTGGACGAGATCGCTCACGCGGCGACCCGCTCGGTGCTGTCCGCCGTGATGCCCTTGGTCGAGGCAATCACGTTCTTCAGCTTCTTGGACAGCGCCTCATAGAACATGCTCAGCGGAAACTCGTCCGGAAGCACATCATCGACGAGCTTGCGCGGCGGCTGGGTCAGGTCCAGGGCGTCGGGGCCCTTGGCCCACTTGGAACCCGGGTGCGGGGCGAGGTAGCTCGAGACCAGCTCGTACCCGGCGAACCAGTGCACGAGCTTCGGGCGGTCGATGCCGTCCCGGTACAGCTGCTCGATCTCGGCGCACAGCTGGTTGGTGACCTGCGGGGCGCGCTGCCAGTCGATGGACAGCTTGTTGTCGGTCCAGCGGACGACGTCGTGCTTGTGCAGGTAGGCAAAGAGGAGCTGGCCGCCGAGGCCGTCGTAGTTGCGGACGCGCTCGCCGGTGACCGGGAAGCGGAACATGCGGTCGAAGAGCACCGCGTACTGCACGTCACGAGCCTGCGGGACGCCCTCGGTCTGGAGCTTCACGGCCTCCTTGAAGGCGGTGAGGTCGCAGCGCAGCTCCTCCAGGCCGTACATCCAGAACGGCTGGCGCTGCTTGATCATGAACGGGTCGAAGGGCAGGTCGCCGTGGCTGTGGGTGCGGTCGTGGACCATGTCCCACAGCACGAAGGCCTCTTCGCAGCGCTTCTGGTCGTGCACCATCGCGGCGATGTCCTCGGGCAGTTCCAGGCCGAGGGTGTCGACGGCGGCCGCGGTGACGCGGCGGAAGCGGGCGGCCTCGCGGTCGCAGAAGATGCCGCCCCAGGTGAAGCGCTCGGGAGCTTCGCGGACGGCGATCGTCTCCGGGAAGAGGACGGCGGAGTTGGTGTCGTAGCCCGCCGTGAAGTCCTCGAAGGTGATGCCGCAGAACAGCGGGTTGTCGTAGCGGGTGCGCTCCAGTTCGGCCAGCCAGTCCGGCCAGACCATGCGCAGCACGACCGCCTCGAGGTTGCGGTCGGGGTTGCCGTTCTGGGTGTACATCGGGAAGACGACCAGGTGCTGGAGGCCGTCCCGGCGGTTCGCCGCGGGCTGGAAGGCGAGCAGCGAGTCGAGGAAGTCGGGCACCTTGAAGCCGTCGTCGGCCCAGCGGCGCAGGTCCTTCACCAGCGCCGCGTGGTAGGCGGCGTCGTGCGGGAGCAGCGGGGACAGTTCCTCGACGGCATCGGCGATCCGGCGCACGGCGAGCTCGGCGTCCGCGGGGGCCGGGGCGCCCTCGGCGTCGAAGTCGATCGATCCGTCCTTGGACTGCCATGGCCGGATCTGCTCCACGGCATCCTTGAGCACGGGCCACGCCGGATGCTCCACCACCCTGGCCACGGGAGGAACCTGCTCCTCCGCACCCGCCTGCACAAGAATTTCCGTCATGTCCCATCCTCCGCTGGAGAACCTTGCGTAAGGACACCGTATGCATAGGGGGTTTCTCCCAGCAAGGGGAGCCTCGGGAAATTATCCTGCGCACCCCCATGGTCACTGAACTTTTTCCTGTCAACCACCGGAGTAGCGTCGGCGCGGGAGAACGCCGGCCGCGAGGGCGCCAGGTCCGCCCCGGCGTCGTCCCGATACCCCTGTGTAAGCAGGGGTTCATCGGCGGGACGGGCCACTAGGCTGCGGCCCTGTCGCGCCCAGGGCCGTCCCGGTCCGCGCGATCCCTGCCGCCGCCGTCGACGGAAGCGAGTCGAACCTTGAACTTCCTCACCATCGGTCACCGCGGAGTCATGGGTGTCGCACCCGAGAACACCCTGCGTTCCTTCGTCGCCGCCGAGCAGGCCGGCCTCGACGTCATCGAACTCGATCTGCACCTCAGCAAGGACGGCGCCCTCGTCGTACTGCACGACACCGAGGTGGACCGTACGACCGACGGCACCGGTCCGGTCGCCGAGAAGACCCTCGCGGAGCTACGGGTCCTGGACGCGGGCCAGGGGGAGCGGATCCCGGTGTTCGAGGAGGTCCTGGACACGGTCGACGCGCCGCTGCAGGCCGAGATCAAGGACGTGGCCGCCGCTCGGGCGCTGGCGGAGGTCATGCGCGAACGGGACCTGGTGGAGCGGATCGAGGTGTCCTCGTTCCACGACGAGGCCATCGCCGAGATCGCCCGGCTGCTGCCCGGGGTACGGACCGCGCTGATCGGCAGCCGGTACGGCACCGACATCGTGGAGCGCGCCGTCGAGGCCGGGGCGGCGACCGTCTGCCTCAACATCCGCCGGCTCACCCTGGAGGTCGTGGAGCATGCGCGCGAGGCCGGCCTGCGGATCATCGGCTGGGTGGTGAACACGCAGGAACACCTGCGTCTCGTCCGCGCGCTGGAGCTGGACGGAGCGACGACCGACTACCCGGAGATCAAACGCACCGGCCGGTTCACGGCCTGAGGCGCCGCGACATACGGCTCAGGCGAGTTCCTTGACCAGCAGCTCGAACTGCAGGTCGTCGCGCTGCGGGATGCCGAACCGCTCGTCGCCGTACGGGAACGGCGTCATCTTTCCGGTACGGCGGTAGCCACGCCGCTCGTACCAGGCGATGAGGTCCTCGCGTACGGAGATCACGGTCATGTGCATCTGCGTCACGCCCCAGGTCGCGCGGGCCCGCCGCTCCGCCTCGGCGATGATCACCTTGCCGAGGCCGGCGCCCTGGAGCCGCGGGCTGACCGCGAACATCCCGAAGTAGGCGTGGTCACCGCGGTGCTCGAGCTGGCAGCAGGCGACGACCGCGCCGTCCCGTTCCACGGTCAGCAGCCTGCCGTCGGTCGACTTGATGACGGCCCGGACGCCTTCGGGGTCGGTCCGCTGCCCCTGAAGGATGTCCGCCTCGGTGGTCCACCCGGCCCGGCTGGAGTCGCCCCGGTACGCCGACTCGATCAGCGCGACCAGCGCCTCGACGTCGGCGTCGGTGGCGTCACGGAAGGTCAGTCCGGTGGCAGCGGTGGCGGCGGTGTCCATGGGAGCGTCTCTCCGGTTTCTCGGGCGTGGCTCGGGCACGGACGAGAGTAACCCTCCCACTAGGCTCCGGGTGCATGGTGCACGTACTCAGCAGCCGGACCCTGCTCCGCCCCAACGACGCCGAGCGGTCCCGAGTCTTCTACGGCGAACAGCTGGGCCTCGCCGTCTACCGCGAGTTCGGTACGGGGCCGGAGCGCGGCACCGTCTACTTCCTCGGCGGCGGCTTCCTGGAGATCTCGGGCCGGTCCGAGACCCCGCCGTCCCCGGCCGTACGGCTCTGGCTCCAGGTCGACGACGTGACCGCGGCCGAGGAGGAGCTGCGGGCCAAGGGGGTCGACATCGTGCGGCCGCCGCTGCGCGAGCCGTGGGGGCTGATCGAGATGTGGATCGCGGATCCGGACGGCACACCGATCGTGCTGGTGGAGGTGCCCGCGGACCATCCGATCCGGTACCGGCCCGGGATCTGATCCCCGGTGCGCGAGGGAGTCCCGGATGGCCGCTGTCAGTGGGCGGCGCTAGCGTGCTGGTGTGGGTTCGCGCTGCGGAAGGGACGTCGGATGAGGCTCGACAAGCCGGTGGTCGGCGGGCCCTGCTGGGCCGAGTTGGGGACCAGCGATCTGGAGGCCGCCAAGCGGTTCTACGGCGAGTTGTTCGGCTGGCAGGCCGAGACGGATCCGCGTCAGGAGGCCGGCGGCTACACGGTCGCGCACCTGGGCGACGCACCGGTTGCCGCGCTGTCGCCGCTGTACCAGGAGGGGCAGCCGGTCGCCTGGACCGTGTCGTTCTCGGTGCGGGACGCGGACGAGAGCGCGCGGGAGATCACGGCGGCCGGTGGAACAGTGCTGATGGGGCCGATGGACGTGTTCGACATGGGCCGTTTCGCGGTGGCCGCCGACCCGTCCGGGGCCGCCTTCACCCTGTGGCAGCCCCGCGCCTTCGAGGGCGCCGGGCTGTTCAACGCGCCGGGTTCGCTCGGCTGGGTGGAGCTGATGACCCGGGAGCCCGCGCGGGCGCGGGACTTCTACACCACCGTCTTCGGCTGGACCGTCAACGCCTCGGAGCACTACACCCAGTGGGGCATCGCGGGGGTGGACTTCGGCGGCATGATGACCATGGACGACAAGTTCCCGCACGAGGTGCCGCCGCACTGGCTGCCGTACTTCGCCGTGGCCGACGTGGACGACACCACCGCCACGGCGACCGGGGCGGGCGGTACGGCCCTCATGGAGCCCACCTCCGTGCCGGACGGACCGCGCATCGCGGTGCTGCGCGATCCACAGGGTGCCGTCTTCGGCGTGTATCTCGCAGGCCACGAGGGCTGAACCGGGGCGTTTGCACTGGAGTGCGCTCGAACTCCTAGCGTCGTCAGCACGATCCGCCCGAAGGGCCCGAAGGGGAGAGCACCGTGCGTTACACACTGTTCGGCAGAACCGGCCTGCGCGTGAGCGAGCTGAGCCTCGGCGCGATGACCATCGGCGAGGACTGGGGCTGGGGCGCGGACAAGGAGACCAGCGCCAGGATTCTGGACGCCTACGCGGACGCCGGCGGCAACTTCGTCGACACCGCCAACAACTACACCGGCGGCAGCTCGGAGCGGATTCTCGGCGCCCTGCTGGAAGGGCGGCGCGACCAATTCGTGCTGGCCAGCAAGTACACCTGCGGCATCCGCGACGATGACGTCAATGCCGCGGGCAACCACCGCAAGAACCTCGTGCAGTCGGTCGAGGCCAGTCTGGAGCGGCTGCGCACCGACCGGCTCGACGTGCTGTGGGTGCACGCCCGGGACAACTTCACCCCGGTCGAGGAGGTGATGCGGGCCCTGGACGACCTCGTACGGACCGGGAAGGTGCTGTACGTCGGCGTCTCGGACTGGCCGGCCTGGGAGATCGCGCAGGCCAACACGCTGGCCGAGCTGCGGGGTTGGACGGCGTTCGCCGGATCGCAGCTGCGCTACAACTTGCTGGAGCGCACTCCCGAGCGTGAACTGCTCCCGCAGGCGCGGGCGTTCGACCTCGCCGTGCTGGCGTGGGGGCCGCTCGCGGCCGGGAAGCTCACCGGGAAGTACCGGCGGGGCGAGTCGGGGCGGCTGGACGTCACCGGGGGGTCGGTCGACCCGCGCGAGGAGGCGGTCGTGACCGCCGTCCTGGAAATCGCGGAACAGGGCGGCTGGAGTCCGGCGCAGGTGGCGCTGGCCTGGCTCCTCGGCCGGCCCGGCAACATCGTCCCGATCATCGCCGCCACCAAGGAGAGCCAGCTCGCCGACAATCTCGGGGCACTGGACGTCAGGCTCGACGCGGACGCCGTCGCCCGCCTCGACGAGGTCAGCGCGGTGCCGCTCGGCTTCCCGCACGACTTCGTCCGGGAGGAGCCCATCACCCGCAACATCTACGGCGACCGCTGGCCCGACATCGACGACCGACGCTCCACGCACCGTCGCACGGTGCACGACGTCCTCTGACGGCACCGTCGGGAAACGCCCGGCGGCCGCTCAGACCCGCAGTGCCCCGAGCCGGCCCTCCAGCTGCTCGAGCAACTGACCCAGCAACGCGGCGAGTTCGCCCTGCGCCGGTGTGCCCATGCCGGACAGGACAGCGGTCTCGTAGGCGAGCTGCTCGGGCAGGATCGCGTCGACCAGGTCGCGTCCGGCGTCCGTGAGGCGAAGGTGGGCGACGCGGCGGTCACGGGCGTCACCGCGTCGCTCCACGAGGCCGCGTTCGGTGAGCTGCTTGAGGCGTTTGGTGACGGCGGCACCGGAGGAGAAGGTCTCCCGGGCCAGTTCGCCCGGCGTCAGCTCGTGACCGGTGCGGCGCAGCGCGCCGAGCAGGTCGAACTCGGGCCGGCTGAGCCCGGCCCGGCGCAACGGTGCGTCCTCGGCCTGCTGGAGCAGGGCGGCACAGCGGTTGACCCGGCCGATGATCTCCATGGGGCCGGTGTCGAGGTCGGGGCGCACGGACTGCCACTGCCGGACGACCGCGGCGACGGTGTCGCCCCGCGCAGCACCGGCGTCGCGCCCCGTCGCGCCGGTCGTCTCGTGCCCGGTCGTCCGCCGCCGGTTCGTCCCCGTCATGGCCGTGCGTCCTCCGTCGTCATGCCCGTGTCCCGGTCCAGGTCCGGACCCTGGCGCCGTACCGTCGCCGCGAGCGTACGGTGTCCCGACTGCTCGACGAGCACGACCCGCTCCTGGGGCAGGGCCCGCTGCCGCCACTCGCCGGACGCGGCATCCGCGGTGGCGCGCAGGTCGGCCAGGGCGGCGGCCAGGCTTCGGCGGGCGGCCTGAAGAGCACCGGCGTCCGGGTGCGGCTCGGCCAGCAGACGGGCGGTCCGCTCACGGGCACGCTCGGCGACGGCCAGGGCGCGTTCGAGGCGGTCGCCCGCACGCCGGTTGGTGACGGCGACGGCGGCCACGAGGCCGACCAGCGCGCCGACGAGGGTATCGACGACCCGCTCGACGATCAGCGTCCCGGGATCCTGGAACCCGGTGAACTCGGTGATGAGCAGCGCCATCGGGGTCACACAGACACTGCCGAGCCAGTAGTTGCGGCCGATCAGTGCCTCCGCCCCGAAGTTGAAGGTGAGACAGCACAGCACGAGGGCCGCGGGGCCGAGGTGGGCGAGCGGGGCGACGGCGGCGAAGAGGAGGACCCCGGCGAGGTTGCCGACGACGCGCTGCACGCCCCGGCTCCAGGTCAGGGCGAGGTTGGCCTGGTAGAGGGCGGCGGCGGTGACCAGGGCCCAGTAGGGGCGGCCGATACCGACGGCGAGGGATGCGTATCCGGCCAGGGCGCAGCCGAGGGCGGTACGCAGGGCGATCGGGGTGAGCGGCGCGAGGGCGCGCCGCAGCGGCTGCCTCGGGGCGGCGAAGTCGATGTCCAGGCCGAGCAGTTCGTCGGCGTCCGCGCCACCCGGGTACGGCACGGGCCGGGTGCCGCGCAGGTCACGGGCCCAGGCGCGCAGGCGTGCCGGATCCGTGTCGGCGGGCGCGGCCAGGGCGACCTCGGCGCGGACGACGAGGCGCTGCAGGGCACGCCGGGTCGTGGAGCGGGCGCGGACGGACAGCAGCGACTGCCAGGCAGCCTGCACGGCGGCGGCCGCGACGGCCCGGGCGTGACCGTCTCCGGTGCCGCGGGTGTCGGCGTACGCGGCGGCGGCGTTCAGGGCGTGTGCGGTGGCGCGGCGCTCCGGGCCGTACGGGCGGACCAGGGCCGGCGCCATGCAGACGAGCCAGGACCAGACGCCTGCCACGAGGCCCAGCGCCAGGTGACCGGGGATCTGGGCCGGGGTCTGCGGGGCGAACAGCGCGGCGGAGCTGACGAAGGTGGGAATGACGTTGCCCGGCGGCCCGATGCGCGTCGCGTCGCACAGCGCCTTCTGTACGGCAGCCAGCAGGGCGCCGACGGTGACCAGCACGACGGCGTTCGTGGTCAGCGAGGCCGTGACCAGGGCGACGGCGAGCCCGCCGAGCATGCCCAGCACCACCCACGCCAGCGCCCTGGCCCGGGCGGCGTACGGACGGTTGTGGGCGTACAGGGCGCACAGGGATCCGGCCATCGTGTAGACGGCCAGGTCGAGGCGGTCGAGCACCAGGAGGGTCAGGTTGGGCGGGGCGACCGCGGCGACCACGCTCAGCGCGGGCTTGGACCAGATGTCGGAGGGGCGGCCGAGGCGCAGCACGCCGGTGAGCGGGAGTCGGCGCAGGCGCCGGGTTGTGGGGGCGGGGGTCGCACTGCTCATGGCAAACAGCTTAACAGGTGTTTTACTAGTAAAAGATATCGGTGGGACGGCCTCCGGCGCCGCCCCGCCCTCCCGCGCTCCGCCGAATGCTCCCCGCGTACACCCTTGCGCTCGCGTGCGCGCCGTACGGACCGGGCATCCCTTTGACCGACCGTCGACGCCCTGTCGACCGGCCCCTCGGGCAGGGAGGTGCGCGTGCACGGACCGGCTGCGTCCGGCTGGCTGCTGGTCGCGCTGTGCGCGGTGACCGGCGCCTACTGCCTGCTGCGCCTGCGCAGCACCGTCGAGGAACAGCGCCGGGCCGCGGGAGACGAGGCGCTGATGGGCTTCGGCATGGCCGCGATGGCCGTACCGTCGGCCGTGTACACACCGCCGGCCTGGGCCTGGCCCGCCTTCGCGGTCCTGTTCGGCGCGGCCGCACTGCGCGCCCTGTGGGCGGCCCGGGGCGGGGCCCGCCATCTGCACCACCTGGTGGGCGCCTCGGCCATGGTCTACATGGCGGTGGTGATGGCCGGCACCCCGAACGACGCCCCCGGACACGGGCACGGCAGCGCCGGACTCCCCCTGCTCACCGGGCTCCTGCTGCTCTACTTCACCGGATACGTGCTGCTCGGCGGAGTGCGCCTGATACCCGCCCCGGCCGTGGCGGGCGCCCCCCGCACCGCGGGGTGGGGCGACCGGCCCGAGCTGGCGCGGGCCTGCCGGCTGTCGATGGGCATCGCCATGGTCGCGATGCTGCTGACGCTGTGAGGACACGGCGGACGCGGACGGTACGAACCCCGTGGTCTGTGTCACTTTGCGGGAAGGCGAGCCTCCCGCTGAGCCGGCGCTCATAAGGTGTCCCCATGATGGTCCCCGCGGCACTGTTGCTGCTCGGCGCCCTGACCGCCGTCCTGGCCCCGCGGCTGCTCGCCCGGACCGACTGGCCGAACCGCGAACCGGTGGTTGCCCTGTGGGTCTGGCAGTGCGTGGTGGTGGCCGTACTGCTGTGCTGCGCGCTGTCGATGACGCTCAGCGCGGCGGCCGCCTGGCAGGCGGTGCGCGGCCATGTGTTCGCGCCGGCACCGCGTGCGGTCGTGGAGGCCTATGCGCTGGGTACGACCGGCCCCTGGGCGGCGACGACAGCGCTCGCGCTCGCGTCGGGCGCCGTCTGGACCGCGGTGATGCTGGTCCGGGAGGTCGTACGGGCGCAGGCGCGGCGTCGGCGGCGACGTGCCGAACTCCTCGTGCGGGCCCCGCTGTTGCCGGGTGAGGAACCGGGGAACGGTCGGCTCGTCGTCCTGGAGGGTGAGCGGCCGGACGCCTGGTGGCTGCCCGGCACGGCACCCCGGCTCGTCCTCACCACCGCCGCCCTGCGCCGGCTGAAGGGACAACAGCTGGACGCCCTCCTCGCGCACGAGCAGGGACATGCGCGGGCCCGGCACGACTGGCTGCTGCACTGCTCGGCCGCACTGGCGGGCGGGTTCCCGCGGGTGCCGGTGTTCGCCGCGTTCCGCGACGAGATGCACCGACTGGTGGAGCTCGCCGCGGACGACATGGCCTCCCGCCGCTTCGGGCGGCTGACCACTGCCCTCGCGCTGGTGGGAGTCAACGAGGACCGAGGCGTGTTCGGCCCCTGCCCGACACCGCAGGCCCATGTGCCGCAGCGGGTGCACCGGCTGCTCACTCCCCCGGACCGCCTCACCGCTGCCCGGCGGCTGCGGCTCACGGCGACAGCCGCGCTCGTGCCGGTCGTGCCGTTGCTGGTGGCGTTCGTACCGGGGTTGCGGGCACTGGGGTAGCCGCATCCTGGGAGGGGGGTCGCCTCCCGCCCCACCAGTCGGCGAGGATCGCACCATGCACATCCCCACCGTCGAGTCCCCACCCCGCCCGCCGGAGTACCGCACCGCCCGCCGGACGCCCATCACGCTGGCGCTGTGCTCCCTCCTGCTCCTCGTCCTGGTCGCCGCCGAGTGGTACCCCCTCATGAACCTGGACGGCGACGTCTCCCGCACCACCCATCGCTGGGCGGTCGAGGAGTCCGGGATCACGCAGGTGTGCCGCATCCTCACGGACTGGGCCTGGGACCCGCTGACGATGCGCATCCTGTGCGGGGCGGTCGTGGTGTGGCTGGTGTGGAGACACTCGGCGTGGTGGACCGCGGTGTGGCTGGTGGTCACCGTCGCCCTGAGCACGGCGACGCAGCAGTTCCTGAAGGCCGCGGTCGACCGCCCGCGCCCCGTCTGGTCCGACCCGGTCGACTCCGCCCACTACGCGGCCTTCCCCTCCGGCCACGCCATGACCGCCACGGTGGTACTGGGCCTGCTCCTGTGGCTCCTGCACCGCCACGGCGCCGACCGCACCCTGCGCCGTACGGCCCTCGTCGTGGCCGCGGTGTCCGTGCTCGGCGTGGGGCTGACCCGGGTGTGGCTCGGCGTGCACTGGACCTCGGACGTCGTCGGCGGCTGGCTGCTGGGCGCGACGGTGGTGACGCTCGCGGTGACCGCCCACGAACGGTGGCGACCCTGACCACGGCCGGAGGCGAACCGCCTTCGGCGTGGAACTCGGGCCCATAGGATCACCGCATGATCGCCGTGCTGTTCGACTTCTCCGGAACCCTCTTCCGTGTCGAGTCCACCGAGTCCTGGCTGCGCGCCGTACTGACCGAGGCCGATGTCCCGCTGCCCGAGCCCGAGTTCGGCAAGGCCGCGCAGGCGCTGCAGGCGGCCGGGGCGCTGCCCGGCGGGGCGCTCCCGGAGCGGGTGCCCGCCGAACTGGCCGACGTGTGGGAGGTCCGGGACCAGAGCTCCGCCCAGCACCGGGCCGCCTACACCGGCCTCTCCCGCCACGTGCCGCTGCCCGACCCCGGGTTGCACGACGCGCTCTACGACCGCCATATGACCCCGGCCGCGTGGACGCCGTACCCGGACGCAGCCGAGGTGCTTCGGACGCTGCACGAGCGGGGAGTCGGCATCGGCGTGGTGAGCAACATCGGCTGGGACCTGCGCCCGGTGTTCCGCGCGCACGGGCTCGACCGTTACGTGGGCACGTACGTCCTGTCGTACGAGCACGGCATCCACAAGCCGGATCCGCGGCTGTTCGCCGCGGCCTGCGCGGATCTCGGCGCCGATCCCCAGCAGGTGCTGATGGTGGGTGACGACCACCGGGCGGACGGCGGCGCGGCCGCCCTGGGCTGCGCGGTCCACTTCGTGCACCACCTGCCGGCCGACGAGCGGCCCGACGGGCTGCGCCCTGTGCTGGACCTCGTCGACCGACCCGTGACATGACCGTCTGTCTCGGACGATCCCCCGCGTCGCCCGAGACAGACGGCACCGCCGGTCCCGGCCACGCAGGGCCCGGGACGGACGCTCCGAGTATAGTTGGCTGGCAGCCAGTCAACGCAGGAGTTACAGCATGACCCCCCGCAGCGCTTCGGTCAATGAAGAGTTGCGGCGGCGTTCCCGGGAGCGGCTCCTGCAGGCGGCGGTCGAGCTGGTCAGCGAGCGGGGATACGAGGCCACGACCCTCGGCGACATCGCGGACCGGGCCGGCTCGGCGCGCGGACTGGTGTCGTACTACTTCCCCGGCAAACGCCAGCTCGTGCAGTCCGCCGTGCACCGGCTGATGCACCGCACGCTGGAGGAGGCACTGGAGCGCGAACCGCGCACGGAGGACGGCCAGGAGCGGATGGCGCGTGCCATCGACGCGATCCTGGGCCTGGCCCGGGACCGGACCGTGCTGATGCGCCAGCACATGGCGGGACTGCTGGACACCGAGGGCTTCGTGCAGTGCCCGGAGCAGCAGCGGCTCGCCGAGCTGCTGCGGGACACCGTCGCCCGGCACGGCTCCCGGAACGCCGAGGCCGACTATCCGATGCTGCGCGCCCTGCTCATGGGGGCCGTCTATGCGATGGTGCTGCCGAACGTGGGGATGCCGATCACTCCCCTGCGCACCGAGCTGTTCCGGCGCTACCGGCTCGACTGGGAGCTCGGGTGCCCGCCGGACGCCGAAACGCCCGGCGGGACACGCGACGGGGACCTGTCACGGTTCTTCGCGACAGACCCGGCAGACACACCGGCCCTCGGTCGGCCGGCTTCGGATCAGTCGAAGTAGTCCGGCTGCGTCTGCACGTTGAGCTCGTGCAGACGGACACGCTTCGCCGGGTCCGTGCGCCGGTCGTCGAGCTTCAGGACGTCGAAGCCCTTGGCGATGTCGTTCGAGTAGATGTAACCGTTGTAGTAGTACGCCGACCAGGAGCCGGCGGTCGTGACCCGGTCGGTGGTCAGCGGACCGCGCTCGAAGTAGGCGATCTCCTTCGGGCGGGCGGAGTCGGTGAAGTCCCAGACGGAGACGCCGCCCTGATACCAGGCCTGGACCATGATGTCCTTGCCCTTGACCGGGATCAGCGAGCCGTTGTGGGCCACACAGACCTCGGTGTCCGCCTGGTGGCGCTCGATCTTGAAGTAGCTGCGGAAGACGAGCTTGCGGTTGTCGCCCTTGCCGACGATGTCGTAGATGCCGTCGGCGCCGCGGTTCGGGCCGATCTCCTCGTTGCAGGTGGCCGCGCCACCGCCGCCCAGCTCGTCGGTGAACACGACCTTGTCGGCGTCCTGGTTGAAGGTCGCCGAGTGCCAGAACGCGAAGTTCACGTTGTCCTGCACCTGGTCGATGACCTTCGGGCGCTCCGGGTCCTTGATGGAGAACAGGATGCCGTCACCCATGCAGGCGCCCGCCGCCAGGTCCTGTGAGGGCAGCACGGTGATGTCGTGGCAGCCGGTCGTCTTGGAGACACCCGGGTTGGTCGGCCCGCCCGGGTTGCCGCCGCCGTCCGGGCCCTCGCCGGGGAAGAGCACCGGGAAGCCCACGAGCGCAGCCTTCTCCGGCGCGTTGCGAGGCACCTTGATGACGGAGATGCCGTCGTGCGGCGGCTGGCAGTCGGGGTACGCGGCGTTCGGCGAGTACGAGGAGACGTAGATGTAGACGTTCCTGCGCTCGGGCACCAGCGTGTGGGTGTGGGAACCACAGGCGGTCTCGACGGCGGCGACGTACTTCGGGTTGCGCTTGTCGCTGATGTCGAAGACCTTCATGCCCTCCCAGGAGGACTTCTCGGTCACCGGCTGCGTGGTGCTGTTGCAACTGCTGTCGCTGCGCGAGGAGTCGGTGGACAGGAACAGCAGGTTGCCGGAGACGGAGATGTCGTTCTGCGAGCCGGGGCACAGCACCTGGGCGACCGTCTTCGGCGACTTCGGGTTGCTGATGTCGAAGATGCGGAAGCCGTCGTAGTTGCCGGCGAAGGCGTACCTGCCCTGGAAGGCGAGATCCGAATTGGTGCCGGGCAGCACGTCCTTGGGGATGTTCGTGACGTGCTCGATGTTGTCCGAGTGGACGACTTCGTCCTGGCCGGGTATCTCCCCGCTCTCCAGGGCCTCGCGCACCTCGGCCTGGGCGCTGCGGGACACCTCCTTGTCGGTCGCCGGGCCGTCCCCCGGGTCGGGGGTCGCGGCCGCCGGATGGACCGTCAGCAGCGCGGCCAGGAGTCCGGCCGCTGCCGCGGCAACTCCCAGGCGTCTGCGCCGCGTTCGGGGGTTGTTCAACAGGGTCACTGCTTCCTCCCTTGTTCCGTTCGCCAGGGAACGGTTCACGGACCCCCGAAGTATCGTCTTCTGCATGCACAGATCAACAGGGGGCAACGAACATGTAATGAAGGTTTTCGCTCGTTCATGAGCGGAAGCGTGTGTTAGGACGGTCACCAGCACTCACAAGGTGCCCCCTCACCCGCCTGCCACAGGAGGTCGTTGTGCCCTTCCGTCGAGCGTCGCGCGCTTCACTCACCGCGGCCTCACTGGCCACCCTGGCCGCCCTCGCGCTCGGGGGCTGCGACTCCGGCTCCGACGCGGAGCCGGACCGGGCGAGCGGCCCCTCGGTGCTCGTGCCCGGCAAGCCCGGCGAGGCGAACCGCACGATGTCCGCCGAGGACGCCGCACAGCAGCGCGCCGACGACGACACGCCCAACTCGGCGGACATCGACTACGCGCGGATGATGATCGAGCATCACTCCCAGGCCCTGGAGATGACCGAACTCGCCCCGGAACGCGCCGAGTCGTCGCGGGTGAAGAAGCTGGCGGAGCGGATCGAGGCCTCGCAGGGGCCCGAGATCGCGGCAATGAGGAGCTGGCTGGAAACGCACGGCGAGGACGAGAAGAGCGACGGCCACCACCACGGCCCGATGCCCGGGATGGCCACCGAGGCGCAGTTGAAGAACCTGCGCGCGGCGGAGGGGAAGGCGTTCGACCAGCTCTTCGTCACGCTGATGATCACCCATCACGAAGGGGCGGTCACGATGGCCACGGATGTGAAGTCGCAGGGCAACAACGTGCGGATCGAGGAGATGGCCGACGACGTGATCGCCCAGCAGACGAGCGAGATCACGCGCATGCGCGGAATGCTGTGACGTCCGCGCCCGTGTGACCTCTGCGCCCGCCGGGCCCGCTCAGCGCCGTGCGTGACGCGGGGTCAGGAAGCCCGCGTCACGCGCCTGGGCGATCAGCCTGAGCGACCGGCGGCGGCTGTGCCCAGTCGCGCACATCACCGCGAGGACGGGGTCGAGCCCCTCGTGCTGCGCGGCGCGGTATTCCTGCGCCACCAGCCGGCTCCCCTCGATGCCACGCGGCCAGGCGGGGCGGGCGCGCCTGCCGCCCGCCGGCTCCCCCTGCAACGGCTCGGTCCCCGCACCGCCGCACACCGAGAACAGCGGCTCTTCGATCCAGTCGGCGAACACCGCCAGATCGTCGAGGGACAGCGCGGGCCGGGCCCGTACGTCCTCGAGGTTGACGCAACCGTCGGCCGCCACGGCGAGCGCGTCGACCCGGGCGCCGTCGGCGAAGTCGAGCCGCACATGGAACCACGCCGTCGCGCCGCTCTCCTCGCGCACTTCCCACGCGGGCCACACGGACACCGCACCGTCTTCCGGACGGCGATCAGAAAGATCAAGAAAGGATGCTTCCAGCACGCACGCAACGTAACCGCATGATCACACTCCATACGAACGGAACACGCGTCCGTCCTTGGCGCGGCACCCTGTCAGCGGAGCGGCAGCGGTGCAATGCTGGACCCGTCAGCGATCTCCTGTGATGCACCGGACGATCCGCCGGACCACCGGACGAAGGAGTTCCGCCGTGCTGCGTGTCGCCGTCGTCGGCTCCGGGCCGAGCGGGGTCTACTCCGCCCAGAGCCTTGTCCAGCTGGACCCCACCGTGTTCGTTGACGTCCTGGACCGGCTGCCGTGCCCGTACGGTCTGGTGCGCTACGGCGTGGCGCCCGACCACGAGAAGATCAAGTCGCTGCAGAACAATCTGCGGACGGTGCTGGAACACGAGCGGGTGCGGTTCCTCGGCGGCGTCCAGGTCGGCGCCGGCGGAGTGCCGGCCGCCCGGCTGCGGGAGCTGTACCACGCGGTCGTGTACTGCGTGGGAGCCGCGACCGACCGGCATCTCGGGATCCCCGGGGAGGATCTGCCGGGCAGCTTCTCGGCGACGGAGTTCGTGTCCTGGTACAGCGCGCATCCGGACGCCGTGGAGGACGGGTTCGTGCTCGGCGCCCGGTCGGCCGTGGTCATCGGCGTGGGGAACGTCGCCGTGGACGTCACCCGGATCCTGGCGCGCGGCGCGGCCGAGCTGAGCCCCACCGACATGCCGCAGACGGCGCTGACCGCGCTGGGGGCGAGCCGGGTGACCGGCATCCACATGGTGGGGCGGCGCGGCCCTTCGCAGGCCCGCTTCACCACCAAGGAGCTGCGCGAGCTGGGCTCGCTGCCGGGTGCCGAAGTGAGCGTGGATCCGGAGGAGTTGGCGCTGGATCCGGCGTACGTCGACCCGTCCGCGCTGCCGGCCGCGCAGCGCCGCAACGTGGAGGTGCTGCGGGGCTGGGCCGCCCAGCCGGCCAGGGATCTTCCGCGCCGGATCCGGCTGCGGTTCTTCCTGCGCCCGGTGGAGTTGCTCGCCGAGGGCGGGCGCGTGGGCGCGGTGCGGTTCGAACGGACGCTGCCGGACGGGCAGGGCGGCGTGACGGGGACGGGCCGGTACGAGGAGATCGAGGCCCAGTTGGTGCTGCGGTCGGTGGGCTATCGCGGAGTGCCGCTGGAGGGGCTGCCCTTCGACCCGGCGACCGGCACGGTGCCGCAGCTGGCCGGCCGGGTGCTGCGCGGCGGGGTCGTGGCGCCGGGCGAGTACGTGGCGGGCTGGATCAAGCGGGGCCCGACGGGTGTCATCGGCACCAACCGTCCGTGCGCCAAGGAGACGGTGCTGTCGCTGCTCGAGGACGCCCCCGTTCTCGTACGGAAGGAAATCCCCGAGGATCCCCTCGCGGTACTGCGGGCCGAGGGCGTCGAGCCGGTCGAGTGGGCGGGGTGGCGGGCCATCGAGCGGGCCGAGGCGGAACTCGGGGTCTCGCTCGGGCGGAGCGTGGTCAAGCTGCCCGACTGGGAGTCGCTGCTGACCGCGGCGCGCAGGGTCGACTCGTAGCAGAAACCGGCGCCTCCGGCGGGCAGGACACACGGCTGCAACGAGACGGAAATCAACAAACTGTTCAAGCCGCTTACGGTCTCCTGCAGTTCGGATGTTCCCCGCTCACCGCCGCTCTGGAGTGCCCATGGCATCGACCGTGCCCGTCCATCCCGTCGACGAGGTCCCACCCGTACGGCAGCTGGCCGCCTTCGGGCTGCAGCATGTGCTCGCCATGTACGCGGGCGCGGTGGCCGTGCCGCTGATCGTGGGCGGTGCGATGAAGCTGCCGCCGGCGGATCTGGCGTATCTGATCACCGCCGATCTGCTGGTGTGCGGCATCGCCACGCTCATCCAGTGCATCGGCTTCTGGCGGTTCGGCGTGCGGCTGCCGATCATGCAGGGCTGTACGTTCGCGGCCGTGTCGCCGATGGTCATGATCGGGACGACCGGCGGCGGACTGCCCGCGATCTACGGCTCGGTGATCGTCGCGGGACTCGCGATCGTGCTGCTCGCGCCCGTTTTCGGCAAGCTGCTGCGGTTCTTCCCGCCGCTGGTCACCGGCACGGTGATCCTGATCATCGGTATCTCGCTGCTGCCGGTGGCGGGCAACTGGGCCGCCGGTGGTGCGGGGGCCGAGGACTTCGGGGAGCCGAAGAACCTGGCGCTCGCCGCGTTCGTGCTGGCGGTGGTGCTGGGCGTGCAGCGGTTCGCGCCGGTGTTCCTGAGCCGGATCGCGGTGCTGATCGGGATCGCGGTGGGGCTCGCGGTCGCGGTGCCGTTCGGGTTCACGGACTTCGGCGGGGTCTCCGACGCGGACTGGGTCGGGATCAGCACGCCGTTCCACTTCGGGGCGCCGACCTTCGAGGTGTCGGCGATCGTGTCCATGCTGGTGGTCGCGCTGGTGTGCATGACGGAGACGACCGGTGACTTCATCGCGGTCGGTGAGATGACCGGGCGGAAGGTCGAGCCCCGCTCCCTTGCGGACGGGCTGCGCGCCGACGGTCTGTCGACCGTACTCGGCGGTGTCTTCAACACCTTCCCCTACACCGCGTACGCGCAGAACGTGGGCCTCGTCGGTATGACCCGGGTGCGCAGCCGCTGGGTCGTCGCGGCGGCGGGCGGCATCCTGGTGCTGCTCGGCCTGCTGCCCAAGCTGGGCGCGGTGGTCGCGGCGATTCCGGCGCCGGTCCTCGGCGGCGCGGGCCTGGTGATGTTCGGGACGGTCGCCGCCAGCGGCCTCAGGACCCTGGCCGAGGTCGACTTCAGGGGCAATCACAACCTGACGGTCGTGGCCGTGTCGGTGGCCATGGGCGTGCTGCCGGTCGGGGTGCCGACGATCTACGACCGGTTCCCGGACTGGTTCCAGACGATCATGCACAGCGGGATCAGCGCCGGCTGCCTGACGGCGATCGTACTCAACCTGCTCTTCAACCACCTTCCCGCAAAGGCGGGTTCAGATCTCGCCGAGGCGGGAGGACTGCCGGTCGGCGGCGCCGAGAAGCACGTCGGAAAGCCCCGGGAAGAGGCCGTCTAGAGGGCGGCTCCGCTTCGTCCGGTTCGACCGTGTCGCTGGTCAGTGGCTCAGCCGGACGACCGCTCGCTCCAGCGGGGGCAGCGCCCGCTGGCCGGTCACCGCCAAGGCGATCGCCGCCAGCACGCCGGCCCAGGCGACCGGGCCGAGCGGCGTGCAGCCGAAGAACTGGCTGGGGCCGGGGATCTGGACCAGGGCGACCAGCGCGACCGCGGAACCGAGGACGGTGACCCGCACCAGCGGGCTGTCCCGGCGGTCGGCGAGGGTCTGGGCGAGCTGGCTGCCCACCACGGCGCACAGGGCCATCGTGGTCGTCCGGCGGGTCGAGCCCGGCGTGAAGCGGCCGATCAGCCAGGCCGTGACCGCGCCGAGGGTCGTGGTCAGCGCGCGGTGCCGGATCTGCCGCATCAGCGGGGTGCCGAGCAGCGTCGCGCCCAACGGCCGGCTGCCGGCGCTCGCGTCCTCGGCCGGGTCCTTCTGCGGCGTGACCGCCACGGCCATCGCCGGGAACAGGTCCGTGAACAGGTTCACCAGCAGCATCTGACGGGTCGACAGCGGCGCCGCGCCCGCGAGGAGGGTGCCCAGGACGCCGAAGCCGACCTCGCCCGCGTTGCCGCCGATCAGGATGGCGACGGCGTCGGCGACGCTGTGCCACAGGGCGCGGCCCTCGGCAACGGCCTCGA
Organism: Streptomyces sp. NPDC127197; assembly: GCF_042672405.1. NCBI lineage: Bacteria > Bacillati > Actinomycetota > Actinomycetes > Kitasatosporales > Streptomycetaceae > Streptomyces > Streptomyces sp. NPDC127197. The sequence goes on along the minus strand of NZ_JBHXVG010000004.1, from coordinate 305,740 downwards.
CGAGGACGGTGAGGTCTCCGTTGGTGAGCACCAGGTCGGCGGCGTTGCGGGCGGCCGCCGAGCCGCGGGCGCTGATCCCGACGCCGATGTCGGCGGCGCGGATCGCGGCGGCGTCGTTGGCGCCGTCGCCGACCATCCCGACAACGCGGCCGGCGTCCATCAGCGCCTCGACGACCTGGAGCTTCTGCTCGGGCGCGACCCGGGCCACGACGCCCACGTCGTGCAGCATGCGGGCGCGTTCCGAGCGGTCGGCGGCGGCCAGTTCGTCACCGGTGATCACGGCCGTGTCCTCGGGCCAGCCCAGGTCGAGGGCGATCGCCCGGGCGGTCTGCGGGTGGTCGCCGGTCAGCATCACCGGTCGTACGCCCGCCTCGCGCAGCCCGTGCACGAGCGCCGTGGATGTCTCGCGCGGTACGTCGGCCAGCGCGAGCAGTCCGGTGAACTCCAGCTGCTCCAGAGGGGCTTCGCACGCTTCGGTGTCCTTCTCGTCCTCGGCCAGGCGCCGCCTGGCGACCGCGAGGACCCGCAGCCCGTTGCGGGCCAGCTCCTGGGCCTTGTCGGAGGCGTGGTCGGGGACGTCGCGGCAGGCGGGCAGCACGGTCTCCGGCGCGCCCTTGACGACGAGCATGCGCTCTCCGTCCGCCGCGTGGCCCACTGCGCCGGCGTAGCCCCGGCCGGCCTCGAACGGCCTGCCCTCGGTCTGGACCCACTCGGGGTCGCGCGGTGCCGCGTCCAGAACCGCTTCGTCGGTGGCGTGCACCGGCCGGTCGGGGCCCTCCTCGGGCTGGGGGCAGGCGCGCACCGCGACCCGCATCGTGACCGAGTCCGCGGCCTCGTCCGGCCTGCGGACCTCACCGTCCACGTCGGTCACGCGGACCAGGCGCAACTTGTTCTCGGTGAGGGTGCCGGTCTTGTCGAAGCAGACCGTGTCCATCCGGCCGAGTGCCTCCAGCGTGCGCGGAGCACGGACCAGGACGCCACGTCGGCTGAGTCGGCGGGCGGCCGCCAACTGCGCGACCGTGGCCACCAGGGGCAGCCCTTCGGGAACGGCGGCCACCGCCACCGCGACGCCACCGCTGACGGCCCGGCGTATCGGTGCGCCGCGCACCAGCGACAGGCCGGTCACCGCGGCGCCGCCCGCCATGGTCAACGGCAGTGCCTTGCGGGTGAGTTCCTGCAGCCGGGCCTGGACGCCGGCGGCCGGCGGTGTGCGGGCGGCGAGATGGACGGCGCGGGCCGCCTCGGTGCGGTCGCCGGTCTCCACGACGACGGCCCTGGCCTGCCCGGCGACGACGGTCGTCCCCTCGAACACCATGCAGCGACGGCCGCACACCGCGGCGCTCGGAGTCGGTTCCGTCTGCTTGTCCACCGGCAGGGACTCGCCGGTCAGCGCCGACTCGTCCACCTCCAGACCGTCCTCCCACAGCAGACGTGCGTCGGCAGGTACCACGTCGTCGACGTTGAGCTCGATCACGTCACCGGGCGTCAGCCGGGTGGCGTCCACCGTGCGCGCACCGGCCGATGGGTCCTCGGCGGTGACGCGCGCCTTCTGCTTCTGCTCCGCGAGCAGCCCGGACAGCGCCCGCTCGGCCCGCAGCCGCTGGATCCCGCCGACCAGCGCGTTCAGGTCCAGGGCGCCGACGACCAGCAGCGCGTCCACGACGGAGCCGAGGATCGCCGACGCGGCCGAGCCGACCGCCAGGACCGGGGTGAGCGGGTCGTCCAGTTCGCCGCGTACGGCCCGGCCCAGCTGCAGCGACCACCGGGCCGGCGCAAGGGCGGGGACGCGGCCGACGGCATCGGCCGCCTTGCGGACGCGGGTCCTCGCCTCCTGTACGGGGGTCGCTTGTCGTTCCGCCCCGCGGTCCAGCCGCTTGCGGACGTCGCTCACCTTCAGGGCGTGCCAGGCCACGCGCGGCCGCGGGTGCGGCGCCCGGGCGGCCGCCACACCGACGGCGGCGCGTGCCCCGCTCAGCAGGGCGACGGCCGCGCCCACGTCGACGGGGGCGTGGCGCAGGCCGATCAGCGGGGTGCGATTGCCGTTCCCGGACTCGCCGATGGCCACCAGCAGCCCGGACAGGGCGGCCCCGGACCGGGCGAGGGTCTGCGAACGCCGGCCGACCTTGCGGGCCGCGGGTACCGCGGCGAGCAGCCGCCACACGTCGGCCAGCCCGCCCGGGGCGACGAGGTCCGCACCCCACGCGACGGCCGCGTCCCCGTCGGCGAGCGCGACCGCCACGTCACCGGCGAGCAGCCCGGCCAGGACGTCGGTGTCCTCGGACGACCTCGGCCGGGCCACCGTCAGGACACCGCCGCGCCCCCGCAGCCCGTTCACCACCTCGTCGGACGGCCGGTCGGCGGCGACGATGTGGTCGGCGAGGGCGGTGAACTCGCCGAGCGCCGGATCGTCCACGACCACGACCCTCAGCCCGGCGCGCCGGGCCGCGTCCAGCACGGCCTCGGCCCACGGGTCGGCGTCGCCCTCGGCCGTGTGCAGCGCACTGGGATGCAGGAAGACCGTCCGGACCGTCTCCAGTTGCCGCAGCCGTTGCATGTTGCGCACCAGCACACCGGTGCGGGCGAGCGCACAGCCCAGCACGGCGTGGAAGGAGGCGGGCCCGTAGCGGGCGGCCTTCGGGGAGCCCGCGAGCACCGCCTCGGCCGCCTCGGCGCCGCTGTGCTTGACCAGCAAGGTCGCGGCGGCGCCCGCCAGGCTGCCGGCCTCGGCGTGGACCGCGTACTCGTGCACCGGTGTGGTCCGCAGCGGCGGGCGCGGGAACCGGTGCGCGGCCACGTCCTGGCGCCCGGGCCCGCACACCTGGTCGTGCACCACGTCGAAGGCGGCCGCGCGGGCCAGTGTCTCGGTGAGCTGGAAGGAGCGCAGGACCCCGTCGAGCACCAGCGAGATCGGTGTCTGCCCCGCGCCGTGGGCGGCCGCGTTCACGACCGCCAGCATCAGGTCCATACGGGAGGGGCCGAAGCGGGACCGCATCCAGCTGCGGAAGCGGGGGTTCTCGCGCAGCAGCGTGACACCCGCGGTCACGAGCCGGGGCGAGGCCGGCAGCCGTAGCGCCGATCCGGTGACGGCGGCGACGATCCCCACGGCATCGGCCGCGAGCGCCCCAGCCGTGGTCCGCACCTCACCCGGGTCGCCCGGATGCGCGAACTCCTCCACGTCGTCGTCCGCCGGTACCAGTCCGTGGCGGGCTGCGAGGTCGTTCGCCCTCTCCAGCACCCGGTCACCCACCGCGTCCTCGGTCGCGACGATCACCAGCCGGGCCAGCCCACCGTCCCAGTAGGCGTACGCCACGTCCGGATGCTCCGCCAGCGCCCTGGCCACCCGCCGCGCCGCCTGCGCCGTCCCGACCGCCCGTCGTTCCGTCTCCGGTCCGGCAAGCCGCAGTGCGAGGTGTGCCCGCCGGCCCGACCGCCAGTGGCGATCGCCGCCCGGCACTGCGGCACGAGCGACCCGCGTCATCCGCACCAGGGCGTCCGCGCCGCGCACCCCGGCCCGTGCGGTCCCGGCCAGGGCGCCCGCCGCCGCGCCCACCGCGGGCGCGGCACCGCTCACCAGCAGCCCCGGCCCGGCCAGTACGGCGTCGGAGAGGGCCGCAGCCGAACCCGTCAGCAACCCAAGCGCCATCTCATCCCTCAGCTCGTGGTTCCGGGTGGGCCGGGAGCCTGCGCTCCCGGCCCGCGTTCCCTATCCGCCTGCGGTCGCCTTGCGCCGACCGGCGGACGACGACGCACGGCTGCCGGTCGACGACGTGCGTCCCTTGCTCGTCGTAGTCGTACGCCGGCCGGTGGACGACGTGGACGATGTACGGCTGCCGGCGGCTGGCGACTTCCCGCGCGCGGACGTCCCACTCCGGCTGCCGGACGTTCGCGTGCTCGTCGACGTCGAACGGCTGCCACCGCTTGTCGTACGGCGGGCGGCGGCCGTCTTGGTGCCTTTCGTCGTCTTCTCAGCCGTTTTGGTGCCCTTCGTCGCCTTCTCGGCCTTCTTGCCCTTCTCTTCCGCAGCGCCGTCGTGCCGCGGACGGGGCTGGGTGAGCCAGGCCACGCCGGCGACGGTGGCGGCCACGGGCCACTCGACGAGGCCCGCGGCACCGAGCAGGCCGGCGCCGGTGTACACGGCGATGCGCCGACCACGCGGCGACACAGTGCCGACCGCGTCCAGTGCGCCTTCGGCCGCCTTGGTCACGGCGCCGGCGCCGGGCACCTTGCGCACCGCGTCGGGCAGCTTGCGCACCGCATCGGCTCCGGGCGCATGGCGCACCGCGTCGGGCGCATGGCGCACCGTCTCGGGCGCATGGCGCACCGCGTCGGGCACCTTGCGCACGACCCCGGCACCCGGCATCCTGCGCAGCGTCGAGGCGGCGGCACTCGGCACGGCGCGCAGCGTCGCAGCGGTGGCGCGCAGCGGCTGCGCCGGCTCGGGCGAGGATTTCTGCGCTGTTTTCTGCGCTGTCATGACACTCCACGCCTCCCTGAGAGATCCGCTCTCTTCACCCGCCGTGTTCCCGGGAAACGCGACGTCATCCGCGCGGAAGGGGAAACCCGCGTGACCGGTGCGAGCTCGCAGCGGCTGCGCCGGGCCGTCATGGAGCGCTCCCCCACCATGGTTCCGGCCGCTTCCTGCGCGCTCCCAAGCGTCCGAATGTGTTCTGCGCAAAGCGTTGACTAGAAAGCGCTTGCCCCCTACGTTCCGTTCAGCAGGCTGACCGGTCGACGCCCCCTTGGGTCGGAATCGTCACCCTGCCCGCGCGAGGCGTTCAGCATGACGTACGTCATTCACGTACAGGACCTAACAAGCCCTCTCGAAGGGACGCACCCGCATGCGCACAGTCCCCCCACGTACACACGCGCAAAGATCTGCCCTGGTGGCGGCCGCGGCGGCCATCGCCACGGTGGCCGTCGTCACCCTCCCGCAGTCGGCCGGGGCGGCCGAGAGCTCACCGATCGGGTTCGGCGCCGGGGCGACCGGCGGCGGCAGCGCCACGGCGGTGACCGTCTCGACGCTCGACGCCTTCAGGTCGGCCGTGTCCGGCAACGCGGCGAAGGTCGTCCGGGTCAACGGGCTGATCTCGTTGAGCGGTCAGGTCGACATCGGGTCCAACACGACCGTCCTGGGCGTCGGTTCGTCGTCGGGATTCACCGGTGGCGGACTACGCCTGAAGGAGGTCTCCAACGTCGTCGTCCGCAACCTGAACATCAGCAAGCCGGTCGCGCCCGCAGACGGCATCACCGTCCAGGCGTCGACGAAGGTGTGGCTCGACCACAACTCCTTCTCGGCGGACCGCGAGCACGACAAGGACCACTACGACGGTCTGCTGGACATCAACCACGGCTCGGACAACGTCACCGTGTCCTGGAACACCTTCAAGGACCACTTCAAGGGCTCACTCGTCGGCCACAGCGACAACAACGCGTCCGAGGACACGGGGCACCTGAAGGTGACGTACCACCACAACCACTTCAGCAACGTGTACTCGCGCATCCCCAGCCTGCGCTTCGGCACCGGGCACTTCTACAACAACTACGTGGCCGGCGCGGACACCGCCTGCCACTCGCGCATGGGCGCCCAGATGCTCGTGGAGAACAACGTCTTCCGCGACACGAAGATCGCTGTGACCACGAACCGCAGCAGTGACGTGGACGGCTACGCGAATCTGCGCGGCAACGATCTCGGCGGGGCCGCGACCGAGATCTCCCGGGTCGGCACCTTCACCACGCCGCCCTACAGCTACACCGCGGAGTCCGCGTCCACGGTCGTCGCCTCGGTGACGTCCGGCGCGGGCACCGGAAAGATCTGACCACCCCCCAACTGGAAGAAGGCATCGGGACATGACTTCACCAGCAAAGCCCCGCGCCCGCCGACGCGCACTGACCGGCGGGCTGGCCGCGCTCGGTCTCTCGTCTGTCATGATCACGACACTCGGCACGTCGCCGGCGAGCGCCGCCACCTGGCCGACGCCCAACGGCAGCCAGGGGACGTCCTCCACCATCTCCGTGTCCGGCACCAAGGACTACGGCATGAAGAAGTTCTACGGCACCGGAGACCTGGCCGGTGACGGCCAGGAGGAGGGCCAGGACCCGATCTTCAAGCTCGCGGCCGGCGCGACGCTGAAGAACGTCATCATCGGCGCGCCCGGCGCCGACGGCATCCACTGCGAGGGCAACTGCACCCTGCAGAACGTGTGGTGGGAGGACGTCGGCGAGGACGCCGCGACCTTCCGTGGCGGCTCCACCTACAACGTGATCGGCGGTGGCGCCAAGAAGGCCGCCGACAAGGTCTTCCAGCACAACGGGCCCGGCACGGTGAACATCTCCAACTTCGCGGTCAGCGAGTTCAAGACGCTGTACCGCTCGTGCGGCGACTGCTCCACGCAGTACACGCGCAAGGTCAACCTCAGCAACATCGAGGTCACCGGCACCGGATCCACCGCGCGCCTGGTCGGCATCAACGTCAACCGCAACGACGTGGCGACGCTGCGGGGCATCACGATCCTCAACGACGCCGGCCGCAAGGTCATCCCCTGCCAGAAGTACAACAACAACACCGCCGTGGGCACGGGCCCGGACAGCACGAACTGCCTGTACTCCAGCTCGGACATCACCTACAGGTAGCCCCCAGCCGCAGGTAGTCCCCCCCACGGTGAAGGCGGCCGTCCGAAGCGTCCCCGCACGGCGCTTCGTACGGCCGCCGCGTCATTCCTGGCGGCCACGCGCGCGTACCGCCTCGGTGACCTCCCGCTGGTAGTCCGCGTACACGGTGCGCAACTCGGTGCCCGGCCAGTCGGCGGGGAGGAGTTCGGGAGGCAGAACGGGGTCGGCGAGCAGATGGCGTACGACGGCCGCGAAGGCGGTGAAGCGGTCGGCCGGGCGGTCCGCCCCGGCGGCATGGGCGAGCAGGGCCCGGGCGGTGGCGGACCAGGCATCGAGCGGCCAGAGGTTCGCGGCCAGTTCACGCGGTGGGCGGTCGTCCGGACGGGCCGTGTAGCGCTGGGCCACCTGGTCCAGGTCGTCCGGCAGGGACCGGCGCAGGTTGGCGGGCCGCAGCCAGACGCCCTCGCGGAGTTCGGCGAGCCGGAGCGCTGTCAACCGGCTGCGCAGGTCGGCGCGTTCCGCGGGTCCGCGCCCGGTCGCGGTGATCACGACCATCTCCCAGTCGCCGCCCCACGCGCGCGTGCGCGGATGTACGGCCTCGTCCTGCCGGCGTTGCCGTTCCAGCAGACGTTCGCTGAGCCGGTAGACACCGCCCGCGCGCCGCAGATCACCGGCGGTCACCATCCGGCTGAGCGCAGCCCGCACCGTGGACCCGCCGACGCCGAACGGCTCCACGCCGCGCACGAGGTCCCGCACCGGCAGCTCGGGCGGGTGCGAGCCCAGCAGCAGGCTCAGGACGACCGACCGCGCGGACAGCGGGCGCAGCTCGAGCCCGCCGACCTGCTGCGCTGTCACGTTCGCCCGCATGGTCACGTACTGTACGCGGCGGATTTTCATGTTGCAGAATTGCTGCGGCTGTAGCCAGAGTGCAACACTCGCCGTATGGCCTCGACACTGGCGCAGGAGCAGCAGCACCCGGGTTACGCGACGCACGACGTCACCAACCAGCCACCTCCTCTGACCCCCTACGACGCATCCGAGGACACGGCCCTGCTCGAAGGGCTGCGCCGAGAGGGCGCCGCGTGGGCCGAGGAGGACATCCGGCAGCTCGGCCGGCGGGCCGGGAGTGCCGAGGCGCAGGAGTGGGGCGAGCAGGCCAACCGCTACGAGCCCGAGCTGCGCACGCACGACCGGTACGGCCATCGCGTCGACGAGGTCGAGTTTCACCCGAGCTGGCACCACCTGATGCGGGTCGCCGTCACCGAGGGGCTGGCGGGGGCGCCCTGGGCGGACGAGCGGCCCGGAGCGCATGTCGCCCGGACCGCGGGCGGGATGGTGTGGGGGCACACCGAGGCCGGGCACGGCTGTCCGACGTCGATGACGTACGCCGCCGTCCCCGTGCTGCGCCGGCAGCCCGAGCTCGCGAAGGTCTACGAACCCCTGCTGACCAGCCGGGAGTACGACCCGGGTCTGCGCGTGCCGACCGAGAAGCGGGGCCTGCTCGCGGGCATGGGGATGACCGAGAAGCAGGGCGGCTCCGACGTCCGCACGAACACGACGACGGCCACGCCGACCGCCGAGCCCGGCGTGTACACGCTGCGCGGGCACAAGTGGTTCACCTCGGCGCCCATGTGCGACGTCTTCCTGGTGCTGGCCCAGGCTCCGGGCGGCCTGTCCTGCTTCTTCGTGCCGCGCGTCCTGCCCGACGGCAGCCGCAACACCTTCCGCATCCAGCGCCTGAAGGACAAGCTGGGCAACCGCTCGAACGCCTCCTCCGAGCCCGAGTTCGACGGGACCGTGGCCTGGCTGGTGGGGCCCGAGGGGCGGGGCGTCAAGACGATCATCGAGATGGTCAACTGCACGCGGCTGGACTGCGTGATGATGTCGGCGACCCTGATGCGCAAGACGCTCGTCGAGGCGGGGCACCATGTGCGGCACCGCAGCGCGTTCGGGGCCCGACTGGTCGACCAGCCGCTGATGCGCAACGTCCTCGCCGACCTCGCGCTGGAGTCCGAGGCCGCCACGACGCTCACGCTACGGCTGGCCGGCGCGGCCGACCGTGCGGTGCGCGGAGCCGACGAGCAGGGCACGGAGGCAGCGTTCCGCCGGATCGCGACCGCCGTCGGCAAGTACTGGGTGACCAAGCGGGGCCCCGCCTTCACCGCGGAGGCCCTGGAGTGCCTGGGCGGCAACGGCTATGTGGAGGACTCGGGCCTGCCCCGCCACTACCGTGAGGCGCCCCTGCTGTCGATCTGGGAGGGCTCGGGGAACGTCAACGCCCTCGATGTGCTGCGGGCGTTGAGCCGCGAGCCGGGTACCGCTCAGGCGCTGTTCGACGAGCTCGCCCTGGCGCAGGGCACAGACGCACGGCTGGACGCGGCCGTGTCCCGCCTGGAGCAGGGGCTGGCCACGGCCTCGCCGGCCGGTGCGCGGCGGCTCGTGGAGCTGATGGCGCTCACCCTGCAGGCCTCGCTGCTGGTCCGGTACGCCCCGCCCGCGGTCGCCGACGCGTTCTGCGCCACACGGCTCGGCGGCGACTGGGGGCATGCGTTCGGCACGCTTCCCGACGCGGCCGACATCGACGCGATCCTGAGCAGGGCGCTGCCTGGCGAGGACTGAGCGTGCCGACGGGGCGTGTCGCCGCCCCGTCAGCCCGTCCTGCGCCCCCACAGCGGGTCGAACCGCGCCCAGTCGAGGTCCCATTGGTCCAGGCGGCGGCGTTCCAGGCGGGCGAGCAGGACGCGCCCGCCGGCGAACGGCACCGTGGCGGCGCACACTCCCGCGAGGCCGCCGATCAGCGAGGCCCGCACCCGGGCCTGGGACTCGGAGGCGGGCGCGGTCACCAGGCGGCCCCGGCGGTCCGTCCACACGCTGACCGGTGTGCCGACGGAGCTGCCGGGGCGGACCCGGGCCTGGCCGGTGCGCGAGGAACCGTCCGGCGCCGTCCAGCGCACCTCGGCCCACACCCGCTCGCCGTTCGACGCGCCGCCTGCCGCGCGGGACGCTCCGGGGACGTCCTCGGTCAGGCTCGCCGTCACGGGCCGCCACTCGGCACGCTCACGAGCGAGCTCCTGTTCCACGGACCGGGCCACCGTCAGACCGGCGAGCACCCCGCCGAGGACGGTGAGCATCCCGGCGCCGAGCAGGACCCAGGCCTCCACCGTGTCGGCACGTCGCTTGAGCGGGTTGCGCCGCCAGCGCCACAGCCACACCTTCGGACAACGGAACGCCATCGAAGGCTTCCTCCTCGTGAGCGCACGGACATCACCGACCGCCCTCCCATACGGCGAACGGCTCGCCGATGCTCAGCGCGCGACTGCGCGGTGACCGGCGACACCCCGCTGACCTGCGACGAAGCGATTCCGGGAGGGGACTGTCAGTGCCGGGGTGCAGACTGGCCGGTATCTGAGACAAGGACGTCGCGGAGGTGATCGGCAATGACCGAGGTACTGCTCGCCGTGGGCACCCGCAAGGGTCTGTTCATCGGGCGTCGGCGCGGTGGCGCCTGGGAGTTCGACGAGAGTCCCTACTTCAACGCACAGGCCGTGTACTCGGTCGCCATCGACACCCGCGGCGCCACCCCGCGGCTACTGGCGGGCGGTGACAGCGCGCACTGGGGGCCGTCGGTGTTCCACTCCGACGACCTGGGCCGGACGTGGACCGAACCGGCACAACCGGCCGTCAAGTTCCCGCAGGACACAGGCGCCTCACTGGAGCGGGTATGGCAGCTGCACCCGGCGGCCGCGGAGCCGGACGTGGTCTACGCGGGCACGGAACCCGCCGCGCTGTACCGCTCCGAGGACCGCGGGGAGCACTTCGACCTCGTCCGCCCGCTGTGGGAGCACCCGACGCGCTCGAAGTGGGTGCCGGGCGGCGGCGGAGAGGGCCTGCACACCGTGATCACCGACCGACGCGATCCGCAGGCGGTCACGGTCGCCGTGTCGACGGCCGGGGTGTTCCGCACGAAGGACGGCGGCGCCAGCTGGACACCGTCCAACTCCGGGGTCTCCGCCGTGTTCCTGCCGGATCCCGACCCGGAGTTCGGTCAGTGCGTGCACAAGATCGCGCAGGACGCGTCGACGCCGGACCGGCTGTACCTGCAGAACCACTGGGGGGTGTACCGCAGCGACGACGCCGGTGCGCACTGGACCGACATCGGCAAGGGCCTGCCCTCGACGTTCGGTTTCGCTGCGGCCGCGCATCCCCACCGCGGCGACACCGCGTACGTGTTCCCGATCAACGCGGACGCGGACCGGGTACCCGCCGGCCGGCGCTGCCGGGTCTTCCGCACGGCGGACGCGGGCAGCACGTGGGAGCCGCTCACCGCCGGTCTGCCGCAGGAGGACCACTACGGCACGGTGCTGCGCGACGCCCTGTGCACGGACGACGCGGACCCGGCGGGCGTGTACTTCGGCAACCGGAACGGCGAGTTGTACGCCTCGGCCGACGACGGCGACAGCTGGCAGCAGTTGGCGTCGCATCTGCCGGATGTGCTGTGCGTGCGGGCTGCGGTCCTCGAATGAGCCGGATGCGTCGCACGACGGGGCTCGGCCTTGGCCACTGGTTGATCGCCGCTGCCCGTACGGCAGTAGGGTGACGCCGTGGCACCACGACCCTTGCATGAAATCGTCGAACCGGGCTGGGCGAAGGCCCTGGAACCCGTCGCCGGGCGGATCGCCGAGATGGGCGACTTCCTGCGCGCGGAGATCGCCGCGGGACGGACCTACCTCCCGGCCGGACCGAATGTCCTGCGGGCCTTCCAGCAGCCCTTCGACGACGTACGCGTCCTGATCGTCGGTCAGGACCCGTACCCCACGCCGGGGCACGCGGTGGGGCTGTCGTTCTCGGTCGCGCCCGATGTGCGGCCGCTGCCCGGCAGCCTGATCAACATCTTCCGGGAGCTGAACACCGATCTGGGCCTGCCTCAGCCGGCCAACGGCGACCTGACCCCGTGGACCCAGCAGGGCGTGCTGCTGCTCAACAGGGCGCTCACCACGGCGCCACGCCGTCCGGGCGCGCACCGCGGCAAGGGCTGGGAGGAGGTCACGGAGCAGGCCATCCGCGCGCTGGCCGCACGCGGCAAGCCGTTGGTGTCCATCCTCTGGGGCCGCGACGCCCGCAACCTCCGCCCGCTGCTCGGCGACCTCCCCTCGGTGGAGTCCGCCCACCCCTCCCCGATGTCGGCCGACCGCGGCTTCTTCGGCTCCCGCCCGTTCAGCCGCGCCAACGATCTGCTGATGCGGCAGGGGGGAGAGCCGGTGGACTGGCGCCTGCCGTGACGGGAGCGGGGAACGGGCCGGGGTCGGACGCGGAAGAAGCGCCGTCGGCTTCCCCGGCGGCTGTGACCTTCGGCTCGGGGCTCTCGAACGGGGCGGGCCGACTCGATGGGGAGGACCCGCTCGACGGGCCGGCAGCCGCTGGGGAATCCGCGTTCCTCGCTGTCGACTCGGGAGGCTCCGGTCTGCGGGCCGTCGTGGGCACCGTTGCGCGAGGGCCGCTCGCCCTGCGGGAGTCGGCGGAGCCGGTCCGCACCGGGGCGCGGGGGATCGACACCGGGCACTTCATGCAGCAACTCGTCCCCATGGTCCGGGCGTTGACGGCCGAGGCCGGAGTCACCGCGCTGGACACGGCTGCCGTCGGCGCGGCGGGCTTCAGCACGCTCGGCGACGATCTGCGTGCCGGACTTCCCGCGGCCCTGCACCGGGAATGCGGGATCCGGACCGTCGCCCTCGCCGCCGACGCCGTCACCGCCTACACAGGCGCCCTGGGCCCCAGGCCCGGCGCCGTGATCGCCGCCGGTACCGGACTCATCGCGATCGGCACGGACCTGACGCGATGGCGTCGCGCGGACGGCTGGGGCCATCTGCTGGGCGACTGCGGCAGCGGAGCCTGGATCGGCCGGGCCGGTCTGGAGGCCGCACTGCGCGCCCACGACGGGCGGGAGGGCGGTTCGGCCCCGCTGCTGGAGTGCGCCGAGGAGATGTTCGGCCCGATGCCGGGGCTGCCCGCCCAGGTGTACCCGCGCCCGGACCGTCCCGCCGTCCTCGCCTCCTTCGCCCCCAGCGTGGCGGCCTGCGCCGACGACGGCGACCCCGTCGCCGTGCACGTCCTGCGCGCAGCCGCCCGGCACATGGCCGATTCAGCGGCAGCCGTGTGCCCCACGACGGGCGAGCCCCAGGTCGCCCTCACAGGGGGCCTTTTCAAGATGGGCGCCGCTCTCCTCGTACCACTGGACGAGGAACTGACGAAGCGGCTGCCCCACGCCCGCCGGGTGGCGGCCGAGGGCGATCCGCTGCACGGGGCGGTCCGTATCGCGGCCGACCTGACGGCCGGGGCGCTCACCCTGCCGGGTGACGACAAACTGCTGTACGTGGTGGCTGCCCAGGGCGACTGATCCCGGCACAACGCATATCCGACATGTAGCACTTGGCGCCGCGCAGTTCATCAGTCGTCTCACACAAACGCGCTGATCACTTATGATCCGTACGTAACTCATCAGACAAATCCGGACGGATACCGCTCACCTGCACCCTCCCCGAACAAGGGAGCCCAGGAAGCCAGTAACATGCGGCGCCATGAGCTCCCCCACTGGGCCCGCGTCCGGCCTGCCAGTACGAATGCCGCGCCCCCGCCAGCCCGGGCGGCACCGCCGACCCGAACCCTTGGCGGCTCCCGAGGGCGCGCCCGCGCTCGTCCTCGCGGTTCCGGGCACGCCCAGCGTGGCCACGCGCAGCCTCGCCGAGGAGGTCGTGAGCATCGCCCGCTCCGAGCTGCCCGGCCTCGACGCCCGGATCGGCTACGTCGAGGGTGATGACGCGGAGTTCCCCACGCTCCAGTCGGTGCTGGCGTACGCCGCCGACGAGCGCACCGCCCGCTATGAGCAGGCGCGCGCGGCCGGTGTGGAGGTCAAGGAGCCCGACGGCCCGGTCGCCGTTGTGGTGCCGCTGCTCGCCGGTCCGGACAGTGCGCTGCTGCGCCAGGTCCGCCAGGCCGTGATGGACAGCCGCGTCGCGGCCGAGCTGACCGATGTGCTCGGCCCGCACCCGCTGCTCGCCGAGGCCCTGCACGTGCGCCTGTCGGAAGCGGGCCTGGCTCGCGCCGACCGCGCCCGGCTGTTCACCGTGGCCACCGCCGCGGACGGCATCATCCTGGCCTCGGTGGGCGGCGAGGAGGCCGTGCAGGCGGCCGGGATCACCGGCATGCTGCTCGCCGCACGGCTCGCCGTGCCGGTGATGGCGGCGGCGCTGGACCAGGAGGGTTCGATCGCGTCCGTCGCGGAGCAGCTGCGTTCCTCGGGCTCGCAGCAGCTGGCGCTGGCGCCGTACCTGATCGGCCCCGAGATCGACCCGGGTCTGGTCGCGGAAGCCGCGAAGGAGGCGGGCTGCTCGGCCGCCGAGCCGCTCGGCGCCTACCCGGCCATCGGCAAGCTCGCCCTGGCCAAGTACACGACGGCGCTCGGCATCGCCCCGCAGCAGCCGCAGGGCGCTCCGGTCCGCTGAACCGGTCGTCACCCGCAGTCGTACGACGAGGGCCCGCTCCGCATGTGCGGAGCGGGCCCTTCGTCATGCAGACCTAGGCCAAGTGCGGCGACTTGGACGGCGTGCGCAGGGGCGTGACCAGTTCGGCCAGGGCGCGCTCCAGGCCGTGCAGATGGGCGAGGGCGGCCGGTTCGACCGCGCGCTGCTGAGGCGCGAGATCGGGGGCGCCGCCCACCGCATCGCCCGTGAGCGCCTCCACCGCGCCCTGCACGCGCCGGCAGGCGGCGGCCAGGCGGGCGTCGTGGGAGGCCTCCGGGTCGGCGGCCACGGCGACCAGGCCGCGGATCTCGCGGGCGCAGTCGTCGAGCAGGGCCAGCACCCGGCGGGCGCGCCGCTTGCGGCCGAGCACGGGGTTGAGCGGGTGCACCAGCGGGGCGACGGCGAGGCGTACCCGGCCGAGGAGCAGTTCCAGTTCCGCCACCCGCAGGGCCGGGTCGGCGTCGTCGGCGCCGGCGAGGCGTGCCGCGGCCTCGGCGGTGCACGCATGGACGCAGCGCAGGGCGCGCTGGATCCAGGCGTCGGTGACGGTGTGGGTGGTGACGGGCAGGACGAACAGGACGGCCAGTACGGCACCCACCGCCCCGATGCCGGTCTCGGCGAGGCGCAGCGCGAGCAGCGCGGGCTCGAGCACGCCCAGGAGGCCGTAGAGCAGCTCGGCGAGCAGGGTTACGCAGAGCATCATCCAGGTGTAGGACACGGCCGCCGTGTAGAAGATGCCGAACACGCACACGGCGGCGAGCAGGGCGGAGGGCACCGCGGCGCCGTGCAGCGGGACGGCGACGAGCAGTCCGAGGCCGATGCCGATCACCGTGCCGAGGAGCCGGCGGAAGCCGCGGACCAGGGTCTCGCCGCGCGAGGTGGTGTTCACGAAGATCCACCAGGTGGCGCCGACGGCCCAGTACCAGCGCTCCCCGGACACCAGCTGCCCCACGACCAGGGCGAAGCCCGCGCCGACGGTCGCCTGGACCGCCTGGCGCGTGGTGATCCGGGCGAGGCCCGTCCCGCCCGGCGGCGCGGCCGCGGGAGCCGGGGTCAGGCGGCGCTCGTAGCACCACAGTCCGAAGCGCACCGCGGCCGCGGCGAGCACGGACAGCAGGACGGCGGCGTACAGCTCGGGCAACTGCCCGGGGGTCGCCTGCAGGAACTGCGCGACGAAGAAGGTCATGAACGCGAACACGCCGAGGCTGTGTCCGCGTGGCCCCCAGCGGCGGGCGTAGACGCCCGCGCCGACCACGGCGAGGAAGGTGAGGTCGCGGGCGACGGGGTGGTCGTGCAGTTCGGCCGCGGCGGCCAGCACGGGCAGACCGACGGCCGGCAGCAGCGCGGTGGTCACGGCCTGCCCGCGGACGGTCGGGTCCGTGACCGTGAACAGGGCGAGGAGCGCGGCCAGCCCACCGGTGACGGCACCGGCGAGGGAGTGCCCGGCGAGGCCGCAGACGACGACCGCGAGGCCGATGCCGAGGACGGCACGCGCGGCGAAGCGCAGCCGCGTCCGCCCCGGGTCCGGAGCCACGAACACCCTCTTCAGCACTTCCCACCCCTTGCATACGACCGGCATGAAAAAGGCGCCGCGGGATCCGCAGCGCCATCGACGCCTCCATGACAGCATCACTTCCGCCACTGGCTCAAGTGGCTCCGAGTTCACTGGGCCATTGGCACAGCAGCAAGGACCTCACAGGACTCTCCACCAAGCCAACGGACGACGTCGGACGGCCCAGCCCGACTGCGTCCCGCTGGGCCATTGGTACAGTCGGCCGTGATCTTCGGCGGAAGGGAGGCAGGGTGCCATGGCCGTGGACGAGCTGGACACCCGCATCCTGCGGCTGCTGCTGGAGCAGCCGCGTACGAGTGTGCGTGAGTACGCCCGTCTCCTCGGGGTGGCCCGCGGCACGCTTCAGGCCCGCCTCGACCGCCTGGAACGGGACGGCGTGATCACCGGCACCGGCCCGGTGCTCTCCCCCGCCGCACTCGGCCACCCCGTGCTCGCATTCGTGCACATCGAGGTCACCCAGGGCCACCTCGACGACGTGGGCGACGCACTGGCCGCCGTACCGGAGATCGTCGAGGCGTTCTCGATCACGGGCGGCGGTGATCTGCTCACCCGGGTCGTGGCGCGTGACAACGCCCACCTCGAGGACGTGATCCAGAAGCTGATCAGCCTGCCCGGGGTCGTCCGCACCCGCACCGAGGTGGCCCTGCGCGAACGTGTGCCGCACCGGCTGCTGCCGCTCGTCGAGTCGATCGGCCGGGCGACCGCGCAGTGATCACGGCACGGACGCCCTTGGCATCATGACCCGCATGAGCAATCTCGGCGGCATCTCGGTCATCTTCGATCTCGACGGAACGCTCGTGGACAGCGAGCCGAACTACTACGAGGCGGGCCGGCAGATCCTCGCCGAGCACGGCGTACCGGACTTCACATGGGCCGACCACGAGCAGTACGTCGGCATCAGCACCCAGGAGACGGTCGCGCACTGGAAACAGCGCTACAGGCTGCGCGCCTCCGTCGAGGACCTGATCGCCGCCAAGAACCGCCGCTACCTGGAGCTCGCCCGCGCCTCCACGCGCGCGTACCCCGAGATACGCAAGTTCGTCGAGCTGCTGGCCACCGAGGGCGTCCCGCTGGCCGTGGCCTCGGGTTCGTCGCCCGAGGCCATCGCGGCGATCCTGGCCGTCACAGGCCTGGACACCCAGTTCCGGACGGTCGTCTCGGCGGACGAGGTAGCGCACGGCAAGCCCGCCCCGGACGTCTTCCTGGAGGCCGCCCGCCGGCTCGGCGCTGCTCCCGCCGACTGTGTGGTCGTCGAGGACGCGGCTCCCGGCGCGGCCGCCGCCCACGCGGCCGACATGCGCTGCATCGCGCTCCCCTATGTGGCCGCCCAGGCCGATGCGCCGGAGTTCGCGACCGCCGACCTCCTGCTGCGGGGCGGTCAGGCGGAGTTCACGGCGCGGGCGGCGTACGACTGGCTCGTGCGCACGACTCGGGCGTCCTGAACCCGCCAACAGCAGCGTATCCGGTGCGGACCTCGCGGTCGGCGGGACTCCGAGGCCCGGCAGCTGCTTCGCCGTCTCCCGGACCTGGCAGGACGGCGACACCGTGCGGTGACGATCCCGTTCCGGCGGCGCAGCAGGCGTCCGTACGTTCCCTGATTCCGGGCGCTAGGAACGGCGACGGGGCTTGCCGCGGCGGCCGCTCTTGGCGGTGCCCGACCGTGGGTTCTTCCTCGCCGCCGGCTTCCGCCGTGCGGCGGCCTCGTCGCGGTGCTTCTCCTTGGGCTGCGCCGCCGGCTGGGTGCGGCCCCGCGTGCTGTTCACCGTGCGCCCGCGGACGATGCCGATGAAGTCCTCGACCAGGTCGGTGTGCGCGTCCTCCGGCCAGCAGAGGGCGACGCCGGACTGCGGGGCGTCCACGAGCGTCCGGTAGGTCAGGTCCCTGCGGTGGTGCAGACGGGCCAGGGACTGGGGGACGGCGAGGACGCCGATGCCCGCCGCGACGAGTTCGATCGCGTCGGCGGTGGTGGCGGGGCGTTCGAAGGCGGGCTCTCCGGGGGGCTGCTCCCAGCCGAGGACGTCGTCGAGGGGGTGGAGGACGACCTCCTCGGCGAGGTCCTCGAGGGTCGCCTCGTCCGCCGCGGTCAGGAGGTGGTCCTTGGGGACCACGACGACCGTCGTCTCGGTGTAGAGGGGGATCGCGCTGAAGACCGTACGGTCGACCGGCAGCCGTACGATCCCCGCGTCCGCCGCGCCGTCCCGCAACACATCGGATGCCTCGGCGGCCGTGACGGAAATGAGGTTCAGGGGGACGTCGGGCAGGCGCTCGTTCCAGATCCGCACCCACTTGCCGGGTGTCGCCCCAGGGACGTACGCGAGCCGGAACGAAGGGTGTGCTTCCGAGCCTGTCACCTCGCCAGGTTACCGGCTGTGGTCGGAGGTCTCGTATCCGGCCGATAGTCTGGACAGCATGAAGTCGCACCAGACCACCCAGACGATGAAGCCCGCGACCGCGGCGAAGAAGCTGGGTGTGTACCTCCCCGCCACCCCCGCCGAGTTCCAGCAGGGAGTCGTCTCGCGCGCCGAACTGAACGAGCTCCAGGCCAATCCGCCTGAGTGGCTGCGGGAGCTGCGACGCAACGGCCCGCACCCGCGGCCGGTGGTCGCGGCGAAGCTGGGCGTCTCCATCGCGGGGCTCGCGCGCGGCGGGGTGACGGAGCCGCTCACCAGCGAGCAGATCGAGGCGCTGAAGGCGGAGCGGCCCGAGTGGCTGGAGAAGGAGCGCGCCACTCAGGCGGAGGTCCGCAAGGAAGCGGCCCGGCTCAAGGCGCGCACCGCCGAGCAGGGCGATCGCTGACGCGGAATTCCGCCCCGAGATCGTGCACGCGGGTGAGGGCCCCGGTTACGGACCGGGGCCCTCACGCATGGGAGTGGACCGGCGGTCTCAGGCGGCCTCCCGAGCACCGCGCTCCGACCCGTCCCGGTGAATCGGCGTGCCCGAGCCGGTCAGCGGGACGCCCGTGCCGCCCCGCCGGGTCGCGACGATCTCCGCCGCGATGGACAGGGCGGTCTCCTCGGGCGTACGGGCGCCCAGGTCGAGGCCGATGGGGGACCTGAGCCTGGCCAGCTCCCGCTCGCTCACGCCGGCCTCCCGCAGTCTCCGGTTGCGGTCGGCGTGGGTGCGGCGCGAACCCATCGCGCCGACGAACGCGACCGGCAGCCGCAGGGCCTCCTGCAGGAGCGGTACGTCGAACTTGGCGTCGTGGGTGAGCACGCACAGGACCGTGCGCGCATCGGTCGCCGTACCTCGCAGATAGCGGTGCGGCCAGTCCACGACGATGTCGTCCGCGTCGGGGAAGCGGGCCCGCGTGGCGAAGACGGGGCGGGCGTCGCACACGGTGACGTGATAGCCGAGGAACTTGCCCGCGCGCACGAGCGCCGCGGCGAAGTCGATCGCGCCGAAGACGATCATGCGTGGCGGCGGCACCCAGGACTCGACGAACAGCGTGAGGCCGCCGGGGCAGTGCGAGCCGTCCTCCGACAGCTCGACCGTGCCGGTGCGGCCGGCATCCAGCAGGGCGCGGGCCTCGGCCGCCGCCGTCCGGTCCAGCTCCGGGTGCCCGCCGAGACCGCCCTCGGTCGTTCCGTCGGGGCGCACGAACAGGGCGCTGCCGAGGAATCCGGCCGGACCACGGACGACCCGGGCCACCGCGGCCGGCTCGCCCTGCGCAGCGGCCGACAGCGCCGCCGCGAACACCCGGTCGCCGGACGCGATCGGCGTGACCAGTACGTCGATGACCCCGCCGCAGGTCAGCCCGACCGCGAACGCGTCCTCGTCGCTGTAGCCGAACCGCTCGCGCACCGTCTCGCCGTCCTGCAGCGCCTGGACGCACAGCTCGTACACCGCCCCTTCGACACAACCGCCGGAGACCGAGCCGATGGCCGTGCCGTCCCGGTCGACGGCGAGGGCGGCACCGGGATCGCGCGGCGCGCTGCCGCCGACGGCGACGACGGTGGCGACCGCGAAGTCCCGGCCCTCGGCCACCCAGCGGCTCAGCTCCTCGGCGATGTCAAGCATCCCGGGCTCCGGTGCCCGCGGCTGCGGCCAGCAGGACGCGGTCGGGCCGGATCGGCAGGTTCCGGTGGCGTACGCCGGTCGCGTGCCAGACGGCGTTGGCGATCGCCGCGGCAGCACCGACGATCCCGATCTCGCCGATCCCCTTGATGCCGACCGGGTCGTCGGGGTCAGGGTCGTCCACCCAGTCCGCCTCGATGTGCGGCACGTCGGCATGCGCGGCGACGTGATAGCCGGCCAGGTCGGCGCCGACGTGCCCGCCCGAAGTCCGGTCGCGGACCGCCTCCTCGTGCAGGGCCATGGAGATGCCCCAGATCATCCCGCCGATGAACTGGCTGCGTGCCGTCAGCGGGTTGACGATCCTGCCCGCCGCGAACATGCCCAGCATGCGCCGGACGCGCACCTCACCGGTGGTGACGTCCACGGCGACCTCGGCGAACTGCGCTCCGAAGGAGTGCCGTTCCTTCTGTGCGAGGGCACCCACGGCCGCGGAGGTGTCCGAGCGGACCGTGATGCCCTCGGGCGGAATACCGCCGCCCAGGGCGAGTCGCTCCCGCAGCTCCTGCGCGGCGGCCGTGATCGCCCAGCCCCAGGACCGGGTGCCCATCGAGCCGCCCGCGATCATCGCGAAGCCGAAGTCGCTGTCCCCGATGCGGACGCGGACCCGGTCCGGAGCGACCTCGAGTGCGTCGGCGGCGATCAGGGTGAGCGCGGTGCGCGCCCCGGTCCCGATGTCGGACGCGGTGATCCGCACGGTGAAGGTGCCGTCCGCCTCCGCCGTCACGGCCGCTGTCGAGGGCGCGGCCCCGGCTCCGAAGGAGGCCGCCGCCGTGCCGGTGCCGAGCAGCCAGCGTCCGTCCCGGCGCAGGCCGGGGCGCGGGTCGCGGTCCGCCCAGCCGAACCGGCGGGCGCCCTCCTGGAAACAGGCGAGCAGGTTGCGGCTGCTGAACGGCAGCCCGGACACGGGGCCCGCCTCGGGTTCGTTGCGGGTGCGCAGTTCGATGGGGTCGAGGCCGCACTTCTCGGCGAGTTCGTCGAGCGCCGACTCCAGCGCGAACGAGCCGGGTGCCTCGCCCGGCGCACGCATCCAGGTCGGGGTCGGCACATCGAGTCGTACCACCTCGTTGGCGGTGTGGTGGGCGTCGGCGTCGTACATCACGCGGGCCGGCCCGGAGCTCGGCTCGACGAACTCGTACACGGTCGACGTCACGCTCAGTGAGCGGTGCTCCAGTGCGCGAAGCCGTCCGTCGGCGTCGGCCCCGAGGCGGACGCGCTGGGCGGTCGGGCTGCGGTAGCCGGCGAGCGAGAACATCTGGCGGCGGGTGAGGACGACCCGGACCGGGCGCCGGAGGGCGGTCGCGGCCATCACGGCGGCCACCTGGTGTGCGCGGACGCCCTTGGACCCGAAACCGCCGCCGATGTGTTCGGACCGCACGCGCACGGCGGACGGTTCGAGGGAGAACAGCGCCGCCAGCCCCTGTGCGACCCAGGTGCTGCCCTGGTTGGAGTCGACGACCTCCAGCCGGCCGCCGTCCCAGTGGGCCGTCGCCGCATGCGGCTCCATGGGGTTGTGGTGCTCCTCGGGTGTGGTGTATTCGGCGTCCACGACGACGGCGGACGCGGCGAGTTCGGACTCCAGGTCGCCCTTCTCCGTCGCCCCCGGCATGTGGGAGTCCACCGGGTAGGCGTCCGGGCGTCCGGCCGAAAACGTGACGTCGTGCGGCTCCTGCTCGTATGTCACGACGAGCGCCTCGGCGGCCTCCCGGGCTTGCTCGGACGTCTCTGCGACGACCAGTGCCACCGGCCAGCCCACGTGCGGCACGCGGTCGTGCTGGAAGAGGGCGGTGGTCGGCTCCGGCTTCACTCCCAGCAGGCCGACGTGGTCGGTGTCGACGCGGGGGGCGTTGCCGTGGTGCAGGACGGCGAGGACGCCGGGCATGCCGAGGACGCCTTCGGCCTCCACCGAGCGGATGCGGCCGCGGGCCACGGTGGACAACGCGAGCCAGCCGTGGGCGAGTTCGACGAAGGGGATCTCTCCGGCGTAGCGGGCGGCTCCGGTGACCTTGTCCACGCCCTCCACACGGGAGTGGGCGGTGCCGACGGAGGGCGTCAGACGGGTGGCCGTGGTCATCGGGCGGCCTCCTCGGCGAGTTCGGTCAGCACGGCCACGACGAGGTTGCGCATCAGGGTCACCTTGTATCGGTTGTCGGGCAGTGGTCGGGCGGCGGCCAGTTCGGCGTCCGCGGCGGCGGCGAAGGCCTCGGCGTCTGCCGGTCCCCCGGTCAGGAGGCGTTCGGCCTCCCGGGCCCGCCACGGCCGGGACGCGACGGCGCCGAGGGCGAGGCGTACGTCCCGTACGACGCCGTCCCGGACGTCCATCGCGGCGGCGAGGGAGCCGATCGCGAAGGCGTAGGAGGCGCGCTCGCGGACCTTGCGGTAGCGCGAGTGGGCGGCGACCGGGGCGGGCGGCAGGGTGACGCCGGTGATCAGCGCGCCCGCCGGCAGCGCGGTCTCCAGGTGGGGCGTGTCGCCCACCGGCAGATAGAACTCGGTGAGCGGCAACTCTCCGGGCCCATGGGCCGTTTCGTACGAGACGACGGCGTCGAAGGCGGTGAGGGCGACCGCCATGTCCGAGGGGTGGGTGGCCACACAGTGCTCGGAGGCGCCCAGGATGGCGTGGTTGCGGTGCTCGCCCTCGACGGCTGGGCAACCGCTGCCGGGGACGCGCTTGTTGCAGGGCTTGGTCACGTCGGCGAAGTAGCCGCAGCGGGTGCGCTGGAGCAGGTTTCCGCCGACGGTGGCCATGTTGCGCAGTTGTCCGGAGGCGCCGGCCAGGACCGCCTGCGTCAACGCCGGGTAGCGGCGGCGGACTTCGGGGTGGGCGGCGAGGTCGCTGTTGGTGACGGTCGCGCCGATACGCAGGCCGCCCTCCTCGGTCACCTCGATCCGGTCGAGGGGCAGTTCGCGCACGTCGACGAGCCGGGCGGGCCGCTCGACGCCGGTCTTCATCAGGTCGACGAGGTTGGTGCCGCCGCCGAGGAAACGCGCGTCCGGATCGGCGCCGAGCAGCGCGACCGCGCCGGAGACGTCATGGGCCCGCTGATAGCCGAAGTCCCTCATGCCGCCGCCTCCTCGTCCACCGCCGCGGCCTGGGCCACGGCCTGGACGATCGACACGTACGCACCACAGCGGCACAGGTTGCCGCTCATTCGCTCCCGGATCTCCTCCGCGGTCAGGGGTGGCGGCCCCGCTTCGGGCCGGACGTCGTCGGTGACGGCGCTGGGCCAGCCCGCCGCGTGTTCCTCGATCATCGCGACGGCCGAACAGATCTGGCCCGGCGTGCAGTAGCCGCACTGGTAGCCGTCCAGCTCGAGGAACGCCTGCTGCACCGGGTGCAGCCGCTTGCCGTCGGCCACGCCCTCGATGGTGGTGATCTCCCGCCCCTCGGCGGCCACCGCCAGTTGCAGACAGGCCACGGCCCGTCGCCCGTCGACCAGGACGGTGCATGCGCCGCATTGCCCCTGGTCACAGCCCTTCTTGGTGCCGGTCAGATCGAGACGCTCGCGCAGTGCGTCGAGCAGGGTGGTGCGGTGGTCGACGGTCAGCGGATATTTCTCGCCGTTGATGGTCAAGGTGATGTCGCTGGACGTCGATGGGGCCATGATCAGCCTTCTTTCGCGTATCCGGAGGACGTCGGGGGACGATCCGGCAAACAGACGAATCGGAATGTATCGGTAGATCGATGGACGTATCTGAAGAGTCGAGAGGCAGGGAGATGACGCCACACATGGCGATATCGGCTCGTCCGTCGGTATGGTGGACCTAACCGGACAGCCTGTCCGCTACAGAAAAACGTACCGGACAGCCTGTCCGTTTAGCAAGGCGCACTTCCGGCCAGGAGGACGAGTGCAGGAGAAGAAGCACACACCTCTGCGCTCGGACGCGCAGCGAAACCGCGAGCGCATCATGGAGGTGGCCCTGTTCGAGCTGACCCGCTCCGCGGACACCCCGCTGAGCGCGATCGCCAAGAAGGCGGGCGTCGGCCAGGGCACGTTCTACCGCCACTTCCCCAACCGCGAGTCGCTCGTCCTGGAGATCTACCGCCACGAGATGCAGCAGGTCTCCGACTACGCGGCCCAGCTGCTCGAGACCCGGGAACCGGACCAGGCGCTACGGGAGTGGATGGACCGCTTCGCCCAGTTCGCCATGGCCAAGGCCGGCCTGGCGGAGGCGATACGGCTGGCCACCAACCCGCCCGGGACCATCCACAAACCCGGCCCGACCCCGCTGATCGCCGCAGCCGAACTCCTGCTCCGCGCCAACGAGGAGGCGGGCACCATCCGCCCGGGAGTCACCACGGACGTTTTCCTCCTCGCCCTCTCCGGCCTCTGGCAGATCGACCCCCGCGGCGACTGGCAGCCTCAAGTCACCCCGCTCCTGGACCTCGTCATGGACGGACTGCGCGCCGGAGCACCCGGGCGGTGACGCGGATCCCGGCGCGGTAGCGCCGGGCGAGCCATATGTGCCTCCACGCGCCTTCTGCACACCTTCTGCAGAAGGCAATAGCCATGTGATGCAGCTCGTATCAACAGCCGTTCACTCGTGCTTCTTTGTGCTCCTGTGCGCCCCCACGGAAAGGGGATTCAGGAGCCGACGGCGGGTTGGATTGGGCAGAACAAAGATTCAGGCGCCAGGTCGGTGAGCGATCACCGATTTCCATGGGTCGACTGAGGCAGGGGGTATTCGATGGGCGGCACCGTGACCGAACCGGGGCGGATATGGACCGTGGGTACTGCGCCGGGCATATTCCCGTTCGTCAGTCATGCTATCGCCTTGTTCCGGCGCCCGCTGGACTTTCTGAATTCCCTTCCCACGCACGGAGATCTGGTCGAGATACGCCTGGGCCCCATGCGCGCCTGGGTGGCCTGTGATCCTCAACTGGTCCACCAGATGCTGATGGACCCGCACACCTTCGACAAGGGCGGTCCGCTGTACGACCGCCTCGGCGCGCTGATGGGCGACGGCCTCGTCACATGCCGCCAGAACGCACATCGCCGGCAACGCACACTCCTGCAGCCCGGCTTCCGCCCGGCCCGCGTCGCCGCGTACACGGAGCTGATGGGCGAGGAGGCCGACGCGCTGTGCCGCGAGTGGCGGCCGGGAGAGAGGGTCGATGTCACCGCGGCGATGATGGGACTGACGACGCGGGTGACGAGCCGGGTGCTGTTCTCCGATTCGCTGGACGCGGAGCGGGCGGCCGCCGTGCGCGAGAGCCTGGCCGCCGTCGTGCGAGGCCTCTTCATCCGCACCGTGGTGCCGATGGACGCCCCGTTCCGTGTCCCGACGCCCGCCAACCGCCGTTACCGGGACGCACTCGTACGCCTGCACTCGCTCGTCGACGCCCTCATCGCCGAGCGTCGGCAGGGCACGCCCCGCAACGATCTGCTGGGAACCCTGCTGGAGGCCGAGCGCCGCGGCGACGGAGCGGAAGGGCTCACCGAGCAGGAAATCCACGACCAGCTCATCACGCTCCTGCTCACCGGGGTCGAGACCACAGCGATGTGTCTCGCCTCGGCCTTCCGCCTCCTGGCGGTGAATCCGGAGGCGGAACGCAGCCTCCACCGCGAAGTCGACACGGTCCTCGACGGTCAGCGCGTTCCGGGACCGGACGAGTTGGCGCGTCTCGTCCACGCCCGCTGCGTGGTCACCGAGACGCTGCGCGTGCATCCACCCGGCTGGCTGTTCACCCGGGTCACCACGGAGGAAACGCAGTTCGCGGGCCGCCGGCTGCCCCGCGGAGCCACTGTCCTGTACAGCCCGTACCTCCTGCACCACGATCCGGCGTCCTTTCCCGAGCCTGAAGTGTTCCTTCCGGAACGCTGGCTTCCGGAGCGGGCCACGTCCGTACCGAAGGGCGCGATGCTGCCTTTCTCCGCAGGGAACCGCAAATGCATAGGCGACACCTTCGCCATGGCGGAGGCCACCGTGGCCCTCGCGACATTTGCCGGTCGGTGGCGTTTGCGCCCCGTGTCGGGGCACATCGGACCACCGCGCCCTGCGGTGACATTGGGGCCCAGGTCGCTGGAGATGATCTGTGAATCGCGTCAGCGCACATGACAGGACATCCGAATGGCAGGTGAAAACGGTGTCCACCACGTATGAGGGAACTCCCGCCACATCCCACAGCGGAATTGCAACAGGAAGTCTCAAGGAACTGATCGAGACAACCCTCTACATGCCCTTCCCATTTCTGAGCAATCCCCATCAACCCGAAGCCGCAGCCGGCGTCGACGTATGGTTGCGCACCTGGGGGCTGACCGACGATCCCCCTGTGGCGGAGATGATCGCCCGAACCCGCCCGGCCGAGCTCGCGTCCTACAACAGCCCGACGATGGACCTCGAGCTCCTCCAACTCGTGGCCGATCAGATCGCCTACCAGTTCATCTTCGACGACCGGGCGGAGGAGGTCGGCCGGCGGCAGCCCAACCGCCTGCTGCCCATGTTGTGCGAGAGCATCAGGATCCTGCGGGACGACGAGCCGCCCAGCACCCCGCTCGGGGCGGCCCTGGCCGACCTGTACCGCCGGGTTCAGGAACGGTGCACGCCCGCGCAGGCAGCGCGATGGGCGTGGAACAGCCGGGAGTACGTGCACGGGCTGTTATATGAAGCGGTGGCCCAGACCCACTCGCTCCCCCTGCGGATCGGGCTCAACAGCTCGATACGCGCGCTCATTGCGGGTGTCGAGCCCTTCTACCCGCTGTGCGAGGCTGCGGGTCCGCACGAGTTGCATCCCGAGGAGCTGCATCACCCCGTCATGCGGCGACTGGGCAGGCTGTCGGCGGACGCGGCGGTGTGGATACCCGACTTGTTCTCCGCGGTGAAGGAGCAGCGCGCGGGCGGAATGATCAATCTGGCCCTGGCCCACCAGAGCACGTACCGCTGTTCCCTGCCGCAAGCGGTCACGCTGGCCATCCGGCAGATCAACAGCACGATCAGCGAGTTCGAGAGGCTCTACGGGGAGATCGAACCGCAGCTGAGCGCGGCAGGCGTCGGCTATGTGGACGGCATGGTGGGCTGGATCCGCGGTTGCTACTACTGGTCCTGCACCGTGCCGCGCTACGCGGACACGGCGGCGGCCTCCGCGCTCCCCTGAGCCCGTCGGCTCCCAACCTGGGTCGATTTGAGCTACGTTACCCAGAACAGGGGCGTCCACGCCGCCACGACGGATGATTCACCCATCTCGGTCGTTCTGGTTCGTCAGTCCGGTCGCCGTGCCTCTGCGAGGTCGTACGCTCGGCGCTGTCTTCCGAGGGCCGACAACAGGGAGCGGGTACGGCAGATGGTGATGGGGCCTCGGCAACCGATCACGGAGCACCAGCCGTTGCTCGAACGTCGCCGTGAACTGCGGGCGCTCGACGCCGCGTTGGCCGACCTCTCCGACAGCGTCGATGGAGTGCCGCAGCCACGGCGGGGCGGACTGCTCGCCTTCACCGGCTCGGCGGGGCTGGGAAAGACGACGCTCATCCGGCAGGCACGCGAGCAGGCCGCAGCACGCGGGTTCACGGTGTTCTCGGGCCAGGGCGGTGAGAGCGAACAGGAACTGGCCTTCCGTGTGGTACGCCAGCTCATGCAGCCCGCCCTGGCGGTGATGGACGAGACGGAGCGGCGGGACTTCCTGGGGAGTTGGTACGACATCGTCTCGGCCGCACTGGGGCTCGAGGCGACGGGCACCGCCCGGGTACCCGACCCGACCGGCGTGCGCGACGGCCTGGACTGGGTCATGACGCGCCTGACCGTGCTGAAGGGTCCCCTCGTTCTGCTGCTGGACGACATGCACTGGGCCGATGCCGAGTCCCTGAACTGGCTCGCCTCGTTCGCCCCAAGGGTCGCGGACCTTCCGTTGCTGATCGTCGTCGCGTACCGCCCCGACGAACTGCCGGACGGGGCGTCCGCGTTCCGCGCGCGCTTCGAGGACCGAGGAAACCGCCCCTACGTTCTGGAGCCACTCACCGCCGCCGCCGTTGCGCAGATCGTTCGGCATGAACTCGGTGAGGGGGCCGAGGACGGGTTCTGCGACGAATGCTGGGCGGTCACCGGCGGAAGCCCCTTCGAGGTGGTCGAACTGGCCATCCGGCTCGGCGAACGCCGACTGAGGGGTAGCCGGGACGAGTTGCCCACCATGCGGAACCTCGCCTCCGCGGTGAAGGGCCCTGGTCTGCTCGACCGTCTGCAGCGTCTCGGAACAACCACCGTCCGCTTCGCGTGGGCTGCCGCCGTACTGGGCACGTCCATCTCGCCGGAGCTCGCAGCCACCATCGCGGTGGTCGGCAGCGAGGACGCCGCCGAGGCGACCGAGCGACTGCGCGCCGCCAGGATCCTGGCGGACACGTCCGGGCCAGGCGGAGGCCTGGAGTTCGTCCACCCCCTGATCGCGACGACGGTCTACCGAGGCATTCCGCCGAGCCTGCGGCCCGGTCTGCACAACGCGGCGGCGGAAGCCGTCCGAGCGGCCGGCCTCGGCCCCACCGCCGCCGCCCGGCATCTGCTGGAAGTGCCCTGCGAGGGCAGGCCCGAGGCGGTGGCCTGTCTGCGGGAGGCCGCCCATGAATACCTCCGTGCCGGCGCCCCGGAGGCCGCACGGCGGGTCCTGACCCGAGCACTTCAGGAGCCGCCCCTTCCGGAGGACCGCGCCGCGCTCCTCCACGAACTTGCGTCCTCGACCTTTCTCATCGACCCCGCAGCCACTGTCAGTCACCTCCGAGAAGCGCTGGCGGAGCCCGGCGTCGACCCCGAGCTGCATGCCTCCATCGTCTACCGACTCACCCAGGCGCTCGCCCACACCGACCAGATGGCGGAGGCTGCGGCCGTGGCCGAGGCGGAGGCGCGACAGGCCGTCGATGCGCGGACACGACTGCGGATGCAGGCCGATCACTTCGTGTGGAGCGCTTTCCGCACCGACGAGCCCGACTCCCCCGCCCGCTCCCGCCGACTGGCCCGGCTGGCCGCGCGACTGCCGGGTCGTGGTCTGGAGGAGCGCTACATCCTGGGCCTGCGAGCCTGGGACGCCCTGGTGCGCGGCGAGCCGCGACGGGTCGTGCTCGCGGGCGCCGAGGAAGCTCTGCGCGGTGGTATGAGCTGGACCGACGAGAACCACGGCTTCGAGGTCCCGGTGTCGGTCGCCCTGGTGTTCATGTACTGCGATCAGCCTCGGCGGGCGGAGGAACTGTTTACCAAGGGCATCGCCGAGTGTGAGGCCAAGGGCTGGCGCGGCTCCCATCTGGCCCTCGGCCACACTCTCTTCGGCTACATCCGCTACCGGCGCGGCTGTCTGGCCGAAGCGGAGGACCTGGTGCGCGAGGGCCTGCGCACCGCCGAGCGAGTAGAAGGCGCCGTCCCCGCCCAGTGGTTCGCCATCGGCATCCTCATCCAGATCCTGCTCGCCCGCGGCCGAACCGGGGAGGCACGCCGGCTCGCGGACTCGTACCGCTACGGCGAGGTCGTCCCGAACGCGGTCATCTACCCCGATCCCCGCACGGTGTACGCCGAACTGCTGCTGGCCGAGGGCCGGCTCGCCGAGGCAGCGGAGCTGTTGGCCGCCGTCGGGGACCGGCTGGAGGCGCGGGCCTGGCGCAACCCCGCGTGGTGCCCGTGGCAGCTGGACCTGTCGTCCGCTCTCGCCCCCAGCGCGCCCGACCGGGCGGTCCGTCTCGCCCGGGATGCGGTGAAGCGGGCCCGGGACTTCGGTGCGGCCTCCGCGATCGGTCAGGCGCTGCACGCCGAGGCCGAGGCGACCGGCGGTCCGGCCGCTCTGAAGCTGTACGCGGAGGCCGTCGAGCATCTGCAGCGGTCGCCGGCCGCGTACGAACTGGCCCGCGCCCAGGTCGGCCACGGGGCCGCGCTGTCCCGGAACGGCCGGCTGCAGGAGGCTGCCCACCGGCTCTACCAGGGCCTGGAAGGTGCCGTCCACTGTGGTGCCGAGGCCCTCGCCGCCCGGGCCCGGGACGAGTTGTCCGCAGCCGGGCTGCGGCCGCTGCCCCTGCGCTACGCCCAGACCGACACGCTCACCGCTCCCGAGCGCAAGGCTGCCGAGATGGTGGCCGTGGGGCACCCGGTGGGCGTCGTCGCGAAGGATCTGCGCCTCACCGAGCAAGGGGTGACGCAGTTGCTCTCCTCCGTCTACCGGAAGGTCGGCACCGATGCCGCCGGCCTCGCCAGGGCCCTGGAGGCGTTTCCCCGGCCCCGGCCGTGACACTGCGACGCTTACCGGGGGCGTGCCCGCCCTCGTGTTCGCGACGAAGAGAGTGTGTGCTTTTTCAGTCATCTTTATGACGTGCACCTGTCCAAACCTTGCTTTCCGATGGCACGCTGCCTTTCTCACTGCGCGCAGTAACACCCCTTCCTGCCTGGGCGGATGGTCCCCACCGCCCGGCCCCCACCGCAGAAGGAGACCGCGTGATAGGCAGCCTCCGCAGGTTCGGCACATCCGGCGGCACCCGCGTTCGCCGCACCGTTCTCGGCGCTCTGGCCGGCGTTGCCGCCTTGCTGGCCACCGGTGTCACCGCCACGCCGGCAGGCGCCGCCGACACGAAACCGGGAATGGTGCCGCTCTCGGCGCAGGAACGCGCCCGTGGCTTCTGGACGCCGGAGCGGATGCGTCAGGCCACTCCGCTCGACGTATTGTCCGTCGACCGCTCGGACGTCGGAGCATCGGCGCCTCGTAAGGGCAAGAAGGCGATCATCGCGCCCAGCGCCCCGGCAGCCCCCGTCGGGCCCCTGGCGTTTCCCCACAGCGGCGGCGCCTGGACCGGCGGCGGGGCCGTGGTGAAGACCGCGGGGCGGGTGTTCTTCACCTACCAGGGCCGCACCGCCTCATGTTCGGGCAACGCCGTCACCAGCGCCAACAAGAGCACCGTGATCACCGCCGGCCACTGCGTGAAGCTGGAGGGCTCCTGGCACACCAACTGGGTGTTCGTGCCGGGCTACCACGACGGACAGGCCCCGTACGGAAGGTGGGCGGCGGCCAAGACCCTGTCCACACCGCAGTGGACGGCCAGTGAGGACATCAACTACGACGTCGGCGCGGCCGTGGTGGCCCCGCTGGACGGCAAGAAGCTGACCGACGTCGTCGGCGGCCAGGGCCTGGCCTTCAACACCGGCTACAACAAGGCCATGTACGCCTTCGGCTTCCCGGCCGCCGCACCGTACGACGGCGAGAAGTTCATCTACTGCAGCGGCACGACCTACCGGGACTTCCTGCTGTCCAGCGACCACGGTCTGACCTGCGACATGACCGGCGGCTCCAGTGGAGGCCCCTGGTTCACCCAGTTCGACGAGGCCACCGGCACCGGGCTGCAGTCGTCGGTGAACAGCTTCAAGTACAACTTCCTGCCGACCGCCATGTACGGGCCGTACTTCGGCGCGGACGCGCAGAACCTCTACCAGACCGCCCAGTCGTCCTGATCGGTCGGCCCGCCCCGCCCGCCGCGATCACGAGCCGAGGACCGTGATCGCGGCGGAGCTGGTCGGCTGTGCCGTACGCCCCACTCCGGGATCACGCCCTCGCCGGCGCCGGGCCGACCAGCTCGGACAGGACGTCCTCCATGGTCACGAAGCCGAGGACGGCGCCCTTCGCGCCGGTCACGGCGGCCAGGTGGCTGCCGTCGGCACGCAGAGCGGTCAGGGTGTCGTCCAGCGGGGTGTCGATGCGGACCCGGGTGACCCGGTGCAGGGCATCGCGGGGGAACGGCCGGTCGCGGTCGGTGACGCCGAGAGTGTCCTTGATGTGCAGGTAGCCCAGCAGGCTGCCGTTCGGGCCGGCGACGGGGAAGCGGGAGTAGCCGGCTTCGGCCGCGATCCGCTCCAGTTCGGCCGGGGTGACCGTGTGGTCGACGGTGCGCATCTTCTGCGCGGGGACCAGGATCTCGCCGACCGGACGGGTGCCCAGTTCCAGGGCGTCGCGCAGCCGTTCGCCGTCGGCGGGCGACAGTAGGCCGGCCTCGCTGGAGTCGACGACCATGCGGGCGAGCTGGTCGTCGGTGAAGACCGACTCGACCTCGTCCTTCGGTTCGACCCGCAGCAGCTTCAGCAGGGTGTTGGCGAAGGCGTTGATGCCGAACACCACCGGCTTCAGCGCGCGGGTGAGGGCGACGAGCGGCGGGCCGAGCAGCAGGGCGGTCGGGACCGGTGCCGCGAGGGCGATGTTCTTCGGGACCATCTCGCCGATCAGCATGTGTAGATACGTCGCCACGGTCAGCGCGATGACGAACGCGATCGGGTGCACCAGGCCGTGCGGGATGTGGGCCGCCTCGAAGCCGGGTTCCAACAGGTGCGCGATGGCCGGTTCGGCGACGGCGCCCAGCACCAGCGAGGAGACGGTGATGCCGAGCTGGGCGGTGGCCATCATCGCGGAGAGGTGCTCCAGGGCCCACATGGTCATCCGGGCTCGGGTGTTGCCCTCCTTCGCGCGCGGCTCGATCTGGCTGCGGCGTACCGAGATCAGGGCGAACTCGGCGCCGACGAAGAAGGCGTTGGTCAGCAGGGTGAGGGCGCCGATGGCGAGCTGCAGGACGGTCATCGGGGCTCCTCCCCCGCCTGGGCCGGCACCCTGGCCGGTGCGGTGATACGGACGCGGTCGGCGCGGTGGTGGTCGACGTCGAGGACGTCCAGGCGCCAGCCGTCGTTCAGGGCCAGGACATCGCCCTTGGCGGGGATACGTGAGAGTCGGGTGGCGACCAGGCCGGCCACGGTCTCGTACGGGCCCTCCGGTGCCGTCAGTCCTATCCCGGTGAGCTGGTCGATACGGACGGAGCCGTCCGCCTCCCACGCCGCGCGGCCGTCGGCTGCTTCCTCAGCGGGCAGCAGGTCGGGCACTTCGACGGGGTCGTGCTCGTCGCGGACCTCGCCGACGACCTCTTCGACGATGTCCTCCATCGTCGCCACTCCCGCGGTGCCGCCGTACTCGTCGATGATCACGGCCATGGTGCGGGTGGAGCGCAGCCGCTCCAGCAGCCGGTCGGCGGTGAGGCTGTCGGGCACCAGCAGGGGTGCGGTGGACAGCTCGGTGACCGGCGTGACCGCGCGTTTCTCCGGCGCCAGCGCGAGTACGTCGCGGATGTGGACGGTTCCGATGACGTCGTCCAGGCTGTCGCGGTAGACCGGGAAGCGGGACAGGCCGGTGGCATGGGTGAGGTTCGCTGCGTCCGCGGCCGTTGCGCGCGCTTCGAGGGCCTTGACGTCGACCCGCGGGGTCATGACGTTCTCGGCGGTCAGCTCGCTCAGGTGCAGGGTGCGCACGAAGAGTTCGGCGGAGTCGGCCTCCAGGGCGCCCTCGGCGGCGGAATGCCGGGCCAGCGCGACCAGTTCCTCGGGGCTGCGGGCGGAGGCCAGCTCCTCGGCGGGCTCCAGGCCGAAGCGACGTACGAAACGGTTCGCGGTGTTGTTCAGATGGCGTATGAACGGGCCGAAGGCGGCCGTGAAGCCGCGCTGCGGGCCCGCCACCACCTTGGCGACGGCCAGGGGGCGGGAGATCGCCCAGTTCTTGGGCACGAGCTCGCCGACCACCATCAGCACCACGGTGGACACGGCCACGCCCAGTACGGTCGCGACGGACGATGCGGCACCGCCGAGGCCGATCGCCTCCAGTGGGCCGCGCAGCAGCGCCGCGAGGGACGGCTCGGCGAGCATGCCGATCACCAGGGACGTGACAGTGATGCCGAGCTGGGCGCCGGACAGCTGGACGGTCAGGCGGCGTACGGCCTTCAGCGCGCCCTCGGCACCGCGCTCGCCCGCCGCAGCGGCCCGCTCCAGCTCACCGCGTTCGACGGTGGTCAGGGAGAACTCGGCGGCGACGAAGAGCGCGCAGGCCAGCGTCAGGAGGAGAGCCAGCAGGAGCAGCAGGACCTCGGTCACCGCGCCACCCCCGTTCCCTCACTGCTCTGGCGTGGGCGGGGCATGGCACGGCTGGTACTGGGAGGCTCACCCATTGCGGGACTCGGGCTCCTTTTCGGTACGAAGGGTGGTCGGGAGGGCGTCACAACCCTCAGGCCATGGTAAATGACAAGCAAAGCCTACTGGTCAAGTCCTTGGCGGTCATGAGGGGAACGCGCAGGCCCTCCCGGTTGTTCCGCATGACGGACGCACACAGACAGCCCTGCAACGCCACGTTGAGTAACGTGGACAGTGCAGTGCATCACTCACTTCCGTGATCGAAAGCGGTTGAGCATGGCGGCGCCATCGTTCACGACCGACGACACTGAGGAATCTGTCGTTTCGCCGGTCAACTCACACAACGAGTGGGACCCGCTGGAGGAGATCATCGTCGGTCGTCTCGATGGCGCGGCGATCCCCTCCAAGCACCCGGTCGTGGCCTGCAACATCCCACCCTGGGCGGCCCGGCTGCAGGGCCTTGCCTCCGGCTTCAGGTATCCGCGCCTGCTGATCGAGCGGGCGCAGCATGAGCTCGACCAGTTCGTCACTCTCCTGGAGTCCCTCGACATCACGGTGAGGCGCCCGGACGCGGTCGACCACAGGCAACGCTTCGGGACTCCCGACTGGTCATCGCGCGGTTTCTGCAACACCTGTCCGCGCGACAGCATGCTCGTGATCGGCGACGAGATCATCGAGACCCCGATGGCCTGGCCGTGCCGGTACTTCGAGACTCACTCCTATCGCTCACTCCTCAAGGACTACTTCCGGCGCGGCGCGCGCTGGACGGCGGCACCGAAGCCGCAGCTCACCGACGCACTGTTCGAGGCGGATTTCCGTACGCCCGAGGCCGGCGAGCCCATGCGCTACATCCTCACCGAGTTCGAGCCGGTGTTCGACGCGGCGGATTTCGTGCGCGCGGGACGCGATCTGTTCGTCACGCGGAGCAACGTCACCAACCAGATGGGCATCGACTGGTTGCGTCGCCATCTCGGGCCCGGCTACCGCATCCACGAGATCGAGAGCCGCTGCCGTACACCCATGCACATCGACACGACGTTCGTCCTGCTCTCACCTGGCAGGGCGCTGGTCAATCCCGAATACATCGACGTCGACCGCCTGCCGGACGTCCTGAATTCGTGGGACATCCTGATCGCCCCCGAGCCCAACCCGATCGACGAGCGCATCCTCAGGATCACCTCGATGTGCGGCAAGTGGCTCAGCATGAACGTTCTCATGATCGACGAAAAACGGGTGATCGCGGAGCGGCACCACACCGACATGCTCCGCGCACTCGAGAAGTGGGGATTTGAACCGATCCCGTGCGATCTGCTGCACTATGCGCCGTTCGGCGGATCGTTCCACTGCGCGACGCTCGACATCCGGCGTCGCGGCACGCTCGAATCCTATTTCTCCTGATCGGCCCACCGATCCCGCAACCGCCCGCCGGCACCTGCCCTCCGCCCCCGAGCCGACCCTGAGGGATCCCCCATCTACCCCCGAGATGTGTCAGGAATCTTTGACAGGTATCCGAAGGGGCCGTCAGCCTTTTCTGACAGGTACGACGGAAAGGGGCCGCGATGCCCGAGGTCCCGCCTCCGGCACCGACGGGCGACGAGCTGCTGAAGGTGCTCTCCGCGCTCGGCAATCCGCACCGCATGCGGATCGTCGCGGCGCTCATGGAGAGCCGGAACTATGTCAGCGCGCTGGCGCGCGAGATCGGCATGGGCCGACCGCTGCTGCACATGCACCTGCAGCGACTGGAGGCCGCCGGACTGGTCGTCGGCACGCTCGAACTCGCGGAGGACGGCAAGGCGATGAAGTACTTCGAAGTCGCCCCGTTCTTCTACGAGTTGACACCCCACGTCATCGCCCGGGCGGCCGCGACGATCACCGAGACCACTGACCGGACCGACCGGATCCCGAAAGAGGAAGCGAAGTGAACGAGGAACTGGTGACGCTCGCCGCCGACGGATCCGACCTGGAGGCCCTCGTCGGCGCCGTCGGCGCGGCCGGAGTCTTCTCCCTGCTCATCGTGATCGTCTGGCAGCTCGCCGCCACCTGGCGGGCCCGCATGCTGGCGGCGCGCGAGGAGCAGTACAAGGAACTGGCGGCAAAGTATGCGCAACTCCTCGAAGACACCGTGGAGTTGCAGCGCCGCACCGTCGAGGAGCAGCGCCAGACCCTCGACGAACTGACGCAGACCCGGCTGGCGGTCGGCTCGATGGAGAAGATGATGCGCGAGATCGAGTAACAGCGGCCGGCAGACGTACGGCCGGGAGCGCCAACTCCCGGCCGTACCGAGGAGGCACACGCCCGGACACACCCATCCCGTACGCCACGGCAGGTCGTCACACCTCATGCGCCGTGGTGCCGATCCCGTGCGCCCTGCGCCGGTCGCCGCACTGGCTACCGGCGGCGCGCTCCCACGAAGGAGACTACTCATGCGTGCGCTGCTCCAGCGCGTCACCCGTGCGCCCGGCGGGCGGCACGGCAAATGGCTCGTCCTTGTGGCCTGGCTGATCGTGGCCGTCGCGCTCGGCCCGCTGGCCGGAAAGCTCGGCGACGTCGAGGACACGAGCGCCAACGCGTTCCTGCCGCGCGGCGCCGAGTCCGCGCGGGTCAACACCGAGTTGGAGAAGTTCCGTACGGACACGGTGATGCCCGCGGTCGTCGTCTACACCGGCGAGGGCGCGGAGGCGAAGGCGGCCGCCGACCGGACGGCCTTCGCGCAGTTCGCCCCTGCTGGGGAGGAAGTCTCGCGACCCCTTCCGTCCGATGACGGCGAGGCCCTGATGACCGTCGTCCCGCTGGACACCGAGGACGACCTCACCGGCAGGGTCGACGAACTGCGCGAGATCGCGGGAGCCAATGCCCCGCCCGGTGTGGACATCGAGGTCGGCGGGCCCGCCGGCTCCCTCACCGACCAGGTCGCGGTCTTCGACGGCCTCGACTCGACCCTGCTGCTCGCCACCGCCCTGGTCGTCGCAGTACTGCTCCTGATCACCTACCGCAGCCCCGTGTTGTGGCTCCTCCCCCTGCTCGCCGTCGGCTTCGCGGCCGTCCTCACCCAGGTCACCACCTACCTGCTGGCCAAGCACGCCGGGCTTCCGGTGGACCCGCAGAGCGCGGGCGTGCTGATGGTGCTCGTCTTCGGTGTCGGCACCGACTACGCGCTGCTGCTCATCGCCCGCTACCGCGAGGAGCTGCACCGCCACGCCGACCGGCACGAGGCGATGCGCATCGCGCTCGGCCGCTCCGGCCCGGCGATCCTCGCCTCGGCCGGCACCATCGCGGTCGGACTGGCCTGCCTCGCCTTCGCCGACATCAACTCCTCGCGCTCGCTGGGACTGGTCGGCGCGATCGGCGTCGTCTGCGGCTTCCTGGCGATGGTCACGGTGCTGCCGGCGCTGCTCGTCATCACGGGCCGCTGGGTGTTCTGGCCGTTCGTCCCGCGCCACGGCACACCCGCCCACAAGGAGCGCACCGTCTGGTCCCGCATCGGCACGGCCGTGGCCCGGCGCCCCCGCTGGTCGTGGATGATGTCCGTCGCCGCCACCGGCGTCCTCGCTCTCAGCGCGGCCGGCATCGGCATGGGGCTGACGCAGGCCGAGATGTTCCAGGACAAGCCCGAGTCGGTCGTCGCCCAGGAGAGGATCTCGGCGCACTATCCGTCGGGCGCCTCGGACCCCGCGAAGATCGTCACCCGCACCGGCCAGGCAGCCGAGGTCCGGGCCGCCGCGGCCACGGTCGACGGTGTGGCCCGCGTCGAGAAGGCCGCCGACCGCACTCCGGACGGCGAACTCACCACACTCTCCGTGGTGTTGGCGGACGCCCCGGACAGTCAGGCCGCCAAGGACACGATCGACGAGCTCCGCGACGCCGTGCACGAGGTCAGTGGCTCGGG
The DNA here is from genome assembly GCF_042672405.1 of Streptomyces sp. NPDC127197. Taxonomy (NCBI): domain Bacteria; kingdom Bacillati; phylum Actinomycetota; class Actinomycetes; order Kitasatosporales; family Streptomycetaceae; genus Streptomyces; species Streptomyces sp. NPDC127197. The sequence goes on along the minus strand of NZ_JBHXVG010000004.1, from coordinate 268,197 downwards.
CGCCCTCGTCGGCGGCACCACCGCACAGACCCTCGACACCCAGCGGGCCGCCGACCGCGACCTGACCACGGTCATCCCGATCGTGCTCCTGGTCGTCCTCGGCGTCCTGATCTGGCTGCTGCGGGCCCTCGTCGCCCCGCTACTGCTGTTGGCCACCGTGGTGTTGTCGTACTTCGCCGCCCTCGGTGCCTCGAACCTGATCTTCGAGCACGTCCTGGGCTTCGCCGGCGTCGACTGGTCGATCCCGCTCATGGGCTTCGTCTTCCTGGTCGCCCTCGGCATCGACTACAACATCTTCCTCATGCATCGCGTGAAGGAGGAGGCCGCCCGCCTCGGCCACTCCCGCGGCGTCCTGGAGGGCCTGACCAGCACCGGCGGCGTCATCACCTCCGCCGGCATCGTCCTCGCCGCCACCTTCGCGGTCTTCGCCGGCCTGCCGCTGGTGACCATGGCCCAAATGGGCGTGCTCGTCGGCATCGGCGTCCTCCTGGACACCTTCCTGGTCCGCACGGTCCTGGTCCCCGCTCTCGCCCTGGACCTGGGCCGCTGGTTCTGGTGGCCGGGCAGGCTCTTCCACCGCGTGGCCGAGCGCGGTCGAGATGCCGCGGGCGGCCCCGCCTCACCCTCCGCGCGGGACCATGCGCACGAGCCTGCCTGACGCGAGACGGACACACAGGACCACGCGGCCAGGCCGATCGTTGTCGCTGACACAAAGGCCGTAGGTCGGGTGGCGTGGTGGTCGGCCGCGAGCGGCGACGCGCGGACGGTGCGGCGGACCTGGACCCGCGGCCACCCGCCAGGTGGCGGGCACCTTCCGCCGTACGGCGGCGTCGCAGGCTCGCCCGGCGCGTCGACCATGGTCGTACGAACCACCGTTTCCCGGCCCAAGGAGACAGACATGACCCGGGTCCCGCCCCCGTTCGACCCTGAGCTGGCCGCAGCCCTGGAGTTGGTCAAGGAGATGATGCCGTCCCAGTTCACCCTGGACGCCATCCAGGCACAGCGGGAGGGGCCGTCCGTGCAGATGCTGGCCGAGGTGGACCTGACGTCGGGCGGGGCGTTCGAGGCGGAGGACCGGCTGGTGCCCGGGCCCGAGGGTGCGCCCGAGGTGTCCCTGCTGGTATGCCGCCCGATCACCCCCGCCACGTCCGGTCCGCTGCCCGTGATCTACCACATTCACGGTGGCGGCATGGTGCTGGGCGACAACCGGATGGGCGTCGACGTGCCGCTGGCCTGGGCCGAGGATCTGGACGCGGTCCTGGTGTCCGTCGAGTACCGGCTGGCACCGGAGCACCCGTACCCGGCCGCGGTGGACGATGTGCTGGCCGGTCTGCTGTGGACCGCCGAGCACGCCGAGGAGCTCGGCGGCGACCCGGAGCGGATCGTCATCGCGGGGGCCAGCGCGGGCGGCGGCCTGACCGCTGCGCTCGCCCTGTTGCTCCGGGACCGCAAGGGCCCGCAGCCGATCGCCCAGGTCCTGATGTGCCCGATGCTCGACGACCGCAACGACACCCCGTCCGCCCACCAGATGGCGGGCCTCGGCGTGTGGGACCGCACCGCCAACGAGACCGGCTGGACGGCCCTGCTGGGCGACCTCCGCGGCGGCCCCGACGTGCCCCCGTACGCCGCGCCCGCCCGGGCCGAGGACCTCTCCGGGCTCCCCCCGGCCTTCCTCGACGTCGGCTCCGCGGAGACCTTCCGCGACGAGGTCGTCACCTACGCATCCCGCATCTGGCAGGCCGGCGGAGTCGCCGAACTCCACGTCTGGCCCGGCGGATTCCACGGTTTCGACGGCTTCGCGCCCCAGGCGGCGCTCTCCCAGGCGGCCCGGGCGGCACAGCTTCAGTGGCTGCGCAGGATTCTCGGCCGGTGAGGGAAGGGTACGCGGGCCATATGCGGCGTGAGCTGCGCGACAACGCTCCGCAGGGTCCTTCACCACCCGCCTCATGGCGCACCATGGGTGTATGAAAGAGCTGGCCGGGCGCCTGACCGCGCTGGACCCGGATGCCGGGGCCGCCGTGCAGGTCATCGCCTATTTCGACCGACTGGCCGAGTCACGTGCCGGTCTGGAAGCGCTGGTGCGCGGGGCCGCCGTACTGGCCGGGGTGCCCGCACGGCTCGTGGAAACCGGGACGCGGGTACACATCCGCGTCGAGGCCGACGGAACGCGCCGGGACACGGATCTCCCGCCGGATCCCGGCTGGCCGTCGACGGCCCTGGCGCCGGGCGGCGCTCCCGCCCTGTGGCTGGAGCGGCCCGAGGCGGCACCCAGCGTGGTCGACGCGGTGATTTTGGAGCGGGCTGCAGGGGCCCTGCGACAGGTCCTCGACCGCACGCGGGGCCGGATTCCGCTCGACGATCCCGCCCTCTTGGAGACCGTCGTCGACGCCACCGCGCCGGAGGCGGCGCGCCTGCACGCGGCCCGCCGGCTGAGCCTCGACCTCACCGCCAGGTACCGCGCGCTCGCCACCCCCGGCGGCCGGCCCCGGATCCTCCCCGTGCACCCGGACGCCGCACTGCCCGCCGGCCGACTCGGCGTCGGACCCGCCCTCCCCGTACTGGACCTGCCCCGTTCCTGGGCCGCCGCCCGCATCGCCCTGCGCCTCACCGCCGAGGGCACGGCGCAGGACCCCGGCTCACGCGTCGTCCACGCGGACGGCCTCGGCGACATTGCGCTGCTCGCCGGCCTGGTCGCACCGGGCGCCGAGGTACCGCCGGACGTACGCATCCTCGAGTCCGCGGCGGCGCACGCCCCCTGGGTGCTGGCCACCCTGCACGCCGTCGCCTCGACGACAAGCCTGCGGGCGGCGGCCGCCGAGATCAACGTCCACCACTCCACGCTCCAGGACCGGTTGACCCACGCCGAGACCCTGCTCGGCTGGCCGGTGCGCACCCCGGAGGGCCGGTTCCGGCTCCAACTGGCCCTGAGAATGCGCCTCTTGGCTCGGCCGTAAGGATCACGCGGGGTGAATCCCGTGATCCCGGCAGCAAACGCGAAGCCAGCGGTAGGCCTGACCCTCGGTGAGGGATTCGTGCCGCACGGGTGAAGCATACGACAAACCCGCTCCCGCGGCCGGTCGAAGTGCGCCATGGTGCCTGCGAGTTGCAGGGATCAGCCACCAGAGACCCACAGGACGCGTCGAAGGGGCAGCCGATGGAAGCGTGGGACGATGCGCGGCGGGGCGAGGAGGCCGCGGTCCGGCGCGGCACCGGGCGGCGCAGATTCCTCGGATACGTACTGGCGGCACCGACCCTGACCGTCGCCGCCCAGTTCGGCGGGGCGGCGCTCGCTCCCCGGCAGGCCTCCGCGCAGGCCGCGGCACAGGCCCCGTCCGTGGTCCCGTCTCTGCCCGGCCCGTCCGAGATCTACGACCTCAACGACATGCTCACGCATGCCACGCTGCCCACGGCGAACCTCATCACCATCCGGATCGACGCCGACGGCACGGCCTCCTTCGCACTGCCCCGGGCCGAGGTGGGACAGGGCATCACCACCTCCAGCGCGATGCTGATCGCCGAGGAACTCGACCTACCGCTCGACAAGGTACGGGTCACGCTCGCCGATGCCCGGCCCGAGCTGCTCTTCAACCAGCTCACCGGGGGCTCCAACACCACCATCTCCACCTTCACCCCGATCCGCGTCGCCGCCGCCGTCGCCCGGGGCCGGCTGCTGCGCGCCGCCGCCCTCGAACTCGGCGAGGTGGTCGGCTCACTCACCGCCCGCGCCGGAGCCGTCGTCTCCACGACCGGGCGCAGCCTCACCTACGGCGAGCTGGCCGCGAAGGCGGCCGCCCTCAGCGACACCACGGTCGAGGTGACCCTCAAGGACCGGTCCCGGTTCACCGTCATCGGAACCCCGCAGCGGCGGATCGACGCCCTTGAGGCGGTCACCGGCCGCAAGAAGTTCGCCATGGACGTGCAGGTGCCCGACGCGCTGCCCACCATGGTGTGCCGGCCCCCGACCATCAACGGCACCGTCCGCTCGGTCGCGAACCTCGACGCGGTGCGCACCATGCCCGGGATCACCGACGTCGTACGGATCTCCACCGGCGTCGCCGTCCGCGGCCGTACCTTCGGCCAGTGCATCGACGCCGTCCGCGCCCTGAAGGTCACCTGGGGACCCGGCACTGCCGACGGCGCATCCGACGAGACCGTCCTGCGCAAGCTGAAGGCCGCCGAACCGCCCCTCGTCGTATCACCGTTGCCGCTCCTCACCAAGGCCGTCGACGCCCGCTTCACCTTCCACTTCGCCAGCAACAGTGCCCTGGAGACCAACTGCGCCATCGCCGACGTACGCGCCGACTCGGCCGAGATCTGGGCCGGCCTCAAGTCGCCGATCGTCGCCCAGGAGCAGATTGCCCACCGGCTCGGTCTGCCGAGCGGCGCCGTCAGGGTCCATGTCACCGAGGGCGGCGGCTCGTTCGGACGCAAGTTGTTCTACGACGCCGCCAGTGAGGCCGCCGAGATCTCGAAGGCCATGGGAAAGCCCGTGAAGCTGATGTGGCACCGGGCCGACGACTTCCGTCAGGGGCGCACGCACCCCATGTCGACCTCGCGGGTCCGGGCCACCTACACGCCCGGCGAGGTCCTCACCTACGCGCAGCGCCACACCTCGGTCGCCACCGACTTCGGGCACGGAATCGGCGAGATCATCACTGCCCAGGCCGCCGAACTGCCGGTCGCCGATCTCACCTTCTCCGAGACGCTCTTCCAGCTCACGCAGCAGAGCCCCTACCACTTCGGGGCCACCACCATGCTGCTCAACGAGACCGACACGGGCTACAACACCGGCGCGATGCGGAACATCTACTCGCCCAACGTGCGCTGCGCTCAGGAACTGGTCGTCGACGAGCTCGCGAGGCGGATGGGCGACCAGGACCCGTATGCATTCCGCCGCCGGTTGCTCAAGGACGAACGGGCCAGGGCAGTCCTCGACAAGGTCGCGGAGCTCGGCAGGTGGGGCCGGACCATGCCCGCCGACACCGCCCAGGGCATCGCGGTCCATCCCGAGTACCACTCCTTCGTCGCCGTGCTCGCCGAGATCGACTGCCGGCCCGAGACCACCGGGCGGAAGATCCCCGACGCGTACACCGGACCCCGGGTCACCAAGGTCGTCTGCGCCGTCGACGTCGGACTGGCCGTCAACCCACTCGGCCTGGAAGCCCAGATGATGGGCGGGATCATCGACGGCATCGCCCTCACCCTCACCTCCGGACTCCACCTCCACAACGGGCACTTCCTGGAGGGGAGCTGGGACAACTACTTCTACACCCGGCAGTGGAACACCCCGCCCGAGCTGGAGATCGTCGTCATGCCGCCGACCACCGGCCGACCGGGTGGTGCGGGGGAGCTGGCTGTCGCGGGCGCGATGGCCGCCGTCGCCTGCGCCTATGGACGCGCCACCGGCACCATGCCGACGACCTTCCCCGTCAACCACGCCGAACCGCTCGGCTTCGAGCCGCCGCCCACCACCCCGCCGATCCCCGCCTCGCCGACCGACGGCCTCGACCGCGCCTTCTAGACAGGAGTCCCTGTGCCGCAGCACACCTTCATCCTCAACGGCAGGGCCGTCACGGCGGAGGTCGAGGACGACGTCCGGCTGCTGTGGGTGCTCCGAGACGTCCTCGATGTCACCGGACCGAAGTACGGCTGCGGGGTCGGCGTCTGCCGGGCCTGCACCAGCCACATCAACGGCAGGGCGTTCACCCCCTGCACCGTCCCGGTCAGGGACATCGCGCCCACCGACGAGATCACCACCATCGAAGGCCTCCCCGCCACCGTCGGCAGGGACCTGCACCCCCTGCAGGAGGCCTGGCTCGACCTTGACGTCGCCCAGTGCGGCTACTGCCAGCCCGGTCAGATCATGACGGCGGTCGCGCAGGTGCGCCGGGCGCGGGAGGAGGGACGGGAGATCGACGAGGCCGACCTGGACGAGATCCGCAACATATGCCGCTGCGGCACCTACAACCGCATCCGCGAGGCGATCGTCGCGGGGGCCCGGCGCATGCCGTGACACAGTCCCGAAGGTCGTTCTCACGCCTTGTCGTTGTCGATGTCCGACGCGTTCAGGGACACCGGTCTCGATGTCAGTGGTGGCTGCCATGATGCCCGGCACCATCGACAGCACGGGAGCACGACATGGTGGAGCAGGCGGTACGACCGATAGTCGAGGCGATCGTCGCCAAGGCCCCGAACGGCTGGACGCACGCGGTCCTGCACGGGCGGGCGGGGCGGGGCGGTTCGGGAGTGACCGGCGGCTACGGCCGGCACGAGGAGAACTGGAACACAGGCCTGCCCAACCTCCACGAGGAACTCATGGCACTGGCCGGGAGACTGCGCGAAAACCGCGGCTGGGAGCCCGTCAGCCTGGAGGTTCAGTGCCGGCCGTCAGGCGAGTATCGGCTCGTCGCCTTCAACGGCGCCATCACCAGGGTGACCGGGATGAGCAGCGGCTTCCAGGTGGTCCTGGACCCCGACTACCGGTTGCCCCAGCCCGGCCGGCATCAGGAGCCCGGCACCGGCGCACCGGCGGGCGACCCCGAACTGGCCGTGGCCCGCTTCCGCGCCTACCTCGAGCGGCGCGCCGCGATCCTGGGACACTCCGAGGAACTGCCCCCGCCCGCCACCGCCGCCGCGATCGAGGAGGCCGAACGCCGCCTGGGCCGCCGCCTGCCTCCCGACCTGCGCGCGCTCTACCTGATCGCCGACGGCGACGACACCGGCCACCAGGACCGCTACCTGTTCCCGGGCAACGTCTGGCTGTCGCTGAAGAGCATGGTCGCTGAGCACACCGAGTGGGGCGCGGGCGAACGGCCCTGGTACGGCTGGGACCTGGAATGGGAGGCCGTCGTCTTCGACACCACCCCCACCGAGACCGTCCGCCGCTGTGGCGGCCACCCCGGCTGGCTGCGCTTCGGCAGCAGCGTGGACGGCAACTACCTGGCCGTGGACACGGCTCCGGCCCTCAACGGCCGCCCCGGCCAGATCATCCGGACCGGCCGCGACTACGACGAGGGACCCACCTACGTCGCCGACTCGATCACGTCACTCCTGGGCCACTGCCTGAAACTCCTGGACCAGGGCGCTTACGAGAAGGACGACGACGACATCCACTTGCTCGAACCCGACCACGATCCCGCCCCGCAGCAGCTCATCGGCGGCGATGTCCCCGACGAGGTCCCGCCCACCCTCCAGGCGATCCACATCAACAACGTCACCGGCCTCGTCGACCTCGCCCCGCTCACCGCCGCCCCCAACCTTCGCCGCCTGCACCTCAACCGCTCCACCGCCGCCGACCTGTCACCCGTGCGCGAACTTCCCGTCGAATCCCTGCGTGTCACCCTCACCACAGGCGATCTGGCTCCCCTCGAAGCCCACCCCCACCTCACCTCCCTCGACCTGACCACCACCGGCCCGGCCGACATCATCCCCCTGCGCACCGTCCCCCACCTGCGGGGCCTCGACCTCTCGGGAGCCGACGTCCCCGACCTGCCCGTCCTGGCCGACCTTCCGGACCTCCGCTATCTCTCCCTCACCGCCCGCCAGTGGACCACCCTCCTGAATGAAGCCAAAGTGCCACCCACCCTCACCGCCGCCCACCTGGCCGAGGCGAACGCCACCCTCGACGACGCCCTGGCCTGGGCAGCCCGTCTCGGCCTCGACACCGACAACGCCCTGCGTCTCTCCGGCACCCTGAAGACCGTCGACGGGTGAAAGGCGCCGCCGGATCGAGCCGACAGCAGGCTGTCCTCAGTTCGCGGTGTAACCGAGCTGGCGCCTGATGTACGGGGTCATGAGCGTCTTCGCCTTGGCCAGGACGGAGGTACGGCTACCGAGCACCGCGGTCTCGCCGCCCGGTACGGGCAGCACCGTCAGTCCGTCGGCCGAGCCGAACGGCACGATGATCGGGCTGCGCCGGACCGGCTGGTACATGCGGGGCTGCTTGCGGTGCCTGCCGGAACTGTTCAGGTAGGTGCGGATGTTGTGGGCGGCGAGGTCCGCCTGGGCGAGCGCGGTGGGGGTGATCTTGAACTCGCCGGCGTCGTTGACGTCGCCGACCGCGAACACGTCCGCCTTTCCCTCGACCCGGAGCATCCGGTCGACCTTCACCTGCCCGGCCGCGTTGAGCCAGTCGCCGTGCCCGGCCAGGCGCAGCCAGAGCGTGTTGGGGGTGGTGCCCGTCGCCCAGAAGGAGAGGTCGGCCTCGACGATGTTGCCGTCGGCGTCGCGGTAGGTGCCGAAGTCATTACCGGGCGACATGAAGGAGTCGAGCCGTACCTGAACGTCGTGGGACTCCAGCCAGTCGCGGGCCTTGCGCCCGGCCCGCGCACTGCCCGTGGCATCGAGCAGGGCCGGCCCGGAATGGGCGAGCGTGACCCGGGCGTCCGGCCGGGCCAGCCGGATCTCGGCGCTGAGCTCGACGCCGGACGGCCCGCCGCCGACGACGAGGACGTGATCGGCGGCGGCGATGTTCCGCTGGTGCACCGCGAACGACGTGGCCGCCTCCTCGGCGGTGGTGCCGGTGAAGCGGGCCGGTTCCGGGTAGTCGGCGCCGGTGGCGATCACCAGCACGTCGTACGGCAGCCGCTCGCCCGTGGCCAGCACCACCTGCCGCTCGCCGGTCTCGACGCGGACCGCCTTGCCCACGACCACACGGCCGTGGCTCAGCAGTCGGTCGTACGGAATGAAGGGCGTCACCGACCACTCCGGGCGCACACCGGCGCGCAGGGAGGCGATGCGGTGGAAGAAGATCTCCTTGCGGTCCACCAGCGTGACCCGTGCCGTCCCGTCCAGCCGTTTCGCCAGCCGGACGCCCGCATAGCCGCCGCCGATCACCACTACGTCGCCGTCATACACACCGAGTCTCCTGTGCCTGGTGGGGGGAGCGAGTGCCGCGGTGCGGGTGCTCCGTCGGCCACTCGCCTGCCGGCGAGCGTAACGCTTGAAGAATAAAGTTTCGGCGAGGCTCTGTGGGCGTTCTGTGAAGCGACGAGGATCACGAACCCGCAGCTTGGGCTCGCTGTTGCTCTTTTGCAGCCCGGCAGGAGGGCTACCGCTCGTCCCTTGATCAGACCGGTGCGCGCCCGCGGTGGCGCGGGCCGAGGGGCTGAGCGACGGACCACCGCAAGCCCACGACGCACGCGGCATACTGGGCTGATGTCGGCGTTCTTCCCTGCAGGCACGGCAGTCGCGGTGAGCCTGTCGTTCGACGACGCCAGGGAAAGCCAGCTGCACGGAGTGCGGATCCTCGACGAACACGGGATCCGGGCGAGTTTCTACGTCCTGCCCTCCGGAATCGCCGCGGCACCCGACCGCTGGTCTTCCGTCGCGTCGGCAGGCCATGAGATCGGCAACCACACCACGACGCATCCATGCAGTGCGAACTACGAGTTCTCGCGCACCAACGCGCTCGAGAACAGAACCTTGGACGAAATCGCCGCTGACATCGACAGGGCTGGCCAGGTGATCGAGGATCTGCTCGGTGTGCGCCCGAAGACGTTCGCCTATCCGTGCGGCCAGTCCTTCATCGGCCGGGGATCGCGACGGCAGAGCTACGTCCCGCTCGTCGCACACCGCTTCATGGCAGGACGTGGCTACGGCGGCGAAACCGGCAACATGCCGGACGTCTGCGATCTGGCGCATCTGGACGCGTACGTCATCGACGGACTCGACGTCGACGCGCTCATGTCCCTTGTGGACAGAGGAACAGCCCGCGGCGAGTGGGTGATCATGGCGGGCCACGACATCGGCGACCGGGCCCCGCAGACCGTGCGCGCCCGCGACCTCCAAGAGTTCTGCCGTCGGCTGGCGCGCGACGACCGCGTGTGGGTGGCACCCGTGGTCGAGGTCGCCGAACAGGTGCTGGCGACTCGCGCGCACTGATCGACCGGGAGGATCGGCCAGGAGTCGAGGCCGGGAACGGCGGCGGCCTGCGCGTCCACCGGGTGAACGACAGGGTTACCCGCGTGCACTCACAAGCGAACAGACCTGGTGTGGGCCGTTGAGAGGTGGGCGCTCAGCGCCGTCTCCACGGCCCGGGGCTCCTCGACTGCGAGATGGCCGGCGGCCACTGTCCTCAGGGTGGCTCCGGGGATGCCGTCCGCGAGTTCCCTCGCGTGGTGCAGTGGGGTGGCAATGTCGTCGGAGCCGCCGACGACGAGGGTGGGGGCGGTGATCCGGGCCAGCTCCGGCCGCAGGTCGTAGGTGGCGAGGGCATCGCAGCATGCCGCGTAACCAGCCGGATCAGTGGCGGCGAGGTTCTGCAGCAAGGAGCTTCCGAAGCGGGTCTCGGCTGTTCCGGGGTCGGCGAACCAGCGCTCCGGGCTGGTCTCGAGCAGTGTCCTGGTCCCCTTCTGCCGTACGAGGGCGGCGCGTTCCCACCAGGGCTCCGGCGCCCCGAAATGCGCGGAGGAGCAGACCAGTGCGAGCGAGTCGATGCGTGCCGGGTGGCGTACTGCGAGGTGGGCCCCGATGGCACCGCCCAGCGAAATGCCCGCGTAGTGGAACCGGTCCCCGCCCTGGTGCTCGACCAGGGCAAGGACCAGCGACGCGAGGTCCTCGACCGTCGTGCGGCCTGGCGCGGGATCCCTGAGCAGACCGGTCGGCGAGCCTCCGTGACCGGGAAGGTCGAAGCGCAGCACACGGTAGCGGTCGGCGAGGGCGGTGAGATGCGGCTCCCATACGGTCATCGATGTGCCCAGAGACGGGCCGAGGACCATCAACGGCGCGTCGGCCGGGCCGACGACCTGGTGATGCAACACGGGGAAGGAAGTCAACTGCGGCTCCTGGGACGGGTCAGCGTTCGAGGACGAGGGCGATGGCGCCGCCGCGGGGGTTGAGGACGGCGGGGTCGAACTCGGTCGTACAGCGCCTTGATCAGTACGTTCGGCACGCCGCTCAGGCCGAACCCGCCCACGGCGAGCGTGGCGCCGTCGGGCACGTCAGCCGCGGCCCCAGCGGCTGTGGCGACCACCTTGTCCGTCACGCCGCGACCTCCGCGGCCGCCAGGTCGGACGGGTGCTGGGCCAGGGCCGTGACGTCGATCTTCATGTACGGGAAGAGGGGCAGATTCCACAGGATGCGGTGCAGTTCCTCGTTGTCCGCGACGTCGAAGACGCTGATGTTGGCGTACTGTCCGACGCATCGCCAGATGTGGACCCATGTCCCGGACTTCTGCAGTTCCTGGCAGTAGGCCTTCTCCCTGGCCACCACCTCTGCACGGACCTGCTCGTCGAGATCGCGCGGGATCTCGACGTCCATCTTCACTGCGAAAAGCATCCTGTTTCCTCTGCCGGTTCCGTTCCCTCTGCTCGCCGCGTCAGGCCTTGTCGAGGACGAAGTCGTAGGTGACTTCGTGGCCGTTGCCATTCGCCGCCAGCGCGGGGTCAAGGATCAGCTCGGGCTTCACCGCAGAGGCGATGTCGTCCTCGACGTGGCTGCCGCCCCTGAAGTACAGCTGGGCGGTGAGGAGCTGGTGTCCGGGCGCCGACACCTTCAGGTGGAGGTGGGCGGGGCGCCAGGCGTGCCAGCCCGCGGCGGCGATGAGCTTGCCGCAGGATCCGTCGGTGGGAATCTGGTAGGGCGCGGGCTCGATGGTGTGGATCTTGAAGTTGCCCTGCTCGTCGGCGACGACCGTGCCGCGCAGGTTCCACTTGGGCAGGCCGGGGGCGTACTGGGAGTAGTAGCCGTCGTTGTCGGCGTGCCAGATCTCGATGTGGGCGCCATCCAGCGGGGTTCCGTCCACGGCGGTGACCTGCCCCTGGAAGAGCAGCGGGGTGCCCTCCTCGTTCTCGCGCATGGGCAACGTCGCCTCGGCGGGCAGGCGCGGCGAGTCGGGCACGTAGTACGGGCCTTCGATGGTGCCCTTGTTGCCCGCGCGGTTCTCGTTGGCGATCTCCTCGACGACGTGCTCGACCCACACGTCCAGGAAGAGCGGCCACTCGCCGTCCTCACCGACCTGGATCAGCCATGCCTTGAGCGCGTCGTACTCGGCGTAGGTGACCTTGTGGCGGCGGATGATGTCGTGGGCGGCGGCGAGGAGTTCGGAGGCGAGGGTGTCGACGCGGTTGGTGTCGACGTCGGCTGCGGCCTCGCGCTGCTTGCTGCGGAAGCGTTCGGTGGCGGCTGTGCCGGAGGCCGCGGCGGTGGCCTGCTCGGCCGGCGTTTCCGTGATGATGTCGGTCATGTCCCGTTCCTGGTTCTGTTGGTTCTGAGTCCTGTCGGTCGCCCTCTGGCTGAGGAATCCCCGTGCTCTTCGGCACTGGGGGGCAGCGTCCGTCAGCGGTCCTGGCGGTAGCGGGCCAGCTTGTCGGGGTCGATGTCGATGCCGAGTCCGGCGCCCTCGCGGATGCGCAGGATGCCGTCCTCGATGGTGAGCGGCTCGGTGAGGAGGTCGTCGGTCATGTCGAGGAAGTTCGACAGCTCGCCCGCGTGGCGTGCGGCCGAGCGGTGGGCGGCGCCGAACGTGACGGTGCACAAGGTGCCGATCTGGCCGTCGATCTGGTTGCCCATCACCACCTCGACGCCCAGGCCCTCGCACTGGTGCAGCACGCGCTGGGATGCGGTGAAGCCGGTGCGGGCCGTCTTGATGCTGATGGCGGTCGCGGATCCGCCGAGGAGTTCCCGGGTGACCTCCGCGGCCCGGGTGGCGCTCTCGTCGGCGATGAAGGGAATCGGGCTCTGGGCGACCAGCCAGCGCCGTCCCAGTACGTCGTCGGCCGGGCAGAGTTCCTCGGCGAAGGTGAGGCCGAGGTCGGCCATTTCGCGCAGGGCTCGCGCCGATTCGGACGCGGTCCAGCCGCGGTTGCCGTCGATGTACAGCTCCGCGTCCGGGCCCAGGGCCTCGCGCAGTGCCCGGCACGCCTCGACGTCCTCGGTGTAGGGCCGGCGCCCGACCTTCACCTTGAACGTGGTGATGCCGTAGGTGTCCCGGACCCGCTCGGCCTCCGCGACCATGCGGTCGGCGGGGGCGAAGCCCACCATGTGGCTCACCCGCATCCGGTCGGTGTATCCGCCGAGCAGGCCGGACACGGGCACGCCCGCCGCCTTCCCGAGGATGTCCCACAGCGCCATGTCGATGGCGGCCTTGGCGGTGGGGTTGCCGATGGTCCGGTCGAGCCTTGCGTGGATCGCCTCCCTCTCCAGCGGTGACAGACCGAGGATCTGCGGTGTGAAGACCTTGTCGATCACCGCAATGATCGACTCCTGGGTCTCGCCGTAGGTGTAGGGCCGGGGCGGTGCCTCGGCGGTGCCCGTCAGACCCTCGTCGGTGTGCACGGTCACCAGGACGTGTTCGGCGGTGTGCACCTCGCCGCTGGCGAATTTCAGAGGCTTTGCATAGGGAATGGCGAAGGGAACTGCCTCCACCTTGACGATTTTCACGCCGCTCCTTCAAGGAATACATCGTTGTTCTCGAGGACCTTCAGGAGGTTCCTCAGGAGTGGCGACTCGTCGTCCTCGCGCCACGCCAGGTCGAGGCGTACGCAGAACGCGTCCTCGACCGCCTTGCACAGCACCCCCTCGCGTGGTGCGGAGCGGACGGAGTCCGGCAGTACGGCGACGCCGAGCCCCGCGGCGACCAGCGCCAGGGCGGCCGACGTCTCGGTGACCTCGTAGGCGCAGTGCGGGTAGAAGCCGGACGCGAGGCAGCTGCGGACCACGGCGTCGTTCAGGACGGAGCCGAGCGTGGCGCCGTACATGATGAAGTTCTCGTGCCGCAACTGCTCCACGCGTACGGAGTCCGCCTCGCCGAGCCAGTGCTCCTCGGGGACGGTCACGACCAGGGGCTCGTCGGCGATCGTGCGGTGCGCGATCCCCTCCTGCCTGATCGGCGGGCGCAGGAGGCCGACATCGAGACGTCGCTCGATCAGCCCTGTCTCCTGGGCGGGGGTCAGCATCTCCGTGTGCACCTCCAGCATCACACCCGGCATCTCTCGCTTCACCAGCCGGGCCAGCATGGGAAGTTGTCGGTACGAGGCGGCTCCGGTGAGGCCGACCCTCAGGACCCCCTCCACCCCTGACGCGAAGCGCCCGACCCTCGCCACCGCTTCGTCGACGGCCTTGAGGATGCGCTCCACGTCGGTGCGGAACACCTCGCCGGCACCGGTCAGGGCGACCTGCCGGGTGGTGCGGGTGAACAGCTCCACGCCCAGCTCCGTCTCCAGCCGGCGGATCGCCTGGGAGAGCGGGGGCTGCGCCATGTGCAGGCGTTCCGCGGCCCTGCCGAAATGGCGGGTCTCGGCGACGGCCGCGAAATACCGAAGGTGCCTGAGTTCCATCGGGCTGCCCCTTTCCTGTTTTTTGGGGCCCTCGATTGCGCCCCAGCGTAGGGAGCAACTCCCATACACCACAAATACCTGATTCCACGCTATTGAGATGCCAGCGATATCAGTACCCCCCTGGGTCAACCCTGGGGAAATACCTGGGGCCGGGTCGTCACCGCGATGACAAGGTTCTGCAAAGCCGCCGTAACAAGCAGGCAACCGGCCATTGTCCGGCGGGATGCAGACGCGATTGGGAGGGACGGAACATGGCCGACGCCCACAGCCGTGCGCGGACCATCGTCGAGAACGCCCTGGTGGAGGATCCGGAGAACGGTGTGTACCGCGTCCGCCGGAGCATCTTCACCGACGAGGAGCTCTTCGAGCTGGAGATGAAGTACATCTTCGAGGGGAACTGGGTCTATCTCGCCCATGAGAGCCAGATTTCCGGCACAGGTGACTACTTCACGACGTACATCGGCCGGCAGCCGGTCGTCATCTCCCGCGACAAGCAGGGGGAACTTCACTGCCTCATCAACGCGTGCAGCCACCGCGGCGCGATGCTCTGCCGCCGCAAGACGGACAACCGCACCACCTTCACCTGCCCGTTCCACGGCTGGACGTTCAGCAACACCGGCAGGCTCCTGAAGGTGAAGGACCCGCGCGAGGCGGGTTATCCCGAGCAGTTCAACACGAACGGGTCGCACGACCTGAGGAAGGTCGCTCGCTTCGAGAGCTACCGCGGCTTCCTCTTCGGCAGCCTCAACCCGGACGTCAAGCCCCTCATCGAGCACCTCGGCGACGCGGCCAGGGTCATCGACATGATCGTCGACCAGTCCCCCGAGGGCCTGGAGGTGCTGCGCGGCTCGTCGACGTACACCTACGACGGCAACTGGAAGCTGCAGACCGAGAACGGCGCCGACGGCTACCACGTGTCCGCCACCCACTGGAACTACGCGGCGACGCAGGCCCGCCGCACCGCCGGCGAGTCCATGAACGACACCAAGACGATGGACGCCGGCGGCTGGGCCAAGCAGAAGGGCGGCTTCTACTCCTTCGAGCACGGCCATCTGCTGCTGTGGACCAAGTGGCTCGACCCCGCCAACCGCCCCCTCCATGAGAGGCGCGACGAGCTGGTGGCGGAGTTCGGCGAGGACAAGGCCGACTGGATGATCGGGGTCTCGCGCAATCTGTGCCTCTACCCGAACGTCTACCTGATGGACCAGTTCAGCTCACAGATCCGGCATTTCAGGCCCATCTCCGTCGACAAGACCGAGGTCACGATCTACTGCATCGCCCCCAAGGGCGAGTCGCCCGAGGCCCGGGCCCAGCGCATCCGGCAGTACGAGGACTTCTTCAACGCCACCGGCATGGCCACGCCGGACGACCTGGAGGAGTTCCGCTCCTGCCAGAAGACGTACCTGGCGACCGCCGCCCCGTGGAACGACCTCAGCCGCGGCGCCGTGCACCAGATCGACGGCCCTGACGAGGCCGCGCAGCGGATCGGCATCAACCCGATCGCCAGCGGGGTGCGTACGGAGGACGAGGGGCTCTACCCCATTCAGCACGGCTACTGGCTCGACACCATGCGCAACGCCCTGGACCTGGAGGTGGCGAAGTGACCACGGCAACCGACACCACCACGCCCACCGTCACGCTCGACGACGTCCGCCGGTTCCTCTACCGCGAGGCCCGCCACCTCGACGACCGCGAGTTCGAGAAGTGGCTCGAGTGCTACCACCCCGACGTCGAGTTCTGGATGCCCGCCTGGGCGGACGACGACGAGCTCACCACTGATCCACAGCGCGAGATCTCACTGATCTACTACCCGAACCGCGGGGGCCTGGAGGACCGGGTCTTCCGCATCCGCACCGACCGCTCGAGCGCCACGAGCCTGCCCGAGCCGCGCACCGGCCACAACGTCACGAACGTCGAGATCACGGGGCAGGACGACAGCGGGATCGTGGACGTGCGGTTCAACTGGTTCACGCTCTACTACCGCTACCACACCGTCGACACCTACTTCGGCACGTCGTTCTACCGGATCGACTTCTCCGGCCCCGACCCGCTGATCCGCGCCAAGAAGGTGGTCCTGAAGAACGACTACGTGCACCACGTCGTCGACATCTACCACGTCTGAGCCGGCCCCCCACGTCTTGAAATGAGCAACACCATGGCATTCCAGGTCGCCCTGAACTTCGAGGACGGCATCACCCGGTTCATCGAGTGCCGACCGGGAGAGACGATCGCCGACGCCTCGTACAAGGCCCGGATCAACATCCCTCTCGACTGCCGCGACGGCGCCTGCGGCACCTGCAAGTCGCTCTGCGAGTCCGGCCGTTACGACGGCGGTGACTACATCGACGAGGCACTGACCGAGGACGAGGCGGCGCTCGGCTACTGTCTGCCGTGCCAGATGACCCCGCACAGCGATCTCGTGCTGCGCATCCCGTCGACATCGGCCGCCGCCAAGACCGCTGTGGCGTCCCACAGCGCCACCCTGGCGGACATCCAGCGGCACTCCCCCACCACGGTCGGCTTCACCCTCGACGTCGACGACCGCGAGGCACTGGACTTCCTGCCCGGCCAGTACGTCAACATCACCGTGCCGGGCACGGACCAGACCAGGTCGTACTCCTTCAGCTCCGGCCCCAACCAGCACCAGGCCTCCTTCCTGGTGCGCCTGACCGAGGGCGGCGCGATGTCCGGCTACCTCGCGGAGCGGGCCCAGGTCGGCGACCGCCTCGAGTTCACCGGGCCCATGGGCAGCTTCTACCTGCGCGATCTCACCCGCCCGGCACTGCTCCTGGCCGGCGGCACCGGCCTCGCGCCGCTGCTGTCGATGCTGGAACGACTGGCTCAGGCCCCCGTCGAGCAGCCGGTCCATCTCCTCTACGGTGTCACCACCGACCAGGACCTCGTCCATCTCGACACCCTGGAGGACTACACGAAGGTCATCAAGGGATTCACCTTCGACCACTGCGTCGCCGACCCCTCCAGCAGCGCCCGCAACAAGGGCTTCGTGACCGCCCTGATGGACAGCGGCACCCTGCACGACGGCGACGTCGACGTCTACCTGTGCGGGCCGCCCGCCATGGTGGACGCGGTGCGCGGCCACATCGCGTCCCTCGGTGTCACCCCGGCGAGCTTCCACTACGAGAAGTTCACACCGGTCGCCGTACGGGAGGCGGTGGAGGCGGCGTGAGCGTGCACGTGGACCGGTTCGCCGGGAAGAAGGCCGTCGTCACCGGCGCAGCCCAGGGCATCGGCCTCGCTGTCGCCCGCCGCCTGGCGCAGGAGTCCGCTCAGCTCGTGCTGGTGGATCGCTCCGAGATGGTCCGGGAAGCGGCCGACGATCTCAAGGCGCACGCGGTCATCGCCGACCTGGAGACCTACGACGGCGCGCAGTCCGCGATCGCCGAGGCCCAGGACCGGCTCGGCCGGATCGACTGCCTCGTCAACAACGTCGGCGGCACCATCTGGGCCAAGCCCTACGAGCACTACGCACCCGAGGAGATCCAGGCGGAGATCCAGCGCTCCCTCTTCCCCACACTGTGGACCTGCCGGGCCGTGCTGCCCCACCTCATCGAGCAGCGCTCCGGCACCATCGTCAACGTCTCCTCTGTGGCCACCCGCGGCATCAACCGCATCCCGTACGCAGCCGCCAAGGGCGGCATCAACGCCCTCACGGCGTCACTCGCCCTGGAGACCGCCCCGTACGGCATCCGGGTCGTGGCGACCGCTCCCGGCGGCACCGACGCCCCCGCGCGCCGCGTCGCCCGCGGTCCCGCGCCCGGGACCGAGCAGGAGAAGGCCTGGTACCAGCAGATCGTCGACCAGACCGTAGCCTCGTCCCTGCTGAAGCGGTACGGCACGCTGGACGAGCAGGCCGCGGCGATCGTCTTTCTCGCGTCCGACGAGGCGTCCTACATCACCGGCACGGTGCTCCCCGTCGCCGGTGGAGACCTCGGCTGACTCCCGTAAGCACCGTGTCGCCCGCCGCGGACCGGCTTCCCGACGAGCGGGCCGCACGGGCGGCCCCGATCCACTCATCATGATCCGCATCCGAGGCAGTGTTAACGTGCAGGCACATGGATAACCGCCCTGAGCAGCAGCAAAGCCTGATCGGGCGGGTCGGCGAGGTTGCCGCGCTGACCCGCGCGGTCGAGGCCGCCTGCGCGGGTCACTCCGCGACGGTGCTCGTCGAGGGGCCGGCGGGCATCGGTAAGACGGCCCTCGTCGAGCACGTGCTGCGCAGACACCGGGCCGGCGTCGGCAAGGACGCGCCTCGCGTCGTCCGAGTCGCCGGGGTGTCCTGGGAGTCGGCCCTGCCGCTGGGCGTCGCCGAGCAGCTCGTGCGCGCCGGGGGTGGCGACACCGCCCTGCCCGACCCCGCATCGCCGCACGCGGTGCTGGACACCGGCCGCCTGCTCCACCGCCAGTGGGCGGCCCGGCGGGAGCAGGAGCCGCTGGTGGTGCTCGTCGATGACGCCCACTGGGCCGACGTGGAAAGCCTGCGCGCGATCCGGTCCGCGGTGCGCAGGGCGTCGGACGAGCGGGTGCTCGTCATTCTGATCGCACGAGACGAGCCCCGGGACCTGTACGAGGTGCAAGGGTCGCAGGACGTGTACGAGGTGCAAGGGCAGTACGTGGACGTGCCCCTGTCGGTCCTGGCAGCCCTGGAGTTCCTGGACCGCTGCCGGGACGGCGCGGTGCGTCCCGGGCCGCTGACTCCGGCGGAGGTCAGGACCCTGGCCTGCGAATCCGCCGGCCTCACCCTGGACCTGCCAACGGCCCGCCACCTGTGCCACCACACCAGGGGCAATCCCCGGTACGTCACACAGTTGCTCAGCGAACTGCCCCGGGAGACCTGGCACGACTGGCGCCCCATGCTGCCCGCGCCCGCCCGCTACGCATCGGTCGTGCGGCACCGCCTCGCCCGGTGCGGCGACGCCACCCGGGCCCTGGTGGAGGCCTGCTCGGTCCTCGGGAACGACGTCTCCCTCGCCGAGGCCGCCGCACTCGCTGAGCTCGACGATCCTCTGCCCGCGGTGGACGAGGCGCGCGCCGCGGGCCTGCTTGCTGCCACCGTCGATCCGGGCCGCGCACTGCTGGCCTTCACCCACCCTCTGGTGCGGGCCTCCGTCCTCACCGGCATCGATCTGACGCACCGCGCCGATCTGCACCGCCGCGCGGCGACGATCACCGAGGACCGCGGCCGCCGACTGACCCACCAGGTGGCCGCCACCACCTCGGCGAACGACGAGCTCGCCGAGGAGCTCGACCGGCACGCCGTCGAGCGCGCGACCGCCGGGGAGTGGGGCACCGTGGCCGACACCCTGGTCAAGGCCAGCCGTCTGAGCAGCGACCGCCCCGCCCGCCAGAACCGGCTGCTCCGCGCGGTCGACGCCATGATCGGCGCAGGAGACGTACCGCAGGCCGCGGTCTTCGCCCTGGAACTGGAAAGCTTCCCGCCCAGCACCCTGCGCGACGTGGTACTCGGCTATCTGGCCATCATGCGCGGTCGGCCCTCGGAAGCCGAGACGTTCCTGACCCAGGCCTGGGAGCGCTGCGACCCGAAACGCCACCGCGACCTGATGGCGAAGATCTGCCAGCGGCGCGTGCTGCACGCCCTGGGACGCTGGAACGGGCGCGAGCTGGTCTCCTGGGCCCACCGCGCCATGGACCTGGCAGACCCGGACGATCCGTCGGCCATCGAGTCGGAGGCCATCCTCGGCCTGGGCCTGGCGGGGATCGGCCGGCCCGAGGAGGCCGTCGCCGCATACGACACAGCCGCCGCCCAACTGCCCGGCGGCGCCCAGCCGCAGCGCTTCCAGCTCGGACGCGGCTGGGTGGACCTCGCCCTGGACGCCCCGGAGGACGCACGCCGGCGACTCGAGGCCGCCGTTCCCACCGGCTACCGGATGGGCTCCACCCGGATCTCCCTCTGGGCGCAGGGCTGGCTCGCGCGCACCCAGTTCGCACTCGGGGCATGGCAGGAGGCCCTCGAGACGGTACAGCGGGCCACCGTCCGTCTCTCCGAGGCCCGCATCGAGTTCGTCCGCCCGCTCGTGCACTGGACCGGAGCCCAGATCAACGCCCTGCGCGGCGACTGGGAGGCGGCCGACCACCACGTGGGCGAGGCCGCGGCCGGCATCCACCACTACGAGGTCATGCTCGTACCGGCCTGTCTGGCACGCGCACAGGTCGCCGAGGCACGCGGCGACTACGGACGGGTCATCGAGGCACTGTCACCCGTGGTCCAGCTGTCCGAGCGCGAGTCCATCGACGAGCCGGGATTCTGGCCGTGGCCGGACGTGTACGCCAACGCCCTGGTGATGACCGGCAGGCTCGACGAGGCCGATGCCTTCCTCACCCCGTACGAGGAGCTGGCCGCACGCCGCGGCCGACGCTCCGGCATGGCGCGCCTCGGCACGGCCCGCGGCAGGCTCACCGCCGCACGGGGCGACATCGACACCGCCCGCAAGGACTTCGAGCAGGCGCTCGCGCACCTCGAACACCTGCCGCTGCCCTACGACCACGCCCGGGTGAACTTCGTCTACGGCCAGACCCTGCGCCGAGCCGGCAAACGCCGTGAGGCCGACGCCTTCCTCAAGAACGCCCGCGACGCCTACGTCACCCTGGGCGCCCGTACCCACGCGGAGCGGTGCGATCGCGAACTCAAGGCAGGCGGCCTGAACACCACCCGCAACGCTCCCGGCCTGGCACACCTCACGCCGCAGGAGCAAGCCGTCGCCCGGCTCGTCGCCTCCGGAGCCACCAACCAGCAGACGGCACTGGAGCTGTTCATCTCCGTCAAGACGGTCCAGTACCACCTGACGCATGTCTACGCCAAGCTCGGCATCCGCTCCCGCAGCGAACTGGCGGCCCGCTTCAGGGAGATGCAGCCTGTGGACTGACTCGAGAACTGCGCTGCCCGACGCACAGCCGGCCGCCTGCGTCGACGCCACCGGCCAGGTCACGACGCCCCCAAAAAGCTCAACCGTACCTGACGGTTGGGATTGTCCCTGTTCGTGTCCACCAGGCACACCGACTGCCACGTCCCCAGCTCGAGCCGTCCGTCCAGTACGGGCAGGGTCGCATGCGGGGGGACGAGCGCCGGGAGGACGTGGTCACGGCCGTGGCCGGGGCTGCCGTGGCGGTGCTGCCAGCGGTCGTCGGCGGGGAGCAGGGTGTGCAGCGCGGCGAGGAGGTCGTCGTCGCTGCCCGCGCCCGTTTCGATGATCGCGATGCCGGCCGTGGCGTGCGGGACGAAGACGTTGAGCAGGCCGTCGCGGCCGGCGGTCACCTCACTCAGGAAGGCCTCGCAGTCACGGGTCAGGTCGACGACGTTCTCCGCGGAACCGGTGGCGACGTGCAGAACTCGGGTGCTGAACACATCTGACATGTCTCCATCCTGACCCACGGGCCGCCGCCCACGCCCGACCGACCGCGCGGGAAGATCCACGGACTCGACGCTGTTGGTGGAAGCGTGAACAACACGCGCGAGGTCGAGGTTGTCGTCATAGGCGCCGGTCAGGCCGGACTGGCCGGCGCCTATCACCTGCGGCGGACCGGTTTTGAGCCGGACCGTGACTTCGTGGTGCTGGACCACTCCCCCGGTCCGGGCGGGGCGTGGCAGTTCCGATGGCCATCGCTGACGTACGGCAAGGTGCACGGGATGCACGCGCTGCCGGGGATGGAGCTGACGGGTGCCGATCCGGCGCGGCCGTCGTCGGAGGTGATCCGCGAGTACTTCGCCGCGTACGAGGAGACGTTCGACCTGCGCGTACGGCGGCCGGTCGACGTGCACTCCGTGCGGGAGGGCCCGGGCGGGCGGCTGCTCGTCGAGACCTCGGCCGGGGACTGGGCCACGCGGGCGCTGATCAACGCCACCGGCACCTGGGACCGGCCGTTCTGGCCGCGTTATCCGGGCCAGGAGACCTTCCGCGGGCGGCAGTTGCACACCGCGCAGTACCCCGGGCCCGAGGAGTTCGCCGGACAGCGGGTCGTCGTGGTGGGCGGCGGCGCCTCCGGTACGCAGCATCTGCTGGAGATCGCCCCGTACGCGGCCGCGACCACCTGGGTGACCCGGCGTCCGCCCGTCTTCCGCGAGGGGCCCTTCGACGAGAACGCCGGCCGGGCGGCGGTCGCGCTCGTGGAGGAACGGGTACGGCAGGGACTGCCGCCCAAGAGTGTGGTGTCCGTCACGGGCCTGCCGCTGAACGACGCCATTCGGCAAGGACTGAAGGACGGAGTGCTGGACCGGCAGCCGATGTTCGCCCGGATCACGCCGGACGGTGTCGAGTGGCAGGACGGACGGCACGTCAGCGCGGACGTCATCCTCTGGGCGACCGGATTCCGGGCCGTCATCGACCACCTGGCGCCGCTACGGCTGCGTGAACCGGGCGGCGGCATCCGGGTGGACGGAACGCGCGCGGTCGCCGACCCGCGGATCCACCTCGTCGGCTACGGCCCCTCGGCCAGCACCATCGGCGCCAACCGGGCCGGGCGGGCGGCCGTACGGGACATCAGGCGGCTGCTGGCCGAGGAGCAGCCCGTCGCCGCATGACGTCCCGCCGGCGTCGTGCGGCCGCCTCGCCGCCCGAAGCTCCGTCGGGTCACCGCGTCGGCTGCGGGCTCACGCTCGCCTGCTGCGCGTTGAACTCGGCGACGTTGCGCTGATGTTCCGCGTAGTCGGCCGTGAAGCGGGTGTCGCCCGGCTTGACCGTGACGAAGTACAGCCAGTTTCCCGGGGTCGGGTTGATCGCGGCACGCATCGCCTCCTCGCCCGGGTTGTCGATCGGCGTGGGCGGCAGGCCCATGCGCTGGTACGAGTTGTAGGGGCTGTCGATACGGGTGTCGTTCAGCGTCGTCCTCAACTTGGTGCGGTTGAGGGCGTAGTTGATCGTGGAGTCCATCTGGAGCGGCATACCGCGCTCCAGCCGGTTGAAGATGACCCGGGCCACCTTCCCCATGTCGGCCTTGGTCGCGGCCTCGGCCTGGATGATGCTCGCGATGGTGACCGCCTGGTAGACGTTCATGGCGTTGCGCTGCGCCCCGGCGGCGATCGGGGCGCCGTTGAACTTCCTGTTGGCGGTGTCGACCATCGTCGACAGCAACTGCTCCGGCGTCGCCTTCTCGGGCAGCGGATATGTCGCCGGGAAGAGGTAGCCCTCCGGGTTGCCGTCGGCGTCGTTCGGCAGTTTCAGCTTGGCTCTGGGGAGGGCCTTCTTGGTGGTGCCGGGGGGCAGTTCGAGGACCTTGTCGACGGCCTCGTAGACCTGGCCGGCGCGCCAGCCCTCCGGGATCACCAGCGATGCGGGTCTGGCCTCCTCGTCGCCCCCGTGGGTCAGCAGCGGCACCGCCACGGCGGTACCGGCCAGGACGGCTCCGATTGCGATGAGGGCGGCACGGCCCCGGCGCGTCAGTCGAGTCCTGCGAGTCGTGCTCCGTGGCGGAGTATTCGTCTGCATGCGGGCACGGTAACCCGCACATCGCTACAAACCCGGCATATCGTCACCTTGTCGGCTCAAGTTGGGCGTCCCGGCGTACCAGCGCCGCATACCGCCCGTCGAGCTCCAACAGCTCCTTGTGCGTGCCCCGTTCGACCGCGCACCCGGCGTCCAGGACCACGATCTGGTCGGCGCCCCGAACGGTGGACAGCCGGTGGGCGATGGTGAGCGTCGTCCGGTTGGCCGACAGCGCGTCGATCGCCTCCTGGACGGCACGTTCGGTGCGGGTGTCCAGCGCGCTGGTCGCCTCGTCGAGGATCAGCACCGGCGGATCGCGCAGGATCGTACGGGCGATGGCCAGGCGCTGCTTCTCACCGCCGGAGAAGCGGTGACCGCGCTCACCGACCACAGTGTCGTAGCCGTCGGGCAGGGCGGCGATGTGATCGTGGATCTGGGCTGCCCGGGCCGCCGCGTGCAGCTCCTCGTCGGTGGCATCGGGTTTGGCGAAGCGGAGGTTGTCGGCGACCGAGGCGTGGAAGAGGTACGTCTCCTGGGAGACGACGCCGACCGCCCGGGCGAGGGTGTCGAAGTCCAGGTCGCGGACGTCGACGCCGTCGAGGGTGACCCGGCCGCCCGTCACGTCGTACAGCCGCGGCACCAGGTAGCCCAGCGTGGACTTGCCGGCGCCGGTCGGGCCGACGATCGCGAGGCTGCCGCCGGCCGGGACGGTGAGATCGATGCCGTCGAGGACGGGACCGCCCTTGCCGTCGTAGCGGAACTCGACGCCCTCGAAGCGGACTTCGCCCTTGACCTGGTCGAGACGGAGGGGGCGCTCGCGCTCGGTGATGTCGACGGGCAGGTCGAGGTACTCGAAGATGCGCTGGAAGAGGGCCAGCGAGGTCTGGATCTGGACGCCGGTGCCGAGCAGGCTGACCGCCGGGCGGAACAGGCCCTGCTGGAGGGAGACGAAGGCGACGATCGTGCCGATGGAGACCTCCGGACCGCCCAGATGGAGGGCGAGGCCGGCCGTCCAGTAGATGACGGCGGGCATGGCGGCCATGACGATCGTGATGACGGCCATCCGCCAGCGGCCGGCCATGTTCGACCGCACCTCGAGGTCGACCAGCCGGTCGGACTCCTCGGCGAAGGACTTCGTCAGCGACTCGGCGCGGCCCATGGTGCGGCCCAGCAGGATGCCGCTGACCGACAGCGACTCGGTGACCGTCGCGGCCATCGCGGCCATCTGCTTCTGACGCCGCGTGGTGATCTTCCGGCGTTCGTCGCCGACCCGGCGGCTGATCCACACGAACGCCGGCAGCAGGAGCAGCGAGACGACGGTCAGCCGCCAGTCGAGGGCCAGCATCGCGATGATCGTGGCGACGACGCTGGTGAAGTTGGAGACCAGGGAGGTGGCCGTGGAGGTGACGGTGGCCTGCATGCCGCCGATGTCGTTGGCGATGCGGGACTGGACCTCGCCCGTGCGGGTGCGGGTGAAGAAGGCGAGCGACATGCGCTGCAACCGGCCGTAGACGGCGGTGCGCAGATCGTGCATGACGCGCTGGCCGACCGTCGTCGAGATCAGGGTCTGCAGGACGCCGAAGACGCTGGACAGTACGGCGCTGAGGATCATGCCGAGGGCCAGCAGGGTGAGCAGGCCGGTCCGTCCCTGGGGGATCGCGGTGTCGAGGATCGCCTTGAGCAGGAACGGCGTGGCGACCGATACCAGCGACGAGGCGCCGACGAGCAGGCCGACGACGAGCAGTCGGCCACGGTAGGGGCGGAAGAGCTTCAGGATGCGACGCACCTGCCGCGGCTGCTCCTCGGAGTCGTCGGGCGGCGTCCAGGCGGGTTCGTGGTCGGGTTTCATGGGCTCCTTCAGGAGGGAGTCGGCAACGGCTGGCGGAGCGTAGCTCATTGTTACCTATACTCACAATGAAC
The DNA here is from genome assembly GCF_042672405.1 of Streptomyces sp. NPDC127197. Classification (NCBI taxonomy): domain Bacteria; kingdom Bacillati; phylum Actinomycetota; class Actinomycetes; order Kitasatosporales; family Streptomycetaceae; genus Streptomyces; species Streptomyces sp. NPDC127197. The sequence continues at coordinate 242,546 of NZ_JBHXVG010000004.1, read as the reverse complement.
GTGGTCCTGATATTGTTCCCGCATGACCACCTCCGACCCCGACGGACTGCTCGCCGAGCAGCTGCTGCGGCTCACCCGCCGGGTGCACCGGATCCAGAAACGCCATCTCCAACAGCGTGCCCTGGGCATCACCCCGGCGCAGTCCCGGCTGCTGCGCACCCTCGCGCACTACGACTCGCCGCCCCGTATGGCCGACCTCGCCGAGCGGCTGGAAGTGGTGCCGCGTGCCGTGACGACGCTGGTCGACGCCCTGGAGGCGAGCGGCAAGGTGCGCAGGGTTCCCGACCCGAGCAACCGCAGGGTGATCCGGATCGGCCTCACGCCCGAGGGACGCGAGGCGCTGCGCGAGCTGCACGCGGCGCGCAGATCGGCCGCGGAGGAGATCCTCGCGCCTCTCACGGACGAGCAGCGGGAGGTGCTCGGGGGTCTGCTGGACACGCTGGTCGACGGGGGGCCTGGCGGCGCCGACGCCGGCCAGATGCTCTCGTAGGCCCCCACACCAAGAGCAGCGCGCTGCCGCTCCCGGTTGCGGAGTGGCAGCACGCGGCTCGTTGCGACGAGTGATCAGCGGGCCTCGGACGCAGGCTCCTTGGCCGATGCCGAGGGCAGAGCCTCTTCGTGGGCGTCGGGTACGAAGACGATCTCCCCGTCCAGCACCTTCTTCGCCCGTGCGGCGTCCAGCGCACCCTCCCAGCGGGACACCGCGAAGACGGCGACGCAGTTGCCGAGGAGGTTCGTCACCACGCGCATCGAGTCCATGATGCGGTCCACACCCAGCAGGAGGGCGACAGCGCCGGCGGGAATGGCGCCCAGCGAGGCGGCGGTCGCGGACAGGGCGAGGAAGGCCGAACCGGGGATGCCGGCCATGCCCTTGCTGGTCAGCATCAGTACCAGCAGCACGGTGATCTGCTGACCCAGGCTGAGATCCACACCCACGGCCTGCGCGATGAACAGGGTGCCGATGGACAGGTAGAGCGAGGCGCCGTCGAGGTTGAAGGAGTAGCCCGTGGGCAGCACCAGGCCCACGGCGTCGTCGCGGGCACCTGCCTTGCGCAGCTTCTGCATCACGCGCGGCATGACGGACTCGGTGGACGCCGTGCCCAGCGCGAGCAGCATCTCCTCGCGGATGTACCGGAGGAACTTCCAGAGGCTGAGCCCGGTGACCATCCGCAGGGCGACCGCGAGGAGCACGATGAAGAACGCCGCGGCCACATAGCACAGGACGATCAGCTTGGCGTACGTCTCGATCACGCCGAGCCCGTACTGGCCGATCAGGACGGCCATCGCGCCGAACACCGCGATCGGGGCCAGTCGCATGACGAAGCCGACGATCGCGAAGATGATCTCCTGGGCCTGCTCGATGGCCGGCAGGACCTGCGGCACCTTGGTGTGGCCGAGGTGCAGCAGAGCGGCGCCCACCAGGCAGGCGAGAACGAGCACTTGGAGCAGGGAGTTCTCGGCGAAGGCTCCGATGAAACTGGTGGGAAGCGCGTTCAGGACGAACTCGGTCGTCGAGGGCAGTGAACCGCCGCCCGTCTTCTCGTCGACCGCCGAGGTGTCGAGCGTGGCCGGGTCGACGTTCATCCCCGAGCCGGGCTGGACGACGTTGGCGGCGAGAAGCCCGATGAGCAGGGCGAGCGTGCTCGCGACCTCGAACCAGATCAGGGCCTTGAGTCCGATCCGGCCGAATGCCTTCAGGTCACCGGCCTTGGCGATGCCGACGACCACCACGCAGAACACCAGCGGCGAGATGATCGTCTTGATGAGCCGGGTGAACCCGTCGCCGAGCGGCTGGAGATCCGCGGCCAGGTCGGGCCACAGCTTTCCGACGACGATGCCGAGCACGAGTGCGCAGGCGACCTGCGCGAAGAGAGAGGTACGCAGTATGCGTGCGACGCGTCGCGGCAGGGACGGTACGGACGGCGGCACGGGCACTCCTTGGGGACGGTGGCACACAGAAGCCGGGACAGGACTTCTGCAATACGGAAAGCGGCTTCCGCGGCGATCACTTTGCGGGAGTTGTTGATCGCCCACGAGACCGCCGTGTTGCCACCGTGTAAATCAGGAACCGAGTGACGCATCGCACACAACTCGCTTCAACAGCCGCTGCGTTCCTCGCATCGCCGGTGTGCCACGGCGAGTCGGGCGCGCCCGCAATGAGGCCTCGGTGACGGGAGGCGCACGAGGTGAGTCCCGCGGTAGCCGGATCTGTGCGCTGCCACGGAAAACCGGTTGCCTTCGACCACGTTGTGACGCGAACCTTTCACGGTCTGTTTTCCCCGTGCACGGCCCTTTCCGTTCGCATCCTCACCCCATCACCAACCGCCATCCCTTCCGCCCACCTGACACGAGCCACTGGGACGTCATGCAGATCCAAGACCTTCCGTATCCCGACCCAGGTGTGCCGGACGCGCGCTCGGGGCCGCGGTTCCTGTGGTGGCTCGGCCGGAATCAGCTGCGTGGACAGTTCAGATCGCTGGCCTGGGGACTGCTCCACTTCGTGTCGGTCTCCGCGTTGCCGTTCTGTGTGGGCTTCGCCGTCCAGGCCGTGGTCGACCGATCCGGCTCCCGGCTCGCCCTCGCAGGCGGGCTGATGGCGCTGGCCTGCGCCGGCAACGCGATCGGCGACACCTTCCTGCATCGCGCGGCGGTCACCAACTGGATCACGGCGGCCGCCCGCGTCCAGCAACTCCTGGCCCGCAAGGCCGCGCTGCTGGGCTCCGCACTGACCCGGCGTGTCGCGGCGGGCGAGGTGGTGGCCGTCTCCACGGGTGACGTCGAGAAGATCGGCTGGTTCGTGGAGGCCGTGTCACGCTTCACCGCCGCGGCCGTCAGCATCGTGCTCGTCTGCGTCGGCCTGGTCGTCTACCAGCCGGCCCTCGGCGTGGTCGTCGCCGTGGGCCTGCCCGTCCTCGCGGTGGCGGTGCTGCCGCTGCTGCCCCGCGCGACCCGGCGCGCCGACTTCCAGCGCGAGAAGGCGGGACGGGCCACCGAGCTGGCCTCGGACACCGTCGCCGGGCTGCGTGTCCTGCGCGGCATCGGCGGCGAGGAACTGTTCCTCGACCGCTACCGCCGCGCATCCCAGGAGGTCCGCCACGCGGCCGTGCGCAGCGCCCGGATGTGGTCACTGATCTCGGCCATCCAGGTACTGCTGCCGGGGCTGCTGCTGATCGCGGTCGTCTGGTACGGCGTGCACCTGGCCCGCCAGGGCCGGATCACCGTCGGTGAACTCGTCACCGTCTACAGCTCCGTCATGATCCTCACGTATCCGTTGCGGCACTTCGAGGAAATCGCGATGGCCTACTCCTTCTCGCGGCCTTCGGCCCGGCGGGCGGCGCGGGTTCTGGCCCTGGAGCGGGTCACGTCCGCCGAGGGGTCGCGCGAGGCCGATCTGCCCTCGGGCGACCTGTACGACCCGGCGAGCGGCCTGCTCGCGCCGGCCGGCCGGCTCACCGCCGTGGTGTGCGGCGATCCGGACGCGGCGGGGCGACTGGCGGAACGCCTCGGCGGACACCCCACGGAGGCGGGCGCATCGGCGCTGCTCGGCGGCGTCCCGCTGGACGAGCTGCCGCTCGACAGTGCTCGGACAGCCGTACTGGTGCAGGACAAGGACCCGGTGCTTCTGTCGGGCTCGCTGCGCGAACTGCTCGACGTGCCCGCCTCGGGAGACGTCGGCGCCGAGGAGGCGCTGGCGGCCGCGCAGTGCGGGGACGTGCTGACGGCCCTCGTACAGGGCTCGCTCGACACCGAGGATCCGATGGACGCCCGCATCACCGAACGCGGACGGTCCCTCTCCGGCGGCCAGCGCCAGCGGCTCGCACTGGCACGGTCGCTCATCACCGACCCGGAGGTGCTCGTCCTGGACGAACCGACCTCCGCCGTCGACTCCCACACCGAGGCCCGGATCGCGGAAGGCGTGCGCAATCTGCGAGCAGGCCGCACCACGGTCGTCTTCACCTCCTCGCCGCTGCTCCTGGACCGGGCCGACCGGGTGGTGCTCGTGCACGAGGGCGAGGTGGCGGCGGTGGGCGTGCACCGGGAGCTGGTGCACAAGGAGCCCCGGTACCGGGCCGTGGTGACCCGCGAGACCGAGGACGAGGCCACCCTGAGCGGCGCGCTGGACAAGCTCGACGAACTGGATGAGCTGGACGAGATCGAGGAGACCGCATGATCGGCGTGGCGCCACCGGCCTACGACCCGGCGGCCCCGACGACGGCGAACACCCTGCCCGTCGGCGCCACTGCGACCGTACGCGCCTATGTGGCCGAACTGTTCCGCCGGCACCGCCGTGCCTTCCTGCTCCTCATCACCGCCAACACCGTCGCCGTGGTCGCCTCGATGGCGGGCCCCTACCTGCTGGGCGGGCTCGTCGAGCGGGTGTCGGACGAGGCTCGTGAGCTGCACCTCGGCCTCACGGTGACGCTGTTCGTGCTGGCGCTGGTCGTGCAGGCCGTGTTCGTCCGCGAGGTGCGGCTGCGGGGCGCGATGCTCGGCGGGCGGATGCTGGCCGACCTGCGCGAGGACTTCCTCGTGCGGTCGGTCGGGCTGCCGCCGGGTGTTCTGGAGCGGGCCGGCACGGGCGACCTGCTGTCCCGGATCACGACCGACATCGACCGGCTCGCCAACGCCATGCGCGAGGCCGTGCCCCAGCTGGCGATCGGCGTCGTGTGGGTGGGCCTGCTGCTGGGCGGGCTGGTCGTCACGGCACCTCCGCTGGCGGGCGCCGTGCTGCTGGCGCTGCCGCTGCTGGTGGTCGGCTGCCGCTGGTACTTCCGGCGGGCGCCGGCCGCCTACCGCTCGGAGGCCGCCGGGTACGCGGCCGTCGCCGCCGCCCTCGCCGAGACCGTGGACGCCGGGCGCACTGTCGAGGCGCACCGCCTCGGCGCCGACCGGGTTCAGCTGTCGGACCGGCGGATAAGGGAGTGGACGGCCTGGGAGCGCTACACGCTCTGGCTCCGGTCGGTGCTGTTCCCGGTCATCAACATCACGCACGTGACGGTGCTCGCCTCGGTCCTCATGGTCGGCGGGGTCTTCGTGCTCCAGGGCTGGATCGGGGTCGGCCAGCTGACGACGGGTGCGTTGATCGCGCAGATGCTCGTCGACCCGGTAGGCCTGATCCTGCGCTGGTACGACGAGCTGCAGGTCGCCCAGGTGTCGCTGGCCCGGCTGGTCGGTGTCCGGGACGTCGAGCCGGACGCCGGTGACGACCGGCTCGCTCCCGACGGGCGCGACGTGCACGCCGACCGGGTGCACTTCGGCTACCTCGAGGGCGTGGACGTGCTGCGCAAGGTGTCCCTGGAGGTCGCCCCCGGCACCCGGCTGGCGCTGGTGGGTCCCTCGGGCGCCGGCAAGTCCACGCTGGGACGGCTGCTCGCCGGGATCTACGCGCCCCGGAACGGCCGGATCACCCTCGGCGGTGCGGAGCTTTCCCGCATGACCGCGGAACGCGTCCGCTCCCACGTGGCCCTCGTCAACCAGGAGCACCACGTCTTCGTGGGCTCCCTGCGCGACAACCTCCTGCTCGCCCTCCCCCACTCCCGGCTTCGTTCGAGCGAAGGGACCTCGGCCGACGCCGTCGATGCCGAGCTGTGGGCGGCGCTCGGGGCGGTCGACGCGGACGGGTGGGCGCGTGCGCTGGACGACGGTCTGGACACCGAGGTCGGTTCGGGCGGGCTGGCGCTCACTCCGGCCCAGGCCCAGCAGATCGCGCTGGCCCGGCTGGTGCTGGCCGACCCGCACACACTGGTCCTGGACGAGGCGACCTCCCTGCTCGACCCGCGCGCGGCACGTCACCTGGAACGGTCCCTGGCCCGCGTCCTCGACGGGCGCACGGTCGTCGCCATCGCCCACCGGCTGCACACCGCCCACGACGCGGACGTGATCGCCGTCGTCGAGGACGGTCGGATCAGCGAGCTGGGCAGCCACAACGAGCTGGTCGCGGCCGACGGGGCGTACGCGGCGCTGTGGCGCTCGTGGCATGGGTGAGGGATTCGTGCTGCCGCCAGGCCACGGCACTACAGGGGGCGACCCCAGGCCGGGCCCTGTGGCTGCGGTGGTTCACCCGAGGCCAGGCCCCCGTGGCCACGGTGGTCGCCCCGAGCGACGCCCCCGTGGCCACGGAGTCCGCCCCAGGTCATGGCCTGTGCCTGTGGCGGACCGCGTCGAGCCGGGGCCCGTGCCGTTGCGCTCGGGCGAAGAGGGGTGGAAGGCTGGATAGCGGCGCAGGCTCGGGGAGCGCCCGCGAACCCCGCGGGATCGCGTCGGGCGCAGTCTGTGTCCCCCGTACGGGCGGCCCGAGGCCGACCGTGGTGGGAACGGCCCCGTCTTCACCACCTGGAGGTACCTGTGAACAGCGCCGACGGATGGGGGGACGACGTCTACCAGCCCGACGGGTCCGAGCAAAGGGAGGACACGGGGCTGCTCGACGTGGAGGACACCCTGGAGAACGACGGTGTCAGCGACCCCCTCGACCGGGGCTGGTCCCCTCCGGAGAGGCCGTGGGCGGTGGAGCGCGCGGATGTGACGGCGGCCGAGCGCCAGCGAGGGGAGACGCTGGACCAGCGGCTCGGCGAGGAACTGCCCGATCCGGCCGTACCCGACGGTGACGGCATCGGCGACCACGACACCGACGGCGAACTCCTGGACAACGAGGTCGGCGCCGTCCGCTCCGGCCGCCTCGTGGCCCCCGACGAGGGAGCGCACGAGGACGAGGAGAGCGCGCTGATCGCCTCGGACGTCGGAATCGACGGCGCGGCCGCCTCCGCCGAGGAGGCCGCGATGCACATCGTCGACGAGGACGCCCTCTCCGGCTGACCCGCGCCCCACCTGCCCGATGCCCTCAGCACCGCCGTACCAGGAGCAGCCATGCAGCAGGACAAGCATCCCGACTACCACCCCGTCGTCTTCCGCGACCGCGCTGCCGGCTACGCGTTCCTGACCCGCTCCACCGCGACCAGCGACCAGACGATCGAGTGGGACGACGGCGAGACCTACCCGGTGGTGGACGTGGAGATCTCCTCCGAGAGCCATCCGTTCTACACCGGCAAGGCCCGCACGGTGGACACGGAGGGCCGCATCGCCCGCTTCGAACGGCGGTACGGAGAGGGCTCGCGGCAGGGTTCCGACTGAGGCAGAGGCGGAGGCCGGCCGGCCGACACCCGACCCGGCCGGGACGGCGCCGTGCCTCAGATGAAATTGAGCGCGGCCGCGCCGCCCACTCCCCCGAGCAGCATGAACGCCGGCATCAGCACCTTGAGCTCCACCCAGCTGCCCGCGCGGAACCGCATGCCCTTCGGCGGCCCGACCGGGTACCACCGCTTGCGGCCCACCGGAATCGGCCACAGTATCGGGCAGCCCGAGACGGTGAGCGCGTCCCCGATGTCGTGCACCAGTGCGCCGAGCACGATCGGCAGGCCCAGCCACAGGTACTCCTGGCCCGGCGCCGTGAACAGCCAGTCCGCGCCGTTGCCCGGCTTGTCCAGCACGCCGGCGAGGATCCACGCGCTCGTCGCGGCCAGCAGCCACACCAGGACGTCGCTACTGGAACCCCGGGCCGCCCGCCACAGCAACCCCTCGATGGCCAGCACCATGTGCACGAAGAGGATCGCCAGCACCGCCCAGCGTCCGCCGGTGATCGCCAGGACCGAGGTGCCCGCGCCGATCAGGACCGCCCACAGCCAGGTGTGGGTGAGCGTGCGGTGGCCGCCGGAGCGGCGTGGATCGCCCTGCTTCCTGGTGGCCTTGTAGACGGCATAGGAGAGCTTGTCGACGATCTCGCACACCCAACGCGAGATCGGCCCGAAGGCGCGTGAGATGGTGGCGGCCTTGTGGTCGAGGTCGGGGGCGAGCGCGGCGCCGGCGCAGATCAGTGCGCCGCACAACAGGACCGGCCAGGGCATCGGGCGTCCGGCCGCGGCGGCGGCCGCACCGACACCGAGCCAGGCTGCGGCCCCCGAAAGAGAGTGTGCTGGTCCCATCATCGCCGTAGCCCGCCCCGTTCCTTGTGTGCCGCTGTCCGGTTGACCTGGTGCGCCGACGTCGTGTCGGCGACACAGCGTAGCGTTCGCGATCTTCGTGCGGGCATCCGATTCCCTGATCGGGCGGGAGGCCAGGCAAGATGGGGGCGTGACCCTCATCGATCAGCTGCCGCAGACCGCCGACCCCGACGCCCTCTACGAAGCCTTCGAGTCGTGGGCCCAGGAGCGCGGTCTCACGCTCTACCCCCACCAGGAGGAGGCGCTGATCGAGGTGGTCTCCGGCGCGAACGTGATCGTGTCGACCCCCACCGGCTCCGGTAAGAGCATGATCGCCGCGGGCGCTCACTTCGCCGCGCTGGCCCGGGACGAGGTCACCTTCTACACGGCTCCGATCAAAGCACTCGTCTCGGAGAAGTTCTTCGAACTGTGCAAGCTGTTCGGCACCGAGAACGTCGGCATGCTCACCGGTGACGCGTCGGTCAACGCCGACGCCCCGGTCATCTGCTGCACTGCCGAGGTGCTCGCGTCGATAGCGCTGCGCGACGGCAAGGATGCGGACATCGGCCAGGTCGTCATGGACGAGTTCCACTTCTACGCGGAGCCGGACCGCGGCTGGGCGTGGCAGATCCCCCTGCTCGAGCTGCCGCAGGCGCAGTTCATCCTCATGTCGGCCACGCTCGGCGACGTCTCGATGTTCGAGAAGGACCTCACCCGGCGCACCGGCCGCCCGACCGCGGTGGTCCGCTCGGCGACCCGTCCTGTGCCGCTCTCCTACGCCTACCGGCGCACCCCGCTGACGGAGACGCTGACCGAACTGCTGGAGACCAAGCAGGCTCCCGTCTACATCGTGCACTTCACTCAGGCCCAGGCCGTGGAGCGTGCGCAGGCACTGATGAGCATCAACATGTGCTCGCGCGAGGAGAAGGAGCAGATCGCCGAGCTGATCGGCAACTTCCGCTTCACCACCAAGTTCGGGCGCAATCTCTCCCGATACGTCCGGCACGGCATCGGCGTGCATCACGCCGGCATGCTGCCCAAGTACCGCCGCCTGGTGGAGAAGCTGGCGCAGGCCGGTCTGCTGAAGGTCATCTGCGGCACCGACACCCTCGGCGTCGGTGTCAACGTGCCCATTCGGACCGTGCTGTTCACGGCTCTGACGAAGTACGACGGCAGCCGCGTGCGCACGCTGCGCGCGCGCGAGTTCCACCAGATCGCGGGGCGTGCCGGGCGTGCCGGCTTCGACACGGCGGGCTTTGTCGTCGCCCAGGCTCCGGAGCACGTGATCGAGAACGAGAAGGCGCTGGCCAAGGCGGGCGACGATCCCAAGAAGCGCCGGAAGGTCGTCCGCAAGAAGGCGCCCGAGGGCTTCGTCGCCTGGAGCGAGGACACCTTCGACAAACTCATCGCCTCCGAGCCGGAGCCGCTGACGTCCCGTTTCCGGGTGACGCACACGATGCTGCTGTCGGTGATCGCCCGGCCGGGCAACGCGTTCAAGGCGATGCGGCACCTCCTGGAGGACAACCACGAGCCGCGCAAGCAGCAGGTGCGGCACATCCGGCGCGCGATCGCCATCTACCGCTCGCTGCTGGACGGCGGCATCGTCGAGAAACTGGACGAGCCGGACGCCGAGGGGCGCATCGTCCGGCTCACCGTGGATCTGCAGCAGGACTTCGCGCTGAACCAGCCGCTGTCGACCTTCGCCCTGGCCGCCTTCGAGCTGCTGGACCCCGAATCGCCGTCGTACGCCCTGGACATGGTGTCCGTCGTCGAGTCGACGCTTGACGACCCGCGGCAGATCCTCGTCGCCCAGCAGAACAAGGCGCGGGGCGAGGCCGTCGCCGCCATGAAGGCGGACGGCGTCGAGTACGAGGAGCGCATGGAGCGCCTCCAGGACATCACCTACCCCAAGCCCCTGGAGGAGCTGCTCTTCCACGCGTACAACACGTACCGCAAGAGCCACCCGTGGGTCGGCGACCATCCGCTGTCGCCGAAGTCCGTCATCCGGGACATGTACGAACGGGCGCTGTCCTTCACGGAGTTGGTCTCCCACTACGAGCTGGCCCGTACCGAGGGCATCGTGCTGCGCTACCTGGCCAGCGCCTACAAGACCCTCGAACACACCATCCCGGACGATCTCAAGTCCGAGGACCTGCAGGATCTGATCGAGTGGCTCGGCGAGATGGTGCGTCAGGTCGACTCCAGCCTCCTGGACGAGTGGGAGCAACTCGCCAACCCGGAGGAGATGACCGCCGAGGAGGCGCAGGAGAAGGCCGACCAGGTGAAGCCGGTCACCTCGAACGCGCGCGCCTTCCGCGTCCTCGTCCGCAACGCCATGTTCCGCCGTGTCGAGCTCGCCGCCCTCGACCAGGTCGAGGAACTGGGCGAGATGGACGCCGAGTCCGGATGGGACGCCGACGCCTGGGGCGAGGCGATGGACAAGTACTGGGACGAGTACGACAGCCTGGGCACGGGTCCGGACGCCCGGGGCCCCAAGCTGCTGCTGATCGAGGAGGAGCCGGAGAACGGGCTGTGGCGCGTCCGGCAGATCTTCGACGACCCGAACGGCGATCACGACTGGGGCATCAGCGCCGAGATCGACCTCACGGCCTCCGACGCCGAGGGCCGTGCCGTGGTCCGCGTCACCGACGTCGGACAGCTGTGAGCACAAGAGAAGGACATCCATGACAAACCCGGCCGAGAGGCTCGTCGATCTGCTCGACCTGGAGCAGATCGAGGTCAACATCTTCCGTGGCCGCAGCCCCCAGGAGTCCCTGCAGCGTGTCTTCGGCGGCCAGGTGGCCGGCCAGGCGCTGGTCGCCGCCGGGCGCACCACGGAGGGAGACCGCCCGGTGCACTCGCTGCACGCGTACTTCCTGCGCCCGGGTCGGCCGGGCGTGCCGATCGTGTACCAGGTCGAACGGGTCAGGGACGGGCGGTCGTTCACGACCCGCCGGGTCACCGCCGTACAGCAGGGCCGCACGATCTTCAATCTCACCGCCTCCTTTCACAAGCCTGAGGTTGGGAGCTTCGAGCACCAGCTGCCGCCGGCGCGTGAGGTGCCGGACCCGGAGTCCCTGCCGTCGGTCATGGACGAGGTCCGGGAGCATCTGGGTGCGCTGCCCGAGCAGTTGGAGCGGATGGCGCGCCGTCAGCCCTTCGACATCCGGTATGTGGACCGGCTGCGCTGGACGCCCGAGGACGTCAAGGGCGCCGAGCCGCGCAGTGCGGTGTGGATGCGCGCGGTCGGACCGCTCGGTGACGACCCGCTGGTGCACACCTGCGCGTTGACGTACGCCAGCGACATGACCCTGCTGGACGCGGTCCGCATCCCGGTCGAACCGCTGTGGGGGCCGCGGGGGTTCGACATGGCGTCGCTGGACCACGCGATGTGGTTCCACCGGCCGTTCCGTGCGGACGAGTGGTTCCTGTACGACCAGGAGTCCCCGATCGCGACGGGCGGGCGCGGGCTTGCGCGCGGGCGGATCTACGACCTTCAGGGGCGGCTGCTGGTGTCCGTCGTCCAAGAGGGGCTTTTCAGGGCGCTGTAGGGGAGCGTCCAGCCGTCCCGGAAGGGCTGTTCAGGGCGCTGTGAGTCAAGCGCTTCTGCGGCGCAGCCAGCCCAGCAGGCGGTGGGTTCGCTCCGGCTCGGACACGTGCACATCGTGTGGTGGTGTCGGCGGCGCCTGCCGGGGTGCGGGGCGGGGCGCGGGGCGGTGCTCGCGCGCCTCGTCCAGGGCTTGTGCCAGGTCCGCCCGCAGCCAGTCGATCTCGTCCGGGTCACCGGCCGTCATGATCCTCTCGGCGAGCTGCGCGGTCGGTGAACCGGGGGCGCCATGGTTCGGTGGCCCTGGTCGGAACCGGTTGAGGTGGGCGCGCTCGTAGGGGTCCTTGGCGATTTCCGCGATCTGGACGGGATCGAGCAGGGCGGCCAGGGCCCCGGCGCGCTGCCACGGGTCCTCGGCCTGGCGCAGCAGGAATCCCAGATGCCGTCCCCGCCAGTTGCGGGGGCGGAGGTCCAGTCCGGTGTCCAACTGCTCCCTCAGTCCTTCGGGCATACGCCCCTTCACCAGGTGGGCGTTCTTCTCGTCGGCCGCGAACTGCCGGATTTCGTCGGCCAGATACAGCCATACGAGTGCCCGATAGCGGCTCAGGTAGAAGTAGACGGGCACCACCAGGCCCAGACGGGCGAGGCGGGTGAACCTCTCCTTCGTCACCTCCATGATGGCCGCGGCTTCGCCGGTACCCACAGCCCGCACGCTCTCATGGAGCGACTGGGGAAACCCGTCCTCCGCGCGCAGCCGTTCGATCTCGGCGGGCGCCACGCGACGCCCTCCCCCGCCTTCGTCGGGCACGGTTCGGATGCGCCCCAGGTGTACGGCGAGATCGAACTCGCGCCGCTTGAGGCCCAGTTCGCGAGCCGCACGGCTCGGCGTGTACGTCACGCGGTCCGGTGTCGTGATGGTGTTGCCTGACATGGTCCGTCTCCCCCGTGGAGTCATCTGCTCACGCTGTGTGCGCTCGCCGTGACACAAACCGTAGCCGGTCGCACAGATCTCGCGACTGGCCTGTGGATAACTCCACGAGGATCGAAGAACCAGCAGGTCAGGGGTCCAGCCGGGTGCGCTCGGGCTGTCGGGCGTCCACGCCGAGGTGCTCGCCGACCCGGTTGACGAGCAGCGTCATCTCGTAGGCGATCTGGCCGATGTCGGCCTCCGCGGCGCTGAGCACGCACAGGCAGCTGCCACTGCCCGCCGCCGTGACGAAGAGCACCGCATCATCGAACTCCACCATCGTCTGGCGCACCTGTCCGGCGCCGAAGTGACGTCCCGATCCCTTGGCCAGGCTGTGCAGTCCGGATGCCACGGCGGCGAGATGCTCGGCGTCCTCGCGTCGTAGCCCGGTACTCGCTCCCGTCACCAGCCCGTCGTTGGACAGGACCAGGGCGTGTCGCACATGTTCGACACGCTCGGTCAGATCGTCCAGTAGCCAGCCAAGTCCCTGGTTGTGCGCCATGATTCGGTCTCCCCGTGTGATGACTCCCCCTGGCCGGAGGATCTCTCCGCCAGCCTTCCCCACGACCGGCGCGCGGGCAAGGAACATGGGGACATGGCAGAGAAGATGACCGACAAGGAATGGCGGCAGTTCGTCTCGTACGGCACCCGCACCGGAAAGCTGTCGACGGTCCGGGCCGACGGGAGCCCGCATGTGACGCCGATCTGGTTCCTGCTCGACGGAGACGAGGTGGTGTTCAACACGAGCAAGGAGAGTGTGAAGGGGCGCAATCTGGCGCGGGACGGCCGGGTCGCCCTCTGCGTGGACGACGACCGGCCGCCGTTCGACTACGTGGTGCTGCAGGGCCGCGCCCGTCTTTCTGAGGACCTCGACGAGCTCCGGCTCTGGGCCACGCGTATCGGTGCGCGGTACATGGGTGAGGAGCGTGCCGAGGAGTTCGGTGCCCGCAACGGTGTGCCGGGTGAACTCCTCGTCCGCGTCACGATCGACAAGGTCGTGGCGCAGAAGGCCGTGGCCGGCTGAAGCCCCCGTCAGGTGAGGCGGTCATCCCACGGAGTCGAGCAGCCGGGCGGTGTGCATCCGTCCGGCGTACTCGACGAGTCGGATCAGGACCTCCTTTCCCGAGTCGCGATCGCGGGCGTCGCAGAGCACGACGGGCGTGCCCTGGTCGAGGTCGAGGGCGCGGGAGACATCCTGGGCGCCGTAGGTCCGGGCTCCCGCGAAGCAGTTGACGGCCACCACGAACGGGATGTGCCGGTGCTCGAAGTAGTCCACCGCCGGGAAGCAGTCCTCGAGGCGACGGGTGTCGGCCAGCACCACAGCTCCGAGGGCTCCCTGCGACAGCTCGTCCCACAGGAACCAGAAGCGGTCCTGGCCGGGCGTGCCGAACAGGTAGAGGGAGAGGCCGGAGCGGATCGTGATGCGACCGAAGTCCATGGCGACGGTCGTCGTGACCTTCTGGTCCACGCCATCGGTGTCGTCCACCAACTGGCCCGCCTCGCTGAGCAGTTCCTCGGTGCGCAGCGGCCTGATCTCACTGACCGCACCCACCAGGGTGGTCTTGCCCACGCCGAATCCGCCGGCGACCAGTATCTTCAGCGCCAGGGCGGCCGTCTCGCCACCTGTGGCGTCCAAGGCCTCGGAGACCATCGATCACTTCTCTCGGGAGTGCCGGCAGGGATGGACGTCGGTACGTGCGTGCTGTGACCCGGCACGTCGTCCGCGCACGGCTTCGGTGCACGGGTGCGAAGTCAGCATGAGGTGGTCCGGGTCCGGGGTGTTCTGAACGTTCATCTACAGCGCCCGCAGTCCTTCGATGACCTCGCGCAGAATCCGTTCGTCGGGCAGCTGCGCGGGCGGCACCGGACGGCTGACCGTGACGCAGCCGAGCTCCAGGAGGTCGCCGAGGAGGACCCGGACGACGCCGACGGGGAGGTCGGCGTCCGCGGCCAGCTCGGCGACCGACTGGGTTTCCGTGCGGCACAGCTCGATCAGGGTGCGGTGCTCCGGCCCGAGCGCGATGTCGTCGTCGACGTCCGGAGCGCCCGGGTCGAGTGTGACCAGGGCGATCAGGTCGAACCGCACCCCGGTGGGACCGGGCTTGGTGCGGCCTCCCGTCATGGCGTACGGGCGGACCAGCGGGCCGGCCTCGCTGTCGTACCACTGGCTGCCCTGCTGGTGCGGGGTGCCCTGGATGTCCTCGGTCATGGCTGTGGACCGCCTTCTCGCCTCATCCGGCGGCGGGCGGCCGCGCGCCGACGCGCGGCGCCGTGTAGAGATGCTCACCGACGCGCTTGACCAGCCGTGCCATCTCGTACGCCACCAGGCCGATGTCGGCGGTCACTGCGGTGAGGACGGCGAGGCAGGAGCCGTCGCCGGCCGCGGCCACGAACAGGAAGGCGTCGTCCATCTCCACCATGGTCTGGCGCACACCGCCGGCGCCGAAGTGCCGGCCCGCCCCCTTGGCCAGGCTGTGGAATCCGGAGGCGACCGCGGCGAGGTGTTCCGCGTCCTCGCGGCCGAGGTCGGTGGAGGCGCCCACCGCGAGCCCGTCGTTGGAGAGCACCACGGCATGCCGTACTTCGTGCACACGCAGTACCAAGTCATCCAGCAGCCAGTCGAGTTCGCCGGACCTCCCCCACTCTCGGCTTCGCTCGAGCGGGGGGACCCCCACGGCGGCTCTCATGCTCGGGTCCTGGATCATGCGGGGTCTCCTTCACTGCTGTCGCTGCCGCCTGCGGGATCCGGTGCGGCACCGCGGCCGGGTTGCCGGCCGCCACCGCGCGCCCATCCGTCGCGATAGGCCGCCATCCGGTCCCGTACGAGTTCGGGGGTACGCCGGTCGTCGTTCCGGGGGTCGGACGGCTGCGCCGTGTCCTCGGGACGCCGGTCGCGCAGTTGGGGTGCGAGGTTCGCCTGCCGTACGCGGCGTGGGAGGTCTTCGGAGTTGTCCGTGGGCCGGTGCAGGCGCAAGGTGGCCACTCCGGGGGGCGGGGTTTCGGAGCCGGTCTCCGTCGCCGCCGGGACCGGAGCCACGAGGGCGGGCCGGTCGGCCTTCTGGGGGACGGCCTCCTGATGCCGGGGGCCGCCGGGCACGCGCGCGTACTCGGGTTCCGTTTCCACCGCCTTGTTGGGGGAACGTTCCGGCGCGCCGCTGTGCAGCAGGGCCGTGGGCAGCAGGACGACCGCCGTGGTGCCGCCGTAGGGCGAGGTGCGCAGGTGCACCTTGATGTCGTGCCGTGCCGCGAGCCTGCTGACCACGAACAGGCCGAGCCGGTCGCTGTCGAACAGGTCCAGGGCCTCGGACTGGGCGATGCGGCGGTTCGCCTCGGCAAGGGTTTCCTTGCCCATGCCCAGGCCGCGGTCCTCGACCTCGACGGCGTAGCCGTTGCCGACGGGCTCTCCGGTGATGCGCACGCGCGTGTGCGGAGGCGAGAACTGGGCGGCGTTCTCCACGATCTCGGCGAGGAGGTGCGTGAGGTCGGCGACGGCGGCGCCGATGACGGAGGCCTCGGGGAGTTGTCGTACCTCCACGCGCGCGTAGTCCTCGACTTCGGAGACGGCCGCGCGGACGACGTTCGTGAGGGGCACCGGCATGCGCCAGGCCCGGCCGGGTGCCGCGCCGGAGAGGATGATCAGGCTTTCCGCGTGGCGCCGCATGCGGGTGGTGAGGTGATCGAGCCGGAACAGGTCGCTGAGTTCGTTCGGGTCCTCGGAGCGGCGTTCCATGCTGTCGAGGAGGCTCAGCTGGCGGTGGACGAGGACCTGGCTGCGGCGGGCGAGGTTGACGAAGACCCCTGAGATGCCGCTGGCGAGTTCGGCGCGCTCCACGGCGGCGCGCAGCGCGGCTCGGTGCACGCTTCCGAGGGCCTCGGCGACCTGGCCGGTCTCGTCCTCCGCGGGCGGCCCGGGCGGTGCCTCGGCCCGCACATCGATCTCCTCGCCCGCGCGCAGCTTCCGCATGGCTTCGGGGAGTTTGCGGCGGGCTATCTCCAGGGCGCTGTTGCGCAGACTCACCAGCTCGACGACGAGGGCGCGCCCGATCCGTACGGAGATCACCAGGGACGCGGCGACGGCGGCGAGACCGAGGAGTACGGCGGCGCCTGCGGGAGTGAGCAGTCCGCGGGTGAACGGGTCGGCCCGGTCCGCGACACCACGGGCGGCGTCCTGTTCGATCGTGCGCATGCCGCCCTGTACGCGTGCGTGTGCCCGCTCCCACTCGGCTTCGGGTGCGGCCTCGATCGCCCGGGCGCCCGGGCCGACGGTCAGGACCTCGTCCTCGAGGGTACCGAGGGCGGCGTAGTCACCGCCGTCGGCGAGGTTCCGCCAGGCGGCGCGTTCGTCACCGCGCAGGTCGGCGACGGCGGACTCGGTCAGGGCGCGGCGGGTGTCGACGGCGCCGGTGAACAGCCGCAGCCGCTCGCCGCCCAGGCCACCCGCGAGGCGCGCGCTGGTGATCAGCACGTCCTCCTGGGCCAGGGCCTCGCCCGCGCGGGAGAATTCGAGCAGTACGCGCGCGTCGGAGCCGAGTTCGGCGTCCTGGATGCCGGTGAGGGCGCCGCCCACGCCGAAGGCCGTGGAGATGGTCCTGGTGTAGCGGTCGTACGTCTCGTCCCATCCGGCGCGGCGGTCGAGCACCGCGGTCCGCAGCGGGCGCAGTTGCTCGGCTCCGGTGACGAAGGCGTCGAGGCGCTGGGCCACTCCCGCGGGCAACTCCTGGCCGTCCGCGACGGTGCTGCGGTCGCCGAGCCGCAGTTCCGCCACTGCCCGGTCCGTGCGCTGCGCGAGCTGCTTGAGGTCGCCGCCCTGTCCGGCGGAGGGGTCGGTCGCATGGCGTACGGCGGCGGCGCGCTCGGCCTGGAGTGCGGCCACCGCGGCCGCGACGGGGGCCCGTACCTCGGAGTCCACGCGCTGCAACTGCCGCAGCCGGGAGACGTCCTGGACGGTGGTGACGGTCGCGTACGCCCACAGGGCCAGCAGTGACACGACGGGCACCATCAACAGGCAGACGATCTTGGCGCGGACGGTGCGCGGTCGGATGCGCCAGTGGTCCGCGCGCGGGGACCCGCCCTCCGGCGCCGCATCGGTGGACTCGTCCGGGCCCTCCTCCGCCGGTGGTCCGGCGTGCGCGCGGCGGCCGCGTACAGGGGGTGTGTGCGGCGTCTGGGCGCCTGACGTGGGGGTCCTACGGGGTGTACGCATGGCCTCCTCGCTCGGAAGGGTTCGGGGGCGTGCCGGTGCACATGCGCCGTCAGCGGGCGACGCTCTCGACGGGCCGCTGGGCCGACGCGGATGCCTCGCGCTCCCCTGCCGTCGGCGACAGCGCCACGAAGGCCGAGGTCAGGAAGAGGTAGGACCCGAGGCCGACGGCGAGGGGGAAGACGAACTGCATCGCCGTGGCCCCGGGCAGGACCTCGCCGGAGGGGGTGACCTGCACGCGTACCGCGAACATCCCGGTGTAGTGCATGCTGCTCACCGCCGCTCCCATGACGAGGGAGGCGACGGTGACCGCGACGGGCGACTTGATGTTGAGCGCCGCCCACAGGGCCGCTGTCGCCGCGACGACGGCGATCACGACGGAGAGGGCGACGAGCATCGGGTCGTACGTCACGTCACCGTGCAGTCGGACCGCCGCCATGCCCAGGTAGTGCATGCTCGCGACCCCCAGCCCGGTGGTGAGACCGCCGAGGAGCAGGGCACGGGTCCGGTCGCGGCCGTAGCCGACGGCGAAGACGCCGGCGCTGACCACGATCATGGCCACGAGCAGGCTGAGGACGGTCAGCGGTACGTCGTAGCGGATCTCGGTGCCGCTGACGCTGAAGCCGAGCATGGCCACGAAGTGCATGGTCCAGATGCCCGTGCCGATGGCCGAGGCGGCCGTGACGAGCCAGTTGCGGCGTGAACGCCCCGTGGCGCCGAGCGCGCGGACGGTGCAGCGGAGCCCGAGTGCGGCGCCTATGCAGGCCATCGCGTACGACAGCACGGGGGTCAGCCAGCCGAAGGCGGCGTGGTCCAGGTGTCCCATGGCCCCGGGACGCTAGTCGGGGCACGGGCGCACAAAGGGGGTGCATTTCGAAAGCTGTTGGAATATGACGCAGAAATGTACCTGAACGATCGCGTCCAGCTCGAACATGTGCGCCGACGCGTCATCCGTGACGGTGAGGGATCATGCGGAACATGAACGACGACCGCACGCACGTCCAGGAGTTCTTCGCCGCCCGCGCAGCCGACTGGGACACCCGGTTCCCCGACGACGGCCCCGCCTACGCGGCGGCGGTGGCCGAGCTCGGTCTTCACGAGGGTGATCGGGTCCTCGATGCCGGCTGCGGTACCGGACGCGCCCTGCCGCCGCTGCGGGCGGCCGTGGGGCCCTCCGGAGTGGTCCTCGGCGCCGATCTGACGCCCGCCATGCTCGAAGCCGCCGTACGGGCCGGACGGGACCGCGACGGGCGGCTGCTGCTCGCGGACGTGGCCGCGCTGCCGTTGCGCGCGCGGTCGCTCGACGCGGTGTTCGCGGCGGGACTGATCGCCCACTTGCCCGACCCGGCGGAGAATCTGCGGGAGCTGGCGCGTGTGGTGCGCCCCGGCGGCGGGCTGGCGCTCTTCCACCCGATCGGACGGAAGGCGCTCGCCGCCCGCCAGGGCCGGCAGATCACGCCGGACGACCTCCGCGCGGAGCCCAACCTGCGTACGCTGCTGACCCGTTCGGGGTGGCGCATGACGTCGTACGTCGACGAGGATGCCCGCTTCCTGGCCCTGGCCGTCCGCGAGAGCTGACCCGTGGTCGAACGGACCGGTCCGGCCGCTCACCGCGCCGTCCCTCTTCTGTCGCCGAAGCTCCAACCCTACGTTGGGGAGCGGCTGATGAACGATCGGCGACGCCACGGAGGGGGAAGGTGGTCACAGTGTTCGACAGAATCCGCAAGTCCTGGGCAGGATTCCGCGAGGCCATACGATCGGAGCGGGGCACCGGCGAGGACAAACGTACGCACAACCTGTTCGAGGCGGCCGCCGCATACGTCTCGGCGTGCGCGGAGGACGACCAGGAGCGGATCGACGAGGCTGCGGGCTGGGTGTCGCCGGAGGCGCTGTCGTTCGGGGTGAACGAGCTGGCGTGCCGGGCCGTCATCGCGCTGGCGCGGGAGCGCGACGAGTCGCCGCGGACCGTCGCCCGTGCGCTCCTGGGGCTGCCGGTGGCCTGACGTACCCGCCCAGGGCGGGCGATTCTGCCCCGACCAGCCGGATAACCGCAGCTCCGGATGGTCCGCGGAGTCGTGACAAGCTCGTCCCGGTCGCACTAGGGTGCGCGCCGTTGGACGAACTCCTGGGGAGGCTGGGATGGCCGGGACGGACGAGACCGCCGTCGCCGCCGCGGACGATGCGCTCTATGTGCTCACGGCGGTGCTGCTGACGCCGGCGCAGTTCCCGAGCGTGCTGGGCGACGACTACCCGGAGGCCTGCGCGGCGCTCGGCCTCGCGCCGCTCGCCGACGGGTACGGCCTGGTGCTCGGACAGGACGGCGACGGCGCACGGTGGACGGTCGTCACCGACGACGTGTCGCTGGTCGCCGTCGCCATCGCCTCCTGGGACTGCGGGATGGAGTACGACCTGTCGCCCGACGAGCGGTCCGTCGTCGCGGCCCTGCCCGGCTGGCCCCTGGCGGTCGCCGTTGCGGCGCCCGGCGTGCCCGAGCCGCACGATCCCGACCCCGACCCCGCGGACGGTCCCCCGCTGTGTCCCCCCGACACCAGCAACTGGGGGCCGGCCCAGCGACGGCTCGGTGCCGACGAGATCGCGCTCCAGTGGGCGGTGTGGCGCGAGCAGATCGACGACGCCGAGTTCGTGACGCCGGACGGTTCCGCCGGGGCCGCGGAGGGCGGGGACGGCAAGGACGCGAGCCCGGGGCGCACCGGCATCCGGCGCGTGCTCGCCGAGGCGCGCGCGTACGTGGACACCCCGCCGCCGCTCGGCCGCGTCCGCTCGTCCTTCGCCCCGGGAGACGCACGGACGCTGCGGGCCGACGGTCCCGGTTGGTCGCTGGTGGCCAGGACCGACGACATCGCGTTCGTGCTGCTCGACGAGGTGCCCGGCGAGGTCCTGCCGGTGGGCCGGGGGCCGGAACTGCCGGGTCTGCTGGAGGCGCTCGACAAGATGGCCGTACGGCCCAGTTGATCCGGGACTGCCACCGTAGGGCTACACGCCCCTCGCCCTGTCAGGGACATCCATACGGAGACGGCGTCATATGTGGTGCCAGTCCATGGAAGACGCGGAGGGGGAGCCGCACGATGGGGCAGCCCGCGGCTCTGCTCCCCTACCGCTCCCCGGCATGCTCTGGAGGCCCCGATGCGTCCTTCCCGTGGTGTTCCCTCGGTTGCCGCCGCCCTTTCGGCAGCGATTGTGGCAGCGGCTCTCAGCGCGCCGACACCCGCCGCTGCCGCGGGCGTCGGCGACGGCCACTGCGCACGACAGGAACGTGTGCGCGTGCCGGGCGCGGAGTTCCAGCGAACCGCCTGTCTGGCCGACCTGACCACCACGGGACTGGCCGGCACCCCGTACACCGACCTGGCCGACCAGGCGGGACTGACCGCCCGGGCCACCCGGACACCGTCCGGCGTGCCCGGGGTGCAGGTCGACGGCTACTTCCCGGACTCCTCGCGTTTCAACGCCACGCACGGCTGGCGGCATGACGCGCAGTTCGTGATCCGCCTGCCGGACCGCTGGAACGGCGGTCTCGTCGTCACGGGGGCGCCGGGCACCCGCAGACAGTACGCGACCGACAAGGCGATCTCCGATCAGGTGCTGGCCCAGGGATATGCCTACGCCGCGACCGACAAGGGCAACAACGGGACCGACTTCTACCGCGACGGCACCCGGCCCGGCGACGCGGTCGCCGAGTGGAACGCGCGCACGACCCAGCTCACGCGCGCGGCGCGGAAGGCCGTCGCCCAGCGGTACGGGCACGCCCCGCGCCGCACGTACATGACCGGCATCTCCAACGGCGGCTATCTCACGCGCTGGCAGTTGGAGAACCATCCGGAGCTGTATGACGGCGGTGTGGACTGGGAGGGGGCGCTGTGGACGGCGGACGGCCCCAATCTGCTCACCTCCCTGCCCACGGCGGTGGCGCGGGTCCTCGGTTCGGCGTCGGAAGAGGAGTTGTACTCGGTGGGCTTCGCGCGCGGCTCGGAGTTTCTGTGGCCGTACCACGAGAAGGCCTACTGGGGTGTCACGCAGAAGACGTATCGAGCGGAGTTCGACCCGGCATACGATCCCGGCTGCCCCGGCCCGACCGCCGGTGCGACGACCGAGGAGATCCTGGCGCCCTGTGCGTCCGACGCGGCCTACGACTACGCCTCGCGTCCCGCGTCCGTCCATCGCGCCGTGGCCCGGGTGGCGCTGACCGGACGCATCGGGAGGCCGCTGATCACACTGCACGGGGACCTGGACGCGCTGCTGCCCAAGGCGGCCGACTCCGACGTGTACGAGGGCATGGTCGACGCCCGCGGGCGAGGTCCGCTGCACCGGTACTACACCGTCCAGGGTGGAACCCATGTCGACGGGCTGTACGACACCTACCCGGACCGGTTGCGGCCGATCCTGCCCTGCTATCGGTCTGCCTTCGACGCGCTCGTCGCATGGGTCGAACAGGGCGCCCGTCCGCCCGCGGACCGGACCGTCGCCCGGCCCACGGACGGTGATGTGGTCGACTCGTGTGCACTGGACGGCACCGGTCCGGGACGGTAGCGCGTCAGCGGCCGAGTTCCTTGCGTCCGACACGACGCAGCCTGCGTCGCTGCGAGGGGTCCAGCGCGAGGTACGCGGCGGCCGGGACTCCCAGCACGATCAGCAGCGCGGCCCACCAGGGAAGCCAGATCAGCAGGATGAGCCCGGCCGCCACACCTCCTGCGGCGATCTTCGCGTTCTTCGACATATGTGTCGCCTCCTTCGCGGCCTCTGCCGCTCTCTGTCCTGAAAACGGGCCCGCGCTTCCGGCGGTTCCGGATCGCGACCCTGAGACGCACCCTGAGACATCCCTGACGCCCGACCCTTACCCACCCCCGAGTGTCGACAAGTGATACAGGTCACAGCCAAAGCATGCCGGGTCGGCCGGCGGTGTGCCGTATCCTCGGCGACTCCGACCCCAGGTAGTCAAATTTGAGGAATGCGGACTTCGCTGTGCAGAGGATTCCCGCGGCATCCCCCTCCGAGATCTTCGAACTGGCCCGCTGCTGTGCCGTGTTCCTGCCGGGCGATCCCGCCCGCACCGGCAGCGTAGCCTTCTGGCGGCCGGACGGCGCCGCTCCGCCGGGCGTCGACGGCGGCACCGTCGAGGACCTGGGTGTCGTCCTGCCCGGCGGCGACGGCGTGGAGCTGGTAGGCGTGTCCGCCCTGTTGCTCCCTGTGCGCGCGGCCCTGCCCGTTCTCACGCGCGCGCGTGTGGCCCCGCAGGGACATCGTTCGGCCGTGTTCTGGGGAGCGGCCGCAGTGCTGGCCCTGCAGTTCGCGGCGCGCGGCCTGCTGCTGCCCGGCCTGTCCCCCGGCGACCACGACGCCTGGCGTGCGGGTCCCCTGCGCGCCGAGGAGGTCGAGAGCGTCCGCCGGCTCGCCGCCGCGATGCCGCCCGAGGCCCACGCCGTACCGCTGGGCACCACCGAGCCGCTGCGCCTGCCCGCACCGGAGCGCCTGCTGCGGGCCTTCCTGGACGCGGCTGCCGACGCGCTGCCCCGCTCTCCGGCCGCGTCGCTCGTCACGGGCGGTCCGGCCTACGCGGCGCATGAGCCGCAGCACCTCCCCGGGCAACGGGCATGGGCCGCCGATGTCGCCGCGGGCAACGACGCAGGTGTACGGATCTCGCTGCGGATCGAGGTGCGCGGTCTGGCAGCCACGGGACCGGACGAGACGGAGCCGGCCTTCCGGGCCGTGCTCCAGGTGCACAGCGTGAGCGATCCCTCGCTGGTCGCGGACGCCGCCGAGGTGTGGGCCGGGACGGATGCGACGAGCCGTGTCCTCGGTCCGCGCGCACGGATGGACGCCCTGCTCTCGCTCCGCCGCGCCGCCCGCGCCTGGCCGGCGCTCACCCCTCTGCTCTCGGCCGCCGTGCCGGATGCCGTCGAACTCGCCGACGAGGAGGTGACCGAGCTGCTCGGTGACGGTTCGGCAGCCCTCGCCGGTGCCGGGGTCGACGTGCACTGGCCCAGGGAACTGGCCCGCAAGCTGACCGCACGTGCGGTCGTCGGCCCCCCGGACGACGAGACGGCTGCGCACCGGCTGTCCTCGGACACGCCGTCGTTCCTGTCCGCCGATGCACTGCTCGCCTTCAACTGGCGGTTCGCGCTGGGCGACCAGCGGCTCACCCGCGCGGAACTGGACCGTCTCGCCGAGGCGAACCGGCCGGTGGTGCGGCTGCGCGACCAGTGGGTCCTGATCGACCCTCAGGAGGTGCGCCGCGCCCGTGCGCAGCAGGACCGCAAGGTCACGCCCATCGACGCGCTCGGCGCCGCGCTGACCGGCTCGACGGAGGTCGACGGCCGCCGGGTCGAGGTGCAGCCGACGGGGTGGCTGGCCGCGCTGCGGGAGCGCCTCGCGGACCCGGAGGGGCAGGAGCCGGTCGGGCAGCCCGCCGCTCTCGCCGCCGAGCTGCGTGACTACCAGCGGCGGGGCCTGAGCTGGCTGGCCCGGATGACGTCCCTGGGGCTGGGCTGCTGTCTCGCCGACGACATGGGGCTCGGCAAGACGATCACGCTGATCGCCCTGCATCTGCACCGGCAGACCGACCCGTCGGCCGCCGGTCCCACGCTCGTGGTGTGTCCGACGTCCCTGATGGGCAACTGGCAGCGCGAGATCGAGAGGTTCGCGCCCGGCACGCCCGTGCGCCGCTTCCACGGCTCGCGGCGTGCCCTGGACGACCTGGCCGACGGGGAGTTCGTCCTCACCACGTACGGCACGATGCGCCTCGATGCGGGCCGGCTGGCCGAGGTGCCGTGGGGCCTGGTCGTGGCGGACGAGGCACAGCACGTGAAGAACCCGTACTCGGCGACCGCGCGTGCGCTGCGTTCCCTCGGCGCACGCGCGCGCGTGGCGCTGACCGGCACACCGGTGGAGAACAACCTCTCGGAGCTGTGGGCCATCCTCGACTGGACCACTCCGGGACTTCTCGGCCGCCTCAGCACCTTCCGCACGCGGTACGCGCAGGCCGTGGAGAGCGGCCAGGATCCGGCTGCCGCGGAGCGGCTCGCCCGGCTGATCCGCCCGTTCCTGCTGCGCCGGCGCAAGTCGGATCCGGGGATCGCGCCCGAGCTGCCGCCGAAGACGGAGACGGATCGGGCCGTGTCGCTCACCACGGAGCAGACGGGACTGTACGAGGCGGTCGTACGCGAGACGCTGGCGGAGATCTCCGGCGCCGACAGCATGGCGCGGCGCGGTCTGATCGTGAAGCTGCTGACCGGCCTGAAGCAGATCTGCAACCACCCCGCGCAGTACCTCAAGGAGGACCGGCCCACGATCGCCGGACGCTCGGGGAAGCTGGAGCTGCTGGACGAGCTGCTCGACACCATCCTCGCCGAGGGGGCGAGCGTCCTGGTCTTCACGCAGTACGTGGGGATGGCCCGCATCGTCGAACGGCACCTGTCGGACAGAGGCGTGGCCTCGCAGTTCCTGCACGGCGGAACGCCCGTCTCCGAGCGCGAGGCGATGGTGCGGCGCTTCCAGGACGGTGAAGTTCCCGTCTTCCTGCTGTCGTTGAAGGCCGCCGGCACGGGGCTGAACCTCACGCGGGCGGAGCACGTCGTGCACTACGACCGCTGGTGGAACCCGGCCGTCGAGGCGCAGGCCACCGACCGGGCGTACCGCATCGGCCAGGACCGGCCCGTGCAGGTGCACCGGCTGATCGCCGAGGGCACGATCGAGGACCGGATCGCCGACATGCTGGACCGCAAGCGGGAACTGGCCGACGCGGTGCTCGGCTCCGGCGAGGCGGCGCTGACGGAGCTGACGGACGCGGAACTGGCCGATCTGGTCGAGCTGAGGGGGACCACACGATGAGCCGTCACGACCACGGACACGCCGACGAGACAGAGCGCACGTTCGCCGCGTTGCCGCCCACGCGCGGGAGGGCTTTCGCGGTGACGTGGTGGGGCCGTGCCTGGCTCAGGGCCCTGGAGGACGCGGCACTGGACGCCGAGCAGGTGAAGACGGGCCGTCGGCTCGCGCGCGCGGGAGCCGTGGGCGCGGTGTCGGTGCGGCCGGGCCGTATCACCGCGGTCGTCCAGGACCGCGACGGTACGGGGCACCGGGCCGACGTGCTGCTGGAGGAGCTGTCCGCAGAGCAGTGGAACCGCTTCCTCGAGATGGCGGTGGAGCGGGCCGGGCATGTCGCCGCGCTGCTCGACCGGGAGATGCCGCCGCACCTCGTGGAGGACGCGGCGGCGGCCGGGATCGAACTGCTGCCGGGCATGGGCGATCTGGAGCCCGAGTGCGACTGCGGCGCCTGGGACCAGTGCGGGCACACGGCAGCGCTGTGCTACCAGACGGCACGACTGCTCGACGAGGATCCCTTCGTTCTGCTGCTGATGCGGGGGCGGGGCGAACGCGCCCTGCTGGACGGCCTCCAGGACCGCACCAACAGGCCCGCCGAAGAACCGGTCGAGCCGGAGGGACTGGACGCCGCGGAGGTCTGGGCGGCGGGCGACATCCTGCCTCCGCTGCCCGACCCGCCCGGACTCCCCGAGCACCCCGGTCTCCCGCCCTCTCTGGACACCGAGGCACCGCCTGCCCTGGGGGTCGACCCGGCCGCCCTGGAGTTCCTGGCTGCCCGGACCGCCGTGGCGGCGCATCGGATGCTGGCCCAGGCGCTGCGGCCGACGGCTGCTCCGGAAGCGGAACTGACGGTCGCGCAGGACGCCGTCCGGCTGGCTGCGGGCTCTCCTGAGGAGGCCGTGGCGGACCGGCTCGCCGACGGTTCCGGGCGCGGCCGGGACGAACTCGCGTCGGCCGTACGCGCCTGGCAGTACGGTGGCGCAGCCGGACTGTCGGTGCTCGAGGAGGAGTGGGCCGTGCAGGGGGAAACCCTCGCACGCGCGCGTGCCGCCCTGGAGGCGGCCTGGGACGACGACGAGCGGCCGACGCTGCGCGCCAGGGGCAACCGGTGGACGATCGTCGGCGCGCCGAGCCAGCTGCGGCTGGGCGACGACGGCCGCTGGTGGCCGTACCGGAAGGAGCACGGCCGCTGGGCACCGGCGGGAAGTGGGGTCCAGGATCCGGCCACGGCACTGGCTGCGGCGGAACAACCGGCCGCGGAAGAAGCCTGACCGAACCGGACGTCGGCCGGACCGGCGGCCGATGTCCGGCGTTCACCGGAGCGTCGCACGACGTTCCCCGTGGGGTCCAAGTCTGGCCGCTGTCACCGAACTTGGTCCATCAGGAGGCCCGATGTCCCCGCACGCCACCGGCCGGCGCCGCGTCCACCGTTCCGTCGCGGCGGGTGTCCCCCTCGCCGTGGTCGCCGCTCTGCTGGCGGCAGCTCCGGCCACGGGCGCCCCGTCGCAGGACGCGCGCGTGATCCGCACGGCGACACTGGGCGACATGTCGCTCGGCGCGTTCAGCAACGCGCTGCTGCCCGGCACGGTGGCCGACGACCGGGGTGTGGACCTCGGCGGCATCGGCAGCGACATCTACCCGGCGGGCCGCAAGGGCGAGTTCTGGACGGTCACCGACCGCGGGCCCAACGGCCAGATCAAGGTGGACGGCAAGAATCGGCGGACGTTCCCGGTGCCGGGCTTCGACCCGGCGATCGTGCGGATCCGGGTCTGCGGTGACTCGGTGCGGGTGCTGGACGCGATCCCGATCACCACGTCCTCCGGGAAGCCCGTGACCGGCCTGTCCAACCAGGAGGGGCGTGACGAGGCGCCGTACTCCTACGACGCGAGGACCCCGCTGTCGTACGACCCGAACGGGCTGGACATCGAGGGCATCGTACGGGCCGAGGACGGCAGCTTCTGGCTCGTCGACGAGTACGGGCCCTCTCTGGTCCATGTCTCCGCGCGCGGGAAGGTGCTCACGCGCTATGTGCCGGAGGGGCTGAACCTCACCGGCGCGGACTACCCGGTCGTGGAGGCGCTGCCGTCCGTGCTGCTGCACCGGAAGATCAACCGTGGCTTCGAGGGGCTCGCGCTGCTGCCGGGCGGCGACCTGGTGATGGCGGTGCAGAGCCCGCTGTCCCTGCCGGACAAGGATGCCGGAGAGGCGTCGCGCACGACCCGGCTGTTGCGCTTCTCCCCGAAGAAGAAGGCCGTCACCGCCGAGTACGCGTACCGCTTCGACGCGGTGAACGTCGTCGATCCCGGCGAGGACGACACCTCCGAGCTCAAGATCTCCTCGGTGGTTGCCGTGGGCGGTGACCGTCTGCTGGTCGAGGAGCGCACCGACAAGGCCGCCCGGCTGCAGCTCGTGCGCCTGGACCGCGGCGCGAACATCCTGGGCGGCGCGTGGGACGACGACGCCACGTCGCCGTCCCTGGAGCAGCTCGACGACCCGGCGTCCGCAGGTGTTCCGGTGCTCGCCAAGCGGCTGGTCGTCGACCTGGGCACGGTCGCCGGCGTCCCCGGCAAGATCGAGGGCGTCGCGCGCGTGGACCGCGACACGCTCGCCCTGATCAACGACAACGACTTCGGGATGACGGACGGCGCGGAGGCGTTCGACGCCCAGGGCCGCCTGGTCGACAGCGGGATCGAGACGTCGGTGGTCTACGTACGGCTGCCGCGCGGGCTGTGATGCAGTCCTCCTAGGGCAGTAGGTCGCCCGGGATGGAGGGGATCAGCGATTCGAGGTCGCTCGGTACCCCACTCGGCAGCTCGGTCGGGAACTGCGACGGCAGGGACGGCAACTGGCTGGGCAGTCTGCTGGGCAGCTCGGTCGGGATGCCGAGGGACGGACGGGGCGACTGACTCGTGCTGCTCTCTGCGGGCTGCTTGCCGTCCGGGGAGTCGTCGTTGCCGGAGGCCAGGAGGACGACGGCGGCGACGGCGCCGACGCCCACGAGCGCGGCGAGCACGATCAGGACGGGGTTCCGCCGTCGTGCCGGAGGTTCCGGCGGCGGTCCGAAGCCGCCGCCCGGAGGCGGCGCGTCACCCGGAGGGCCGGGCGGTTGAGGCGGTACGGGCGGCAGGGCCATACCGCCAGGGTCGCGGCACGCCCGGCCGTGCCGCGACCCCCACGCGGATATTGACGCGGACTCATGCCATGGATCGCACGATTCCGCGGCATTCCGCGTGGAGGCCACGACGGGCGCAGCCTCAGCCGCGCGCGCCCAGCAGATGGTCCATGGCCAGCTGGTCGAGCCGCTCGAAGGCCATCCCGCGCGCGGCGGCCATCTCCACGTCGAACTCCTCGAAGGCCGTGCGGTCGGCGAGCAGTGCCTGCAGACCGTCCGCCGCGGTGGGCTGGGCCAGCTCGTCGAGGCGGGAGGCGCGCAGGGCCTCCTGGACCTCCGGGTCGGCCCGGAAGGCGGCCGAGCGCTCCTTCAGGATGAGGTAGTTGCGCATGCAGCCGGCGGCCGACGCCCACACGCCGTCGAGGTCCTCGGTCCGCGGCGGCTTGAAGTCGAAGTGGCGGGGGCCGTCGTAACCGGCGCTCTCCAGGAGGTCGACCAGCCAGAAGGCGGCGCGCAGGTCACCGGCGCCGAAGCGCAGGTCCTGGTCGTACTTGATGCCGGACTGGCCGTTGAGGTCGATGTGGAAGAGCTTGCCCGCCCACAGGGCCTGCGCGATGCCGTGCGGGAAGTTCAGTCCGGCCATCTGCTCGTGCCCGACCTCGGGGTTGACGCCGTACAGCTCCGGCCGCTCCAGGCGCTCGATGAACGCCAGGGCGTGGCCGACCGTGGGCAGCAGGATGTCGCCGCGCGGCTCGTTCGGCTTCGGCTCGATCGCGAAACGCAGGTCGTAGCCCTGGGAGGTCACGTACTCGCCGAGGAGGTCGAACGCCTCCTTCATGCGGTCGAGTGCGACGCGCACGTCCTTGGCGCCGCCGGACTCGGCGCCCTCCCGGCCGCCCCAGGCGACGTACGTCTTCGCGCCGAGTTCGACCGCGAGGTCGATGTTGCGGATGGTCTTGCGCAGCGCGTAGCGGCGCACGTCGCGGTCGTTGGCGGTGAACGCACCGTCCTTGAAGACGGGGTGCGTGAAGAGGTTCGTGGTGGCCATCGGCACGGTCATGCCGGTCGCGTCCAGGGCCTGGCGGAAGCGCTTGATGTGCGACTCGCGCTCGGTGTCGGAGGACCCGAACGGGATCAGGTCGTCATCGTGGAAGGTCACTCCGTGCGCGCCGAGCTCGGCCAGGCGCTGCACCGTCTCGACCGGGTCGAGGGCCCGCCGGGTGGCGTCGCCGAACGGGTCCCTTCCCTGCCAGCCGACGGTCCACAGGCCGAAGGTGAACCTGTCCTCGGGGGTGGGCTGGTAGTTCATGCCGCGGCTCCCTTGCTCGCTTGCGACTGTTGCACACGACTATTTCGTCATGGCGGTTTACAAATTAGTATGCAGAAGCACCTCTGGGAAGAGACAAGGTGTCTCCGAAGCCGGGACATGACCCAGAGAGACGTGCCTCACAGCAGCCGCCGGGGCGCGTGAGCCGCAGGAAAGGGAGAGCCCGATGTCAGCAGCCGAGGGTCCGCTCGTCGTCGGCGTGGACACGTCCACCCAGTCCACCAAGGCGCTGGTCGTCGACGCGGCGACCGGCGAGGTCGTGGCGAGCGGCCAGGCACCGCACACCGTGTCCTCGGGAGCCGGGCGCGAGAGCGATCCGCGGCAGTGGTGGGACGCCCTGTGCGAGGCGCTGCGCCAGTGCGGCGACGCCGCGCACGAGGCCGCCGCCGTGTCGATCGGAGGACAGCAGCACGGCCTCGTCACGCTGGACGACCGGGGCGAGCCCGTCCGTCCCGCGCTGCTGTGGAACGACGTACGCTCCGCGCCGCAGGCGCGCCGGCTGACCGAGGAGCTGGGCGGCGCGAAGTTCTGGGCGGACCGCACGGGCAGCGTGCCCGCGGCGTCCTTCACGGTCACGAAGTGGGCCTGGCTCGCGGAGCACGAGCCGGAGGCGATCCGCGCGACCAGGGCCGTACGCCTGCCCCACGACTACCTCACCGAACGCCTCACGGGGCAGGGCACGACCGACCGCGGCGACGCCTCCGGCACGGGCTGGTGGGCGTCCGGCAGCGAGTCGTACGACGAGGAGATCCTCGCGCACGTCGGCCTCGATCCGGCGCTGCTGCCGCGCGTGGTCCGGCCCGGCGAAGTGGCGGGCACCGTGCGCGACAGCCACGATCTGCCGTTCTCCAAGGGCACCCTGGTCGCCCCCGGAACCGGCGACAACGCTGCCGCCGCGCTCGGCCTCGGGCTGCGTCCCGGCATGCCGGTGCTGAGCCTCGGCACGTCGGGCACGGTGTACGCGGTGTCGCAGCGGCGCCCGGCCGATCCGACCGGCACCGTGGCGGGCTTCGCCGATGCGCGCGGCGACTGGCTGCCGCTGGCCTGCACTCTGAACTGCACACTCGCCGTCGACCGCGTCGCGACCCTGCTGGGCCTGGACCGCGAGGCCGTCGAGCCCGGCACGAGCGTCACCCTGCTGCCCTACCTGGACGGCGAGCGCACCCCCGACCTGCCGAACGCCTCGGGGCTGCTGTACGGCCTGCGCCACGACACCACCGCAGGCCAGCTGCTCCAGGCCGCGTACGACGGCGCCGTCCACTCACTGCTCGGCGCGCTCGACCTGGTCCTCGACGAGGACGCCGACCGCTCGGCACCACTGCTGCTGATCGGCGGCGGCGCCCGGGGCACGGCCTGGCAGCAGACCGTACGACGGCTCTCCGGGCGCCCGGTCCAGGTCCCCGAGGCCAGGGAGCTGGTGGCGCTCGGCGCCGCGGCCCAGGCGGCCGGCCTGCTCACCGGCGAGGATCCGGCCGCGGTCGCCCGACGCTGGAACACCACCCGCGGACCGGTGCTCGAAGCGGTCGAACGGGACGAGGAGACGCTGGCCAGGATCTCCGGGGTACTCTCCGACGCGGCCCCGCTGCTGGAGCGGAGCACGCAGATCGACTGAGGACGGACGGAGGCATGACCGCACCGCTGCACGAGGCCCGCCCTGCCGGTCCCGGACGGGCGCTGCCCGACACCCAGCAGGGCATGCGGCGCCGCAACCTGGCCCGGGTGATGCACACGGTCAGCGCCGAGGGGCCGCTCTCCCGTGCCGCGGTCGCCTCGCGCATCGGACTGACCCGCGCGGCGGTCTCGACCCTCGTCGAGGAGTTGATCCGCTCCGGGCTGCTGGAGGAACTGGGCCCGGAACGGCCCGTCCGGGTCGGCCGGGGCCGGCCCGGGTCCGCCCTCGCCGTCAGCGGGCGCGGTCCCGCCGGGATCGGCGCCGAGGTCGGCGTCGACCACCTCGCGGTCTGTGCGGTCGACCTGCGCGGACAGGTGCGGGCGAGGATCGTGCGGCACGGCTCCAACCGTGGCCGCTCCCCCGCGCCGGTCGTCGAGGAGCTGACCCGGCTGGTACGTCATGTCGTAGCCGAGGCGGAACGCGAGGGGCTGTGGCCGGCCGGGCTCGCCGTGGCCGTGCCCGGTCTGGTGGCGGGCGACGGGCGCACCGTCGTACGCGCCCCGAACCTCGGCTGGCACGACACGGACCTCGGCTCCCTGCTGCCCGCCGAGCTGCCGCTGACCGTGGACAACGAGGCCAACTTCGGAGCTCTGGCCGAGCTGTGGCTGGGCGAGGGCACTCCGCGGGACTTTCTGCATGTGTCCGCCGAGATCGGCATCGGCGCGGGCGTGGTCGTGGACGGGCGGCTGCTGCGCGGAACGCGGGGATTCGCGGGTGAGTTGGGTCACGTGCCGGTCCGGCCCGACGGGCCGGGCTGCGCGTGCGGCGGGCGCGGCTGTCTGGAGCAGTACGCCGGCGAGGAGGCGGTGCTGCGCGCGGCCGGCCTGGAACCGGGCGAGGACCGGGTGGGACTGCTCGCGGCGCGCGCGACGGAGGGCGACGAGGACGTACGGCGGGCGTTGCGGGATGCGGGAGAGGCGCTCGGTGTCGCGCTGACCGGGGCGGTGAATCTGCTGGACCCCGAGAGTGTCGTGCTGGGCGGGGCGCTGGCCGGTCTCGCGCCGTGGCTGCTGCCGTCGCTGCGGTCCGAACTGGCCGGGCGCACGGCGGGGCCGGCCTGCCCCGTGTCCGTGTCCCGGCTCGGGCCGGAAGGGCCGTTGCTGGGTGCGGCGCACTCGGTGGTGCGCGCTGTGCTGGACGATCCGGTGGCGGTGGCGGAACGTTCCTGACGGGCCGACAGCGGAAGGCCCGACGGGCGAAAGAACGGCGTCCCCACCCGCTCGGGTGAGTGAGTTGTCCACAATTCCGCGGCCGTCCACCGACGAGCGGGACGTCCTCCCGTCCAACCGGCAGGCGTCGTACCGTGATTCACGCGAGGCGCAACCGCCGTGTGGTGACCACGGCGGGTGTGCGGGGCTGGGATTGTCGAGGGGGACGCATGATGCCGGTGGAGCTGCCGAAGGGTGCTGGTGCCCATCCGGTCGCGTCGCGGGACACGCAGGGGTGCGGTCGAGAGCGATCCCCGCATGCCGACCGTCCGGCCCGAACCGGGCGAATACGCCTGGACGTTCGGCGGCACGCTGCCCGTGGCGCGCATCGCGCCGGGCACGGTTCTCGATCTGTACACGGAGGGCTGCTCCGCCGGGCGCACGCGCGGCTGCGTGAGACGGCGGCGGCGTTGCGGCGTTGAGCGGCCACCGTGGCTCGCAGCATTTCCCAACTTTCCTCAATGCAAAGGCGAATCGTCCATGGAACAGGCCCGACCGATCCCCACCAGGCGTCGCATCCTGAAGGGCGCCGCCGCCCTCGCCGCCGTCCCGTACGCGCTGCTCCCCGAACCCAGCGTGGGTGCCGTGATGCCGGCCCCCGACCACCCGCACGCCGACTGGCAGCCGGCCACCGCCGCCAACTACACGGCGTCGAACCGGGGGACCGCCCGTCCCGTCGATCTCGTGGTCATCCACGTCACGCAGACGAGCTACTCCAACACCCTGGCCGTCTTTCAGAACCGTCGGAAGCAGGTCTCGGCGCACTACGTCGTCAGATCCGGCGACGGGCACGTGGCGCAGTGCGTCCGCGAGTCCGACATCGCCTGGCACGCGGGGAACTGGCACTACAACACCCGCAGTATCGGCATCGAGCACGAGGGCTGGGTCGACCAACCCGGTTACTTCACCGACGCCCTCTACGAGCAGTCGGCCGCACTCACCGCCGCGATCTGCACGAGGTACGGCATCCCGAGGGACCGGGAGCACATCATCGGGCACTACGAGATACCGGGCACCGACCACACCGACCCCGGACCGCACTGGGACTGGGCGCGCTACACAAGGCTCGTCAACTCCGCCTGAACGGGACGCCGAGCTCGCTCGGGACTTGAGGGATTGGGCACGGCCGTTCACCGCCCCCAGGGCGAAAGACCGCCCACGAGACGGCTGGTACGATCTCCGACGTGCTGAGCGAGAACCAAGCCAGCACAGCAACTCCTTTGCTTGTAGTACCAAACCGGGCTGGTTCCAACCCGGCTGGTGTTGATCGTGTAAGACCTGCCGGTCCGCTGGGCCGCAGGCGACGTGAGCCAGGAATCCCCCTGCTTCAGCCGGGGGAGGGTTCAAATGTCCAGGTCCCTGTCGATGCCGTTGACGGTCGACGCCCGGGAGCACGGTCTGGTCGGTGACGGAACCACCGATCAGCCGGCGTTCACCGCCGCGCAGCACGGGGCCGGCCGGGACAACCATCTGGCGGACATCACCTTCGCGCATTTCGAGGTGGACGGTTCGGGCGTGGGGACCCAGGAGTACGACGCCCTGGCGAAGGGGATCGGTCTGCAGTACGTGCTGCGGGGCCGGTTCAGCGATCTGTTCGTGCACGACACCGCGGCGACCGGTTTCGGCTGTGACCTCCTGCAGGACACGCTCGTGGAGGGGTTCTGGCGGAGCGGTGCGGACGGCAGGACCCCGGCGAGAAGATGGGCGGCGCGGGGATAGGGATCGGCGTGGGCGGCTGGGGCATGGTCGAGCGCCTGACGATCACCGCCTGCACGGCGGTCGGCAACGGCACCAACGGCATCTTCGTGGAGTTGCAGCAGGAGCACTGGCCGCCACCTCGCGGCATCCGCATCACCGCCTGTCACGCCGAGGACAACCGGTTCGGCATCTCCGACTGGGGAGGGTCTGCTGGTCACCTCGTCGACGATGCTCGCCAATCACGAGGCGGGGTTCGACGTGTCCTCCCAGGGCACATCGGGCGTCGGCGGGCGCGGCGGCATCGTCACCGGCTGCGTGATCGACGGCAATGTGCGCGACGGCCTCGGGATCGGCAACACTCCCGGCCCCTACGCCTTCCGCGGCAACCGGATCAGCAACAACGGGCGGTACGGGTTCTGGGAGCACAATCTCGCGGGCGGCGACCAGGAATCGGCAGCGGACATCGTGCTGGAGTCCAACGACATCCGGGACAACGCACTCGACGGTGTCCGCATCGACGCCGACCTGCGGGATCCGGCCGTCCTCGGCAACCGGATCCGCGACAACGGCCGCCGCGCCGCGCCGGCGGCATCGGGTGGCGGTGACGGGGTGCGCTTCAGTCGTCTGTCCATGATCGACGAGAACGCCGACTGGCCGCCGGACGGGCATCGCGGCAAACAGCTGACGGTGGGCACCCAGCACGCCGTGGTCACGTTCAACACGGAAACGGAACTCCGCCTGGCGCCTGTGCGGCCGGGGGCAAGGACGGCCTGGATCGACGGCACGCCGGCGCCGGGTTCCCCGTACCGGCTGCCCGGTTCCCCGGCGCCGCGGGCCGGAACCACCACCGCCGCCACCGCCTGCGGGCCGCACTTGCACAGCAACCGGATCTGGGACGACCAGCGGCCCAGGACTCAGACCCACGCCCTCTGGATCACACACGCAGGCAGTTGGAAGAGAGGACGCGTGGTCGGCAACGACTTCAGGGGCAACGCGTCGGCGGCCACGCGCTTCGACACCGCTCCCGTCAACGGCCGGTGGCACGACAACGAGTCATGAACCGCGGCTCACCACGCCGTTGAGTGGCTGCCAGTACGCCGTTCGTAGTGCGGCGTCAGCGGGGCTGTGGTGCGGGTGCGTCGGCCTCGATGTCCAGTCGGGCTCCCTGGCGCAGGAGTTCCTGCTGGACGAGGTGGTACGGCACGTCGCGCGGGCTGCGGCCGAGGCGGGTGGCCAACGCGGCGCAGACGCCTGCCGCCTGGCCGGTCGCCATGGCGATGGGCATCACACGGTAGGAGGAATGTGCCACGTGCGAGCCGGAGATGCAGCGCCCGGCGACGAGCAGTCGGTCCGTTTCGCGGGGCAGCAGACAGCGCAGCGGGATGTCGTAGAACCGCCCGCGGGGGACGCGCTTGAGGACGGTGCCGCTTCCCCTCGGGTTGTGGATGTCGACGGGATAGGCGCCGTGTGCGACGGCATCGGGGAAGGAACGCGCGGCCAGGATGTCGTGGCCGGTCAGGTGGTAGTCGCCGAGGATGCGGCGCGTCTCCCGTACGCCGACCTGGGTGCCGCTCTGCACGACGTACGACTGCTCGAAGCCCGGCACGTGCAGGCGCAGGAAGCGTTCGATCTGCTCCAGTTGGCGGCGGGCGACGTACTCGGCGCGGCTGAGGTCCCACACGTCGATGCCGAGCGCTCGCGTGACGCGGGTGCTGTTGACACTGACCTCACGGGGGTGCGGTGTGCCGAAGAACAGGATGTCCTCGCGGGGCAGGCGCAGTTCGCCGGACTTCGTGGCCTCCTCGACGAGGTCCCACAGGCCGTGCACGCCCCGCCACTGGTCGGGATGCTCGTGGACGTACTCGGCGAACCGCGGCCGCAGGAAGTCGACGACCCGGAACATGAGCGTCATGGGCTGCACCAGCCCGTCCTCCGGGCGGCCGACCTCGCTCGGTGCTCCGCAGGCCGCGGCCACGTCGCCGTCGCCCGTGCCGTCGACGACGACATCGGCGTCGATCACCACCGGACCGGACTTGGTCTCGAAGACCACCCGCCAGCCCTCGCCGTCGTCGAGCGGCAGCGCGGCGGAGGCGAAGGAGTGGAAGAGCATGCGTACGCCCGCCTCGTCGAGCAGATCGAGGAGGACGAGTTTGAAGATCTCCGGGTCGAAGGGCACGGTGTAGCCGGTGTCGAGGGAAGGCGGGGTGCAGCCGCCGCGCTCGTCCAGCCGTTCCAGCAGCCGCCACAGAAAGCCGGCGACCACCGCCTCGCCCTCGCCGTGATCGGTGGGCAGCAGCCGGTCCCCCTCCCCGCCGGGCCCGGCGAACACGGCCTGTTTCTGCTCGTTGTGGAACGACATCAGGGGCATGACGAGTGCCACGGTGGCGTTGCCGCCGAGGAAGCCGTAGCGCTCCACGAGCACGACGTCGGCCCCTGCGTCGGCCGCCGCGTGTGCCGCCGCGGTTCCGGCCGGGCCGCCGCCGACGACGAGGACCTCCGTCCGGCCCGCGTGGTGGGCGGAACGCGGAGGCAGGGTGATGGTCCGGGGCTGTGGCGGTCGTTCCAGGATCGGCATCGCTATTTCCCGTCGGGTGGTTTCTCCGAGGGCGGCGGGGCGGTCTCGCCCGGGCTGCGGTCCCTCAGGTCGCGGTTCCGGTGCCCGGCCGGAGCAGATGCAGCCCGGGCTGTTCGGGACCGGCCCGGTCACCGGTCTCGTGGTCCAGGGCGTCGAGCACCGCGCCGCATCGGACGCAGGTCTCCCGGGCCAGGGCCCGCAGCTGCTGAATCCGGGCGTCGAGATCGGCGCGCCGCTGCGGGAACTCGTCCCAGAGCCGATCGACTTCGGCCAGCAGCAGCCCGGCCTGCTCGCGCGCCACCCCGACCAGGGCCGGTGCACCCATACGCCGGGCGAAGTCGAAGACCTTGCCGGAGTAGGGCAACGGCAGCACGGGCAGTCCGGCGAGCGCGGCGAAGATCACGAAGTGCAGTCGCATGCCGACCACGAGGTCGAGGTGGCTCATGAAGCCGAGGACCTGGCCGGGACTGTAGATGCTGTGCAGGATCCGCCCCCGGTCCGGTGCGGTCATCCGGGACAGGACGCCGTGGGCGTGGTGCACGTCCTGCCGTTCCATCGGGACGAAGACCACATGGGCGTCCAGCCGCCGTACGAGGAAGTCGGCGACGTCGGCGAGGAGCGCGTGGTAGTCGCTCTCGTCGAGTTTCTCCGCCGCCCGGCCCGGTTCGCGCACCGACATCCCCACCAGCCGGGTCGCTGCGGGGATGCCCTCCTGCCGCATCATCTGCTCGGTGAAGGGCTCGGGCGGCAGCAGCAGCGCCGGGTCGGCGGTGACAGTGAGATCGCGTTCGAGTCCGGCCTCCTCCAGTACGAGCCGTGATTCCTCGTCCCGCACCACGACCTCGTCCATCACCGGCAGCACGGCGCGCACCGCCTCCCGGTCGTCCGCCTCGCGCAGCGGGCCCGCGCCGACGGCGTAGGCGAAGGTGCGCACACCGCGGGTCTGGGCCGCCCGCACCAGCCGCAGGTAACGGCGGGCCTCGCCGTCGTAGAGGATGCCGCCGCCGCCGAGCACCAGCACGTCCAGGCCGGACAGGACGTCGAGGACCTGTTTCTGCGGGACGCCTTCCCAGTCCACCACCTGGTCGGCGGTCGGCTGGTGGGCGCGGGTGTGCTCGGCGTTCCGGCTGAAGACGACGAGCCGGGCGTGCGGGCGGTGGCCGCGCAGGCAGCTCATGACGCAGGTCAGGATGGCCTCGTCGCCCAGGTTGAAGCCGCCGTACGAGCCGAGCAGGCCGATGTGCGGGGCCGGTCCCCCGGGCCGCGGACGCTGTGTGGTGGTGGTCATCCGGAACTCCTGTTCCGTGGAGCTGAAGAGCAGGGCGTCGGTCCGGGACAGCTCTGCGGGCGCGGCGGGGAAGCGGTCGGAGTCTGGTGGGTCGCTGCCGCGGGCTCGGGCCCGAGTTGCCGCCACGACTCGGGAGAAACCCCCTCGCTACGGTGCTTTCCGGCGGCAGCGGACAGGGAAGCAGGCGGGAGGCCGTCGGCGCCGGCAGCGGGCTGCGCCACCGCGGGATCTTCGCCCGGCGGCCCACTCCTGCGCTCATCCTTCCATGGGACCGCGGTCGGCACCATCGCAGTGAAATGAGGCGACGACGCGGGCGGCGCCGCGATTGAGCGGCAGCCGGCGGGGAAACCGGCGTCGCATGTCCACTGCTCGGACGGCCCGGGGCGCCCGGGCCTCGGGTGCTCACTCTCCGTCGCTCACTCGATTGCCGTACACCACCGAGCCGCCGACGCCGGGGCGGATGAGGCTGATGTGGGTACCCGACGACCTCTGCGGCGTGTGCGACCGGGCGCCGGCGGCGGGGCGGGACCGGAAGGTCCCCGGATCGGCGACGGGCGTACGACAGGCCGTGGATGCAGTGGCCCCGTGCAGAGGAGACCTGAATGAGCACCGCTTCTTCCCGCGACTGGGAGCATGCCGTCGTCACCGGCGGCGCGGGCTTCGTCGGCTCGCACCTGTGCGCCGCCCTGCTGGACTCGGGCACGGCGGTCACCTGCGTGGACGACTTCTCCACCGGCAGGCCCGAGAACGTGGCGCCCTTACTGGACCGGCCCGGATTCACGCTGGTGCACGCCGATGTCGCCGAGCGGCTTCCGATCGACCGGCCGCCCGATCTCCTGCTGCACTTCGCGTCCCCCGCGTCCCCCGCGGACTATCTTCGGCTGCCCCTGCACACCATGGAGACCGGCAGCCTCGGCACCCGCAACGCCCTGGAGCTGGCGCACCGCAGTGGCGCCCGTTTCGTGCTCGCGTCGACGTCCGAGGTCTACGGCGACCCGCAGCAGAACCCCCAGGACGAGCGCTACTGGGGCCATGTGAACCCGGTCGGGCCCCGGAGCGTGTACGACGAGGCCAAACGGTTCGGTGAGGCGCTCACCACCGCGCACGCCGAGGCCGAGGGCACCGACACCTGCATCGTGCGGCTGTTCAACACCTACGGCCCCCGGATGCGCGGCCACGACGGCCGCGCCGTGCCGACCTTCGTCCGCCAGGCACTGGACGGTGAGCCCCTCACGGTCACCGGCGACGGACGCCAGACCCGGTCGCTGTGCTACGTCGACGACACCGTCCGGGGCGTCCTCGCGGCCGCCGGGCACGGCATGCGCGGCCCGGTCAACATCGGCAATCCGACCGAGATCACCATGCTCGATCTCGCCCGTCTGGTCATCGAGCTGACCGGATCCGGGTCGGAGATCCGCTTCGTCGAACGCCCGACGGACGACCCGGCGGTGCGCTGCCCGGACATCACGCTGGCCCGCGACAAGCTCGGCTGGGAACCCGAGGTGGCCGCCGAGGAAGGCCTGCGCCGCACGATCGACTGGTTCCGTACCGCCGCCGGCAGCGAACGGCTCGCGGGGGACCGCAGGCCCACGGACCCCTGACCCGCCACGAGCGCTCCGCCCCGGCCGCCCGCCCGGCTCACCCCACCTCGCGAAGACCAGGACCCCCCATGCGCATCCTCGGAATCAACGCCCTCTTCCACGACCCCGCCGCCGCCCTGGTGGTCGACGGCCGTATCGTCGCGGCCGCCGAGGAGGAGCGGTTCTCCCGGCGCAAGCACGGCAAGCGGCCGGTTCCCTTCTCCGCCTGGGAACTGCCGGAGAAGGCCGCCGCGTGGTGTCTGGGCCGGGCCGGTCTGCGCCCGCAGGACCTCGACGCGGTCGCCTACTCCTACGACCCGCAGCTCGCCCGGCCGGCCGAGTCCATGGGCCTGGACGATCCCTGGGACCACCTGCGGCAGACCTACGCCCGCGAGGCGCCCGGCTTTCTCGCCTCCGCGCTGCCGGGCCTGGACCGCGACAAGGTCCGCTTCGTGCCGCACCACATGGCGCACGCCGCGTCCAGCGCCTTCGCCGCACCCGACGCGGGCGACTCGTCCGTCCTGGTCCTGGACGGCCGCGGGGAGCGTGCCTCGCACCTGGCCGCGCGCCGGGTCGGGCAGCGGCTGGAAGCGCTGCACGCCCAGGAACTCCCCCATTCCCTGGGGCTGGTGTACGAGGAGCTCACCGACCACCTCGGCTTCCTGCGCTCCTCCGACGAGTTCAAGGTGATGGCCCTCGCCTCGCACGGCACCCCGCGGATGCTGCCCGAACTGCGGCGCTACGTGTACCCGACGGGCGACGGCGGGTTCCACGCCACCGGCGTCCCCTGGCACGAGTTCTGCCCCCCGAGGGCCTCCGACGAGCCCTGGACGCAGGACCACGCGGACGTCGCCGCGTCCGCGCAGGCCGTCCTGGAGGAGACGCTGCTCGACCTGGTGCGCTGGCTGCACGGACGGACGCACCACGGTGTGCTCACACTCGCCGGGGGCGTCGCGCTCAACTGCGTCGCCAACTCCCGTATCGCGCGCGAGGGGCCCTTCTCCCAGGTGTGGGTGCAACCCGCGGCCGGGGATGCCGGAACGGCGCTGGGCGGCGCGCTGCTGCTGGCCGCGGGTGCGGGGGACGCGCCGGAGCCCATGCGGGGCGCCGACCTGGGCCGGGACTGGTCCGACGCGGAGCTCGGCGCGTGGCTGAAGACGGCGGCCGTACCGTTCGAGCGGCCCGCGGACATCGCGGCGACCGTGGCCGAGGCCCTCGCGGACAACGGGATCGTCGCCTGGTTCCAGGGCCGCTCCGAGTACGGCCCCCGGGCGCTCGGCCACCGCTCGCTGCTGGCCCACCCCGGGCACGCGGGCAATCTCGAACGGCTCAACGACGTCAAGGGCCGTGAGCAGTTCCGGCCGGTGGCGCCCATGGTGCTGGCCGACCGCGCCGCCGAGATCTTCGACGGTCCGCTGCCCAGCCCGTACATGCTGTTCGTCCACGACGTGGCCGAGGCCTGGCGGGACCGCATCCCGGCTGTCGTGCACGTCGACGGCACGGCCCGCATCCAGACCGTGGACCGGGCGCAGGAGCCGCTGGTCGCCCGCATGCTCATGGCGTTCGAGCGGCTCACCGGGTTGCCGGTGGTGGTGAACACCAGCCTGAACACGGCGGGCCGGCCCATGGTGGACGATCCGCGCGACGCGCTGGAGTGCTTCGGCTCCTCGCCCGTCGACCTGCTCGCCATCGGCCCCTACGCGGTCCGGCGCGGTGACTTCTTCCGCGCGGCCGGCGACGGGAGGGCGTGATGGCCCAGTACGCAGCCCAGCGGGCGCACACCGAGTACGCGGTGGTGATCCCGACGCTCGGCCGCCCCAGCCTGGACGCCTGTCTGCGCGCGCTGGCCCGGGCCGGCGGGCCGCCGCCGGTGCGGGTGGTCCTCGTCGACGATCGCCCGGGCCCCTCGCGCGCGCCGCTGTCCGTCGACGTCCCCCAGGCGCTGCGGTCGCTCGTCACGGTCGTCCGGGGTCGGGCGCGGGGTCCGGCCGCCGCGCGCAACGCCGGGTGGCGGGCGGCCGGGCATGTGCCCTGGATCGCCTTCCTCGACGACGACGTGGTGCCCGGCCCCGCCTGGGGCGAGGATCTCGCGCTGGACCTGGCCGCGGCGACACCCCGGACGGGCGCGATCACCGCTCGTATCGACGTCCCTCTCCCACCGGACCGTCGGCCCACGGACTGGGAACGCAACACCGCCGGGCTCGCCACCGCCCGCTGGATCACGGCCGACATGGTGTACCGCCGGGCGGCGCTGGAGGCGGTCGGCGGATTCGACGAACGGTTCCGGCGGGCCTTCCGGGAGGACGCGGACCTCGCCTTGCGGGTGCTCGCCGCCGGGTGGACCGTGTCCGCCGGGGACCGCCGCACGACCCATCCGGTGCGTCCCGCCGACCGCTGGGTCTCGGTACGTCTCCAGGCGGGCAACGCGGACGACGTCCTGATGACCCGGCTGCACGGCCGCACATGGTGGGGCCGCGCCGGAGCGCCCCGCGGGCGGCTGCCCCGCCATCTGGCGGTGACCGGAGCGGGGGTGACGGCCCTCGTCTGTGCGGTTCTGGGCAGGCCCCGGGCGGCCACGGCGTGCGCGGCTGCCTGGCTGGGCGGGACGGCCGAGTTCGCGCTGGCGCGGATCGTGCCGGGACCCAGGACCCGGGACGAGATCGTCACCATGGCGCTGACCAGCGTGGCCATCCCGCCCGCCGCCGTCTGGCACTGGCTGCGGGGGCAGGTGGTCCATCGGGGGACGTCGCCTGTCGTCGTCCACGGCTCCGGTGAGTCGCCGCCTGCCCGGCGGCGGCCGGATCGGGAACGGGTGCGCTCATGAGGCGCCTGAGCTGCGTGCCGTGGCTGTTCGACGGGCCGCCCGATGCCGCGAGGCCGACGGATGGCTACCCGTCGGCGGTCCTGTTCGACCGCGACGGCACGCTGGTCGCCGACGTGCCGTACAACGGCGACCCGGCGCGGGTCGAGCCGATGCCGACGGCGCGGGAAGCCGTCGACGCCGTGCGCGCGCGGGGCGTTCGGATCGGGGTGGTGAGCAATCAGTCCGGGGTGGCGCGCGGGCTGCTGACGTACCGTCAGGTATCAGCCGTGCGGCAGCGGGTCGACGAGCTGCTCGGCCCGTTCGGGGTGTGGGCGGTGTGCCCGCACGGACCGGACGACGGCTGCCGCTGCCGCAAGCCCGCGCCGGGCCTGGTGCTGGCCGCGTGCGCACGGCTCGGCGTCCCGGTGGAA
Source organism: Streptomyces sp. NPDC127197 (assembly GCF_042672405.1). Lineage (NCBI taxonomy): Bacteria > Bacillati > Actinomycetota > Actinomycetes > Kitasatosporales > Streptomycetaceae > Streptomyces > Streptomyces sp. NPDC127197. Next base: position 199,329 of record NZ_JBHXVG010000004.1, on the reverse strand, counting down.
CGTACGGTCGTCATCGGCGACACGGAGGCCGACGTGGCCGCCGCCCGCGCCGCGGGCGCCCGGGGCGTGCTCGTGCCCACCCCCACGACCCTCCGCGAGGAAACCGAACGCGCCGAGGCCACGGCCCCCGACCTGCTCACGGCGGTTCGTCTCGTGCTCGACCCGGCGCCCGGTCTGGTGGCGGGAGAGCCATGACGGCCGGTTCCCGAAGCCTCCCCCGCTCCCTGGTCGTGCGCCTGGACAGCGCAGGCGACGTCCTGCTGGCCGGCCCTGCCGTCCGCGCGGTGGCCACCGGGTCCTCGTACACGGCGCTGCTGTGCGGGCCGCAGGGCGTCGGCGCGGGTGAGCTGCTGCCGGGTGTGGACGAGGTGCTGGTGCACGAGGCGCCCTGGGTGGGCGTGGAGCCGGCGCCGGTCTCGCGGCCGGCGACCCGGGAGCTGCTCCAGGCGCTGTCGGCCCGCCGTTTCGACCGCGCGCTGATCCTCGTGTCGTACCACCAGAGCCCGCTGCCGGCGGCCCTGCTGCTGAAGCTGGCGGGGGTCGGCTGGACGGCGGCCGACAGCGAGGACTACCCGGGCGCCCTGCTCGATCTGCGGCACCACCGGCAGCCGCACCGGCACGAGGTCCAGGCGGCCCTGGACCTGGCCCGGGACGCCGGGTTCGCGCTGCCGCCCGGCGACGACGGTGCCCTGCGCGTCACGACCCCGCCGGACACCACGCCGCTGACCGGCTCCGAGCCCTACGTGGTGTTCCACCCCGGCGCCGCGGTGCCCGCGCGGGCGTGGAGCCCCGAGCGGGCGGCCCGGGCCGCGGCCGCGCTGTCGGCCGCAGGGTTCCGGGTCGTCGTCACCGGCGGTCCCGGCGAGCTGGAGCTGACCGCGCGGGTCGCCGGCCGGCACGCCCTCGACCTCGGCGGGCGCACCGATCTGCGCCAGCTGGCCGGGGTCCTGGCCGCGGCTCGAGTGGCCGTCGTCGGCAACACCGGGCCGGCGCATCTCGCCGCCGCGGTCGGGACACCCGTCGTCTCGCTGTTCGCGCCGGTCGTTCCGGCCGAGCGCTGGCGCCCGTACGGCGTCCCGCACGTGCTGCTCGGGGACCAGGAGGCGGCCTGTGCGGGGAGCAGAGCCCGGCGCTGTCCCACGCCGGGACATCCGTGTCTCGACGGGATCGGCGACGCGGAGGTGCTGGCCGCGGTCGTCGCACTTGGTGAGAACCGACTAGTCGGGATGAATAACTTCAAGCAGACAAGGAAGTCGAATCAGACCGAACCGGTTGCGGGCCTGCCTCCTGAGCCGCCCGCCCCCCACGAACCCGGCGGCACCGCCGAAACGGAACGAGGAGCAACCAGATGAACATTCTGTTGTGGCATGTGCACGGCTCTTGGACGACGGCATTCGTCCAGGGACCGCACACCTACCTCGTTCCTGTGACCCCGGACCGCGACGCGGACGGGCTCGGCCGGGCCCGTACGTTCTCCTGGCCGGCCTCGGTGCGGGAGATGGCCCCCGAGGAACTGCGGGAGGCGGAGGTGGACCTGGTCGTCCTCCAGCGCCCGCACGAAAGGGAGTTGGCCGAGCGCTGGCTGGGCGGTCGCCGGCCCGGGCGTGAACTGCCCGCCGTGTACCTGGAGCACAACGCGCCGGACGGCAACGTGCCCGCCACCCGACACCCTTTGGCCGACTGCGACGATCTGACGCTGGTTCATGTCACCCACTTCAACCGCCTGTTCTGGGACTGCGGCACCACCCGCACCGAGGTGATCGAGCACGGCATCGTCGACCCGGGGCACCAGTACACCGGTCGGCTCCCACGTGCGGCTGTCGTCGTCAACGACCCGGTGCGGCGCGGCCGTCACACCGGTACGGATCTGCTGCCCGCCCTGTCCGAGGCGGCGCCGCTGGACGTCTTCGGCATGCGCACCGAGGGCCTCGCCGAGCACCTCGGCGTGCCCGGGCAACGGTGCCGCTCGGCCGACCTGCCGCAGAGCGAACTGCACGCGGCGATGGCCGAGCGCCGGCTGTATCTGCATCCGGTGCGCTGGACGTCCCTCGGCCTGTCGCTGCTGGAGGCGATGCATCTGGGCATGCCGGTGGTGGCGCTCGCCACCACGGAGGCGGTCGAGGCGGTCCCGCCGGGCGCGGGCACGCTGTCGACCCGGCCCGAGGTGCTGGCCCGAGCCGCCCGGCACTATCTCGAGGAGCCTGAGGCCGCGGCCGAGGACGGCGCCCGGGCACGCCAGGCGGCTCTCGGACGGTACGGGCTCAAACGCTTCCTGGACGACTGGGAGCGCGTGCTGACGGAGGTGCGCGCATGACCTCATGGATGGGATCCCTGCTGCACACCCATGACGGCGACGGCCCCGGTTCCCTGGCGATCGCGCTGGTCTCCGAGCACGCGAGCCCGCTGGCCGCGCTGGGCGGGGTGGACGCCGGCGGGCAGAACGTCCACGTCGCCTGCCTGGCGAGCGCGCTCGCCGACCGCGGACACCGGGTCACCGTGTACACCCGGCGCGACGACGCCGACCTGCCCGACCGGGTCGTCCTGCGCGAGGGGGTCGAGGTGCACCACGTGCCCGCCGGACCGGCGGAGCCGATACCCAAGGATGAACTCCTGCCCCACATGGGGGACTTCGCCCGCCATCTGACCCGGGTCTGGCGGGGCCGGCCGCCCGACCTCGTGCACTCGCACTTCTGGATGTCGGGCCTCGCCGCACTGCGGGCGGTGCGCCCGCTGGGCCTGCCCCTGCTGCACACCTACCACGCGCTCGGCACGGTGAAGCGACGCCACCAGCAGCTGGCGGACACCAGCCCGCCGCAGCGGATCGCCCACGAGACGGATGTGGGCCTCGGCTGCGACCGGGTGATCGCCACCTGCCGGGACGAGGTCGTGGAACTGGACAGGATGGGCATCCCCTCCGACAGGGTGAGCATCGTGCCGTGCGGGGTCGACACCGACCTGTTCACCCCCCGGGGCCCGGCCGCGAAGCGCCGCACCCACCGCTACCGGCTGCTCCAGCTCGGACGGCTGGTCCCGCGCAAGGGCGCCGCGGTCTCCATCGCCGCGCTGGCCCGGCTGCCCGACACGGAACTCGTGGTGGTCGGCGGCCCGCCCGGGGACCGGCTCGACGACGACCCGGAGGTACGCCGACTGCGCGCCATCGCCCGTCGGGCGGGGGTCGCCGACCGGGTCCACTTCACCGGCGGGGTGCCCAGCCGTCAGGTGCCCGCACTGCTGCGGGGCGCCGACGTGGTGCTGTGCCCGGCGTACTACGAACCGTTCGGCATCGTCCCGCTGGAGGCGATGGCCTGCGGCAGGCCCGTCGTGGCGAGCGCGGTGGGCGGCCATCTGGACACCGTCGCGGACCCCGGCACCGGACGTCTGGTGCCGCCCCGCGACCCCGAGGCCCTCGCCCGGTCCGTTGCCGATCTCCTCGCCCGTCCCGAGGCACGGGAGGCGTGCGGCGCGGCCGGGCGCCGTCGCGTCCTGCGCCGGTACGGCTGGGGACGCGTCGCGGCCGAGACGGAGGCGGCGTACTGCGCCGTCCTGGACGCCCAACAGGCCGTGACGGGGGTGGTGTGACAACCCCTTTGCCATCACCCCCTCGTCCGCCGGGCCCGGGTGACGTACCCGGCTCCCGACAGCTCTCCGACCGATCCCGGAGCACCGACGCCCGAAGGAGGTGCGGGTCCGGCCGCCGTCCAGCGCGACGCGGTACGCCCGACCAGCATGAGCGAATTCCCTGCGTCACCTGCCCTCGAAGCCGCCCATGTGCACTGCCGGTCCCTCGAGCAGGCGCTCGTCCGGCTGCGCCGCGACGGCCTCGCCCGGATCGCGGAATGGGGCGACCGGCTCGCCGCGGTGCTGCCCGCCGGCGGCCGGCTCCTGGCCGCCGGCAACGGCGGAAGCGCCGCCCAGGCCCAGCATCTGACCGCCGAGCTCGTCGGCCGGTACCGCCGCGAACGGCCCGCCTACTCGGCCATCTCCCTGCACGCGGAGACCTCCAGCCTGACCGCCCTGGGCAACGACTACGGATTCGACCAGGTGTACGCGCGCCAGGTGGCCGCCCACGGCCGCCGCGGGGACGTCCTGGTCCTGCTGTCCACCTCGGGCCGCAGCGCCAACCTGATCAGCGCGGCCGTGACCGGCCGGTCCGCCGGGCTGCGCGTGTGGGCCATGACCGGGCCGCAGCCCAACCCGCTGGCCGAGGCCGCCGACGAGACGCTGTGCGTCGCGGCCGACAGCACGGCGACCGTCCAGGAGGCCCACCTGGTCGCCGTGCACCTGCTGTGCGAAGCCTTCGACGCGGCACTCGCCCCCCGTGCCGCGTCGGCCAGGCGCCCCTCCGCGCCCCGAGCGGTCGCGGCCCACAGGAGGGCGTCGTGACGGGGCTGAAGCCGCTGGTCGTCGTCGGGGACGTGCTGCTCGACGAGGACATCGAGGGCGTCGCCACGCGGCTGTCCCCGGACGCCCCGGCGCCCGTCGTCGACGTCGCCCGCGACCGGCGTCACCCCGGAGGTGCGGGGCTGGCCGCCGCGCTGGCGGCCCGGGGCGGGCGTGAAGTGGTCCTGGTCACCGCCCTCGGCGACGACTCCGCCAGCGAGGCCGTACGCCGTGAACTGAGCGGCCGGGTCCGGCTGGTGGAGATCCCGCTGACGGGCAGCCTGCCGGTGAAGACCCGGGTACTGGCCGGCGGCCGCCCGCTGGTGCGGATCGACCGGGGCGGCGGTACGCCCGGCGAGCCCGACGGGGCCGTGCGCGAGGCGTTGGCGCAGGCCCACGCCGTCCTCGTCGCCGACTACGGGCGGCACACGGCGAGCGCCGTCCGGGAGCATCTGGCCGCCGCCGTCCCCCGCACTCCGCTGGTGTGGGACCCGCACCCCAAGGGCGACGCCCCCGTCCCGGGAGCCCGGCTCGTCACACCGAACGCCGCCGAGGCGCGCAGCCTGTGCCCCGACGAGGGCGACTCGCTGCGGGCGCACGCCGAGCGCGGGGCGCGGCTCGCGGACCGCTGGCAGGCCGCGGGGGTCGCCGTGACGCTCGGGGAGCGCGGAGTGCTGCTGGCCCGGCCCGGGGGCGGTACACCGATGCTGATCCCGGCGCCGTACCGGGCCGTCGGTGATCCGTGCGGCGCGGGTGACTGCTTCGCCGCCTCGACGGCCGGTGCCCTGGCGGACGGTGCGCTCCCGGAGGAGGCCCTGCAGCGGGCCGTCGCGGAGGCCGCCGCGTTCGTGGCGGAGGGCGGTGCCGGGAACCCGGCGCTGTGGCGGACGGCGCCCGCCTCCGACGCGGCCGGCGCGCCCGGGACCGACGCGTTCGCACTCGCCGAGCAGGTCCGGGCGCGCGGGGGCACGGTGGTGGCCACCGGCGGCTGCTTCGATCTGCTGCATGCCGGGCACGTCGGTCTGCTGGACAGCGCCCGGGGCATCGGCGACTGCCTCGTCGTCTGCCTCAACTCGGACGCCTCCGTCGCCCGGCTCAAGGGCCCGGGGCGCCCGCTCAACCCGGTGGCGGACCGCGTCCGCGTCCTCGAGGCCCTCGGCAGCGTCGACGCCGTCGCGGTCTTCGACGAGGACACGCCGGAGGAACTGCTCACCCGGCTGCGGCCCGACGTGTGGGTGAAGGGCGGCGACTACTGCGTCCAGGACCTGCCGGAGGCGGAGGTCCTGCGCGCGTGGGGCGGCCAGGCGGTCGTCCTGCCCTACCTGGACGGGCGGTCCACGACGCTGCTGGCCCGCCGGGCCGCGGAGGCCGCCGTGCCACCGTCCGCGCCGTGAGGGTCGGGGAGGGCGGCACGGCGGCCCGGCCGCGGGCGCTGGTGCTGCGGGCGCTCGGCCTCGGTGACCTGCTGACGGCGGTTCCCGCCCTGAGGGCGCTACGGCGGCACCTGCCCGGCCACGAGCTCGTGCTGGCCGCCCCCGGTCGACTGGCCGGGGCAGCCGCCGCGACCGGCCTGGTGGACCGGCTGCTGCCCACGTCCGCCGCCGGCCGGGCGGTACCGGCCGCACTGCCGTGGTGCGGACCGGCACCCGACCTCGCCGTGGACCTGCACGGCAACGGCCCGCCGAGCCACCTGCTGCTGCAGCGGCTCCGCCCGCACCGGCTGTTCGCCTACGCGCACCCCGCAACGCCCGACATCGTCGGCCCCGCCTGGCGGGAGGACGAACACGAGCGGGACCGCTGGTGCCGGCTGCTGCGCTGGTACGGCATCCCGGCGGACCCAGCCGACCTGCGGATCCCGGCGCCCACGGCGCCCTCTCCCGCACCCGGCGCGGTCCTCGTGCACCCCGGGGCCGACGCACCCGCCCGCTGCTGGCCGAAGGAACGGTTCGCGGCCGTGGCCCGGGAACTGTGCAGATCGGGTCACGACGTCGTGGTGACCGCGGGCGCGGGTGAGGGTGCGCTGGCGCGGTTCGTGGCGGCGGAGGCGGGCCTGCCGCCGAGCACGGTCCTGGGCGGTGCCGGTGACGTGCCGTTCGACCGGCTGGCCGCGCTCGTCGCGCGGGCCCGCTGCGTGGTGGCCGGCGACACCGGGCCGGCCCACCTGGCCACGGCGCTCGGCACCTGCTCGGTCGTTCTGTTCGGCCCGGTCGCCCCTCGCCTCTGGGGACCGCCACCCGACGCGCGGCACCGGGTGCTGTGGCACCCGGGCGACGACGACTCGCCCCGCCCCGGCGACGCCCACGGCCGCCTGCCGGACGAACGCCTGCTGAGAATCGGCGTCGACGAGGTCGTCGAAGCGGTACGGGAACTGGCGGATCAGGGGCGCCGGCCGATCACCACCCGAGGGCCTCGCTGACCCCGGCCCCGCGCCGTCAAGCAGCCGTGCCCAGCTCCGGCTGAGCTGCCCCGCCGCGCTCGCCGGTCCGCAGCGGCACCGGCGTCGTACTGCGCCGCTCCCGCAGGAAGAAACCCGCTCCGATCGCGCCGGCGATGATCAGCCCACCGGTCACCAGCGCGCCACGGGCACCCGCAAGCTCCATGAGAAGCCCCAGCGCGGGCGGCCCGGCCAGGCCCCATCCGGTGCTGATGCTGCCCCACACGCCCAGCACGCGGCCCCGCATGTGGGCGGGCGGATCGGTCTGGAGGACGGTGGTCCCGGCCGTGTCGGAGACGGACTCCACGACGGCCATGGGCAGGACCAGCACCAGCAGGACGGCGAGCGACGGCGACAGTCCCGCCACGGCCTGGAGCAGGGCGCCCACGGCGGCCAGGATGCCCACGAGCCGCACGGACGGCCGCCGCAGCCTGGCCCCGAGCACCGCGCCGAGGATGCCGCCCACGGCGAGGACGGTGGAGACCGTGCCGAACGCCCCGGCGCCGCCGGCGAGCGGGCCGGTGACGAGGACGGCCAGGGTGAGTCCGTAGTTCCGGCCGAAGACCGCGCTGATCCCGGTGACGCCCGCGAGCGCGACCAGCCGGGGGCGGCGCATGAAGTAGGCGAGGCCCTGCCGCACGGTCATGTCGTGACCGGCCTTCCTGGAGCCCCGCTGGGCGGGAATGGCGGGCGCGCTGTGCACGGCCTGCCGGACGGCCCCGGCGGCGGGGCGCAGGAAAGGGATGACCGAGGCGACGAAGAGGAAGGACGCGCCGTTGGCGGCGTAGGCGGCAAAGGTGCCGAGGAAGCCGACCGTCACGCCGGCGAGCGCGGTGCCGGCGAGCCGGCCGGCGCTGTGCACCAGGGAGCCCACGCCGATCGCGGAGGGGACGTCCGCCGTCGGGACCAGGTCGTTGCCGAGCAGGGCGCAGGCCGGTCCGTCGACGGTGGCGATGGTGCCGGTGACGGCGGCCAGGACCAGCAGGACCGTCAGGTCGAGCCGGTCCGTCGCCACGAGGAGGGCCGTGACGAGGGCGACGACACCGAGGAGGGCCTGGCTGACCATGGCCGTCAGCTTCCGCGGCCAGCGGTCGACAGCCGCACCGCCCGCGAGGCTCACGAGCAGGGCGGGGGCGGCCTGCACGGACACGGACAGACCCGTGGCGGCAGCCGATCCGGTGATCTGCAGCACCAGCAGGTTCTGCACCGTGAGCTGCATCCACGTACCGGCGTTGGACACGAAGTTCGCCAGCGACCACCAGCGCATGCTGCGGTACTTCAGGGACCGCCACGGCGAGCGGGACTCGCCCGTGGACGGCTCCGCGGACGGCGCGGCGGCGTCCGGCGCGGAGGCGGCAGGAGGCACGGAAGGGGCAGGAGTGGAAGACACAGGAGTTCTCGGTGAGAGGGGTCCCGGGGGACTCGGGTCGGGAATCGGCAATCCGCGGGAGCTCGGAACACCGGCTGCGCTGCGCGGTCACTCCGCCCGGATCTGTCGGGCCGCCGCGCTGCCGGAAAGCCCGTCCTCGGCACACCTGCCGGGACACCGGAGCACGGCGTCGCCCATCGTGGCAGACGGGACTTCCGAGTCACGTCGCACACCCTCGGGCGAGGCGGTCGAAAAGCACCAAGTCGCAGAAGCCCACCGGGATTTGCCGCATCCTGTGCACTTGCTCACAGCCTCCCCGGCGACCCCGCCGGAGGACCGTGTCGTCCGGCGTTATCCGGCGCGCGACAAGGGGCACCCGGAGGTATGGGGGAAGCCCCCGTACCTCTCACCGACGTGGAGGCGTCATGGCTGGTATCAGCCCCCCTGATCTGCAGAAAGCCCTGTCCGGCGCGGAGTATCCGGCCGACCGGGACCAGCTGGCGAAGGTCGCCAAGAAGAATCACGCGCCCAAGGAGGTCACCGAGCGGATCTCGCACCTCGGCAAGAAGGAGTTCCAGAACCCCGCCGAGGTGAGCAAGGCCGTGTTCGGCAAGGAGTGATCAACCTCACGGACGCGGCGGCCGGCGCTTCGAGCCCGGCCGCCGTTCTCATGGGCGCACGGCCGTTCAGCCGACGTACCTGCGGGCGGGAGAAGTGCGCCGCGCCCGTTCCAGGGCGGCCAGCCGGGCCTCCAGGTCGGCCGGGACGGGGTCGCGCTGTCTGAGCACCCAGGGAAGCCCTGCCGCCGCACGCGCGAAGGCCCGTGCGGACGCCCGGTCGCGCGGCACGGTGCGCAGCAGGTACCAGGTGCGGCGCAGGGCCGATGGCCAGGGGCGGCGCAGCCAGGTGAACCACAGGGTGTTGCGCAGGCCGAGGATCCGTCGGCCGGTGCTGTCGCGGACCGGTGACGCGGCGTGATGGATGGTCAGTTCCGGCACGTAACTCAGCCAGTACCCGAGGCGCAGCAGGTCGGTGGCGAGGAGTTCCTCCTCCCCGCCGATCCAGAGCCCGGGGTGGAAGCCGCCGACGGCCCGGAACGCGTCGGCCCGCAGCACGGTCGCAGCGGCGAGGAACGAGCCCAGGGCGGGGCCGGGCAGCCAGTCGGGGCCCGCCAGGGGCGAGTCGCGCAGCTCGGCGACCACGGGGTCCTCCTCCCCGGACGGCTCGACGACGATCCGGGCCGTGACGGCCGCGAGCGCGGGATGCGCGTCGAGCAGGTCCGCGGCCCGCCGCAGAGAACCCGGCTCCCACCAGGTGTCGTCGTCGCAGAACGCCACGTACGGCGTCCGTACCTGCCGCACCGCGAGATTGCGGCCGACCGCCCCCAGGTTCCGGCCCGGGCGCAGCAGGAGCACCTCCGGAAAGTGCTGCGCGACGGCCTCGGCGGTGCCGTCGCGGGACCCGTTGTCGGTGACGACGACCCGGGGCCGCTCGGGCAGCTCCCGCAGGATGCGCAGGGTGCGCAGCAGCTCGGCGCGCCGGTCGCGGGTGATCACGACGACGGTCGTACGTGGGTCAGGTCCCGGCCCGTCGCCGTACGTCGTGTCAGCTCGGCCCACGTCGTTCTCCCTCTCCGCCGCCCGCCCCGTCCAGCAGCCGGGCCGCATGCTCGACCGGCTCGGGGAGCCGTTCGCGGTCCCGGAGGGCCGCGGGGAGCCGGACGAGCGTGCCGCGCAGGGCCGCCGCGGCCTCCGGCTCGCCCCTGGCCGCGGCGGCGAGGACGTGGCCGGTGTGCCGCAGGGCCACCGGCACGGGCCGCCGGAGCCAGGCGGTGAGCAGGGCGTTGCGCCGCACGACCGCGGACCGGCCGGGCCGCCCGCCGGGCTCGGGGTGGTGCAGGGCGATCACCTCGGGGACATGGCAGACGCCCCAGCCGCGGGCTGCCAGGTCGTAGGCGAGCAGTGTCTCCTCACCACCGAAGAACAGCACCCGGTGATAGCCCCCGGCGTCGAGGAAGGCGCTGCGCCGGACCACGGCCGCGCACCCGAGGAAGCCGAGGACGGGGCGGCCGGGCAGATCGGGGTCGGACGGCAGCGGCGAGTCCGCGAGCACGGAGTTCAGCGGGTCCTCCACGGCGTCCGGGCCGACCAGGGTGCGCGCGGCCAGCAGCCCGAGGCGCGGGTGGGCGTCGAGCACGTCGGCAGCGGTGTCCAGGGCGCCGGGTGCCCACCAGGAGTCGTCGTCGCTGAAGGCGACGTACGGGGTGGTGGCGTGGCGGACAGCGAGGTTGCGGCCCAGGGCACCGGTGTTGCGGCCGACCGCGAGGACATGTGCCCCCACCGGATGGGCCCGTACCGCGGCCACCGTCGCGTCGGTGGAGCCGTTGTCCACGACGACGACCGGTGGCCGCTCGGGGAGGGCGGCCAGCCGGTCGAGGGTTCGCAGGACGCTCCGGCAGCGGTTGCGGGTGATCATCGCGACCGTGACGCGGGGGGCGGCGGCGTCGGGCATGGGCTCCTCCGGGACGGGAGTGTCGGCCTTCACGCGCTCTCCGCGAGGAGTTTGCGCACGGCGCTCGCCACGTCCCGGGCCGTGGTGTCGTCCGGCCCGAGCACGATGCCGGGCACGCCGCGGAGGCAGGCCAGCGGGACGAGCGAGACGACGGGAGTGCCGGTGGCCGCGGCGAGGTGGGCCGCGCCCGGGGCGCCGGCGACGACGGCATCGGCGGCGTGCAGGACACCGGTGAGCCGTCGCGGGTCGGTGCGGCCGCCGAGGTCGACCGCCGTGGCGCCGCTGACATACCGGGTCAGGGCGGTCTCCTCCGGTCCGCCGGTGACGACGACGCGATGGCCGGCATCGGCGAGCTCGGCAACGGCCTCGGAACAGCGGTCCGGGGTCCACGCGTCGGCCCCTGGGTGTACGACGACGTAGGGGCCGTTGCCCGTGAGGCCCGTGGTGTCGGGCGGCGGGATCACGCGCAGCCGTCCGTCGTCGCCCGCCCTGGGCAGGAAGCCCATCGCGGCGGCCGTGTCGAGGGCCGCCGCGGCCTCGTCCTGGCCCGGCAGGCGTCGGTGGCCGACATCGAGAAGGCCGTCGTCGCCGTACGCGCCGTCGGCACCGATCCGGCGCACCCGTGCCGTCCGCAGCAGCCGCGCGGCGGGCAGCGGACTGCGCCCCTGCGCTGCGAGGACGAGCGCCACGTCGTAGCAGGCCTCACGCAGGACCCGCAGGGGGCCCTCGCCGTCCGTCCGGTCCGGTCCGGGCGGCTCCCAGGGCGCGTCCCATGCGAGGACGTCGTCGACGTGGGGCAGCAGCCGGGCGGCGGGCGCGCCGTCGGGTTCGCACATCACCGTGACGTGGGCGGCCCGGGTGGCGACGGCGCGGACGGCCGGTCCGGCCAGCAGCACACCGCAGAACCCGTCCGGGCGTACGACGAGCGCCTTCACCGCAACCGCTCCCCTCGCCCGTCACCAGCAACACGCATGACGGGTACCTCCCTCGGCGCGCAGGGGCCGGCGGTCGGCCGACACGTCCGCGAAGTGGGCGATGGTGCGGCGGAACCCTTCCTCCCAGGTGACCCTCGGAACCCAGCCGAAGATCTCCCGGACCAGGGTCGTGTCGGGGCGGCGCCGGGCCGGATCGTGCGGGCGGCGGGCGGCGAACTCCAGGCGCGAGTGCGAGCCGGTGAGCTCGATCACCCGGCGGGCGATCTCCCGGACGGTCGGCTCGTCGCCGCCGCCGATGTTGACGGGGCGGACGGACCGGCTCGCGGCCACCAGCAGCACGCCGTCGACCATGTCGTCGACGTGGCACAGGGAGCGGGTCTGGCTGCCGTCGCCCTCGATGATCAGCGGTGCCCCGGCCAGCGCCCGCGTGATGAAGGTGGGGACCGCCTGGTGGCCGTCCGCCCGCATCCGTGGGCCGTAGGTGTTGAACACGCGAACGATTCCGGCGTCGGTGCCGTGGGCGGTCGCGTACGCGGTGGTCAGTGCCTCGGCGAAGCGCTGGGCCTCATCGTGGGCGCTGCGCGGTCCCACGGGGTCGACGTGGCCGCAGTAGTCCTCGCGCTGGGGATGCACCAGTGGATCGCCGTAGACCTGGCACCCGGAGCCGAGCAGGAACCGAGCGCCTGCCCGGTCCGCGACGGCCAGCGCGTTGTGGGTACCGCGGCCGGCGGTGTCGAGCGCGTCCAGAGGGTGCCGCCGGCACTCGGCGGACGAGGCCGGGCCTGCGAAGTGCAGGATCAGGTCGTACGGAGCCTCCAGGGCGTCGGAACAGCCGGGCTCGGCCAGGTCGAGTTCGAGGAACCGGAAACCAGGCCGGCCGACCAAGTGCCGGACGTTGTCGTGAGACCCCGACGAAAGGTTGTCCACGCTGTCGACGTCGACCCCGCTGCCGAGGAGGCGTTCGCACAGGTGCGAGCCGAGGAACCCGGCGCCGCCGGTCACCAGGGCCCGCTCCCAGCGGCACCCGGCCGTCGGCAGGGCGGAGAACGTCATCGGCGTCATGAGCACAACCTTCCTTCCGCCGATGAGGACGGACGGGGCTGTTCGAGTGCCCCACAGAGTCGCTTTTATACTCCGCCGCCCGATATGGGTGTGCCACATGGCGCTGCGCTTGACAGCGGCCTGACGACGACACTCCGCACCCACCCTGCACGTCGCTCTCGTCCCCGGCCGGTCGGCCACTCGCACGTCGACCGGGCGTCGGCGCTCACCCCCTGACCGCCGCCAACAGCACGCGTTCTCCCGCCCGTTCTCGCGCGGTCGGGTGCCCGTCACCCCCTCGGACACGGTGGTCTGGTGCACTTCCCCCGTGTCCTGAGACAGTTGACGAGACCTCAGGGGGATCTGTGACGCGTCGTCAGAAGAGGTTCGGAGCAGGAAGAACGTTACTGGCAGTACTCACGGCACTCGGCGCGCTGGCCGGAGCGGCCCTGGTGGGGGCGGCACCGGCCGGCGCCGCTGAGGACGCGACCCGGATCGCGCCGGGCGTCGTCTACCGGGAACTCGACATCCAGGCGGCCAGGGGACCGACGCACGCCCATGTGCTGAGCGTCGACCTGCGCGACCCTCGGGTACGCCTCGACCTGCTGTACCCCGGAGCGGTGGCCGCACGGGCGACCGTCTCCCAACTCGCCGACGCCTGGGGGGCCGTCGCCGGGGTCAACGGGGACTTCTTCAACATCACCGAGGTCCAGCACCCGGGCGTGCAGGCGACCGGCGCGAGCGTCGGACCGGCGATCGCGCGCGGCACGGCACTGAAGGCGGCGGTGCCGAACGGCCAGCGTTTCGGTCCTGCCCTGCCGCCGGGCACGAGCACCCAGGACGTCGTGGGCGTCGGGGTCGACCGGCGGGCCCGGCTGGACAGCCTGGCGCTGGACGGGTCGGTCACCACGCCTGCGGGGCGACTGCCGCTCGGCGGGCTCAACCAGTACGCGTTGCCGGTGGGCTCGGTCGGCGCGTTCACCCCGGCCTGGGGCAGCGCTTCCCGGGTGCGTGCCACGTGCGGCACGGACACCGACCGGGCGGCGCCGTGCAGCACGGACACCTACGAGGTGACGGTCAGGGACGGCCGGGTGGTGTCGGCCGCGGACACTCCCGGAAGCGGCCCGATCGCCGAGGGGACCACCGTGCTGGTGGGCCGGGAGGCGGGTGCCCAGCAGCTGCGGAAGTTCTCGACGGGCGAGCCCGTGCAGGTGCGCCACCGGCTGGTGGCGCAGAAGTCGTGGGTCCCGTACCGCTTCGCTCTCGGCGGCTATCCGGTCCTCAGGGACGGTCTGCCGTTGACCGGCCTGGACGACCGGACCTCGGCCGTACGCACGGCCGTGGGCATCGCGGACGGCGGGCGTCGCGTGCTGCTGCTGGCGGTGGACGGTGCGCCGGAGTACCGCACCGGTCTGACGATCGCCGAAGTGGCGGACACCATGCGGCAGCTGGGCTCGGTGGACGCCTTCAGCCTGGACGGTGGCGGTTCGTCGACGCTGGTCGCCCGCACGCCGGGCGCGGGCGGTGTGTCCGTGCGCAATCACCCCACCGACGGGGTGGAGCGCCCGGTTCCGAACGGCATCGGGGTCTTCTCCGCGGGCTGACCCCGGCTTCCCCGCCCTTCCACGCGGTCCTCACGGTCTCAGGCCGCTGACGATGTCAGCCGTGGCCGTGAGGCCGCTGTGGATGGTCGGGGCGACGCTCGAGCTCGCGAGGTAGAAGCCGAGCAGCAGGCAGACGATCGCATGGGTGGGCTTGAGCCCGCCGTTGCGCAGAAAGATCACTGCCAGGATCAGAAGCAGCAGCACCACAGAGATGGAAATGGCCATGGTCAACCTCCTCCGCCACGTCCACTGCGCGGCCTTCGGCCGCAAGTGTGGCGTAGCGGAGGGTTCGTCCGGGCGGCTGACATGCCCCCGAACGTGTGGTCTCTACGCTTGCTCGTGGGCGTCCAGGAACGCCTCCAGGCCGAGCAGGTCGTCGGTGTTGATGAAGTCGACGTCGGCAGCGAGCAGCTCGGTCCACAGCGCGTCCCGGGCGGGGCCGGCCAGGTCCGGGGTGGCCCAGAACCGCACCTTCTGCCCGCGCGAGTGTGCCGCCTGCATGATGGTCCGCAGCTTCTGCCGCTCGGCGTCGGGGAAGGCGCCCACGCCTCGCCAGGTGAAGTTCAGCGTCCAGTTGTCGCTGATCAGCGGGATGAAGGAGGCGGGCGCCGGGCTGCCGAGGTCCGCGAGCCGGCCGTCGTAGAAGGCCCGGCGCACGGTCTGCGCCGCCATGGGCACGCGGGCCGCGCGGTCGCCGGAGATGACGGCGGTGACGGGTCCGGGGAAGACCCGGCCGTGGGCGTATGTCGTGAACAGGTGCTTGTAGCGGCGCAGATGGCGGTCGAGTTCGAGGTACGTGGAGGCGCCCTCGGTCTTGATGTCGATGAGCAGCTGCAGGGAGCCGCGGTGACCGCGGTACACCCGGCCGTGGTTGGCCTTGACGCGGGCGGCGAGGGTGTCGAGGTAGAGGGACTCCAGCGTGCGCGCCGGGTCGAGGTCCTCCGGGTCGTGGGCGACGAGGAGCTGGTCGCCGACGAGGTAGATGTCGGCCTCGACGCTGCCGAAGCGGTGGTCGAGCGCGTCGAGGAGCGGACGCGGGTGCTCGTAGTCGTTGTGGGCGTGGGCTCGCCACAGCGGGCGCGGGCCGTGCTTCTTCGCTTCGCCCGCGATCGCGCTCGCGCCGGGCAGGGCGACCGCGCCCGCGAAGGCGGCGCCGAGAGTGGTGAGGGCTCTGCGACGGGTGGTGAGGGCCATGCTCTGCCTCCCTGGTGGACGGATGGAAACCCCAGCGAGTATGCGGTTCCGCAGCGCCCAAGAGGCAGGCCCGGGCAGGGAGTTGGCCGGACCGCCGTCATCAGTTCACTTCACCGGACCGGGGCACACCGAAAAGCCCGCCCCAGGTGGGGCGGGCTTTCCTCGGGATTCCCGCGCGCGTCGACCGCGCTTCTCCAGGTGTACGTCAGGGGGCCTGAAGGTCCACCAGCTCGGCCAGCGCGCCACGGTGGGCACCCGCGGTGCCGTACGCGATGGAGTCCGCCTTGGCCCGCTTCAGGTAGAGATGGACCGGGTGTTCCCAGGTCATCCCGATACCGCCGTGCAGTTGCAGCGCCTCCTCGGCGGCACGGACGGCCACGGGCGCGGCGTACGCCTGCGCGACCGCGACGGCCACGTCGACGTCCTCGCCGGTCGCCAGCGCGTCCGCCGCACCCCGTGCCGCGGCCCGGAGGCCCGCGACCTCCAGCCACAGCTGGGCGAGCCGGTGCTTGAGCGCCTGGAACCCGCCGACAGGGCGATTGAACTGCTTGCGCTCCTTCAGATAGCGGACCGTTTCCGTCAACGACCAGTCGGCAAGGCCGAGTTGCTCCGAGGCGAGCAGCCCGGCCGCGCTCAGCAGGGCTCGTCGTACGGCGGGCTCCGCGTCGCCCAGCCGACGCCCCGCCGCCCCGTCGAAGCGCACCCGTGCCACCGGCCGGGTCAGGTCGAGCGACACCTGCGGCACCACGGTCACGGCATCGCGCTCCACGGCGTACAGCCCGCCGTCGTCCGCAGGCACGAGCAGCACGTCCGCGGCCGACGCGTCCGCGATGCCGGTCAACTCGCCGTGCAGAACGCCGTCCTCGAGTCGTACGGCCGGGAAGGCGACGCCCGGAGCGAGGTGCAGGGCGACGGCGAGGGCGCCGATCGTCCGCCCGGACGCCAGCCGGGCGAGCAGCTCGGCGGAGTCGTCACAGGCCAGCAGGGCCTCGGTGGCAACGACGGCACTGGTCAGATACGGCACGGGTGCCACCGCCCGGCCCAACTCCTCCAGGACGACGGCGGCTTCGCGGTGCGAGGCCCCCTGACCGCCCCGGTCCTCCGGCACCAGCAGCCCGGCCAGCCCCATACCGTCGGCGAGGAGCTTCCACAACTCCATGTCGTGCGGCGCGTCCGACTCGCTGCGGGCGATCACACCGGCCGCGTCGCAGTGGTCGGTGAGCAGGTCCCGGACGGCGGCGCGCAGCGCCTCTTCCTCCTCCGAGTACAGCAGGTCGGTCATCGGGCCAGGTCCTTCCACGCGACGTCCTTGTCGGTGCGCGGCTCGGCAGGCAGGCCCAGGACGCGCTCGGCGACGATGTTCAGCAGGACCTCACTGGTCCCGCCCTCGATGCTGTTGCCCTTGGAGCGGAGGTAGCGGTAGCCGGCGTCCCGGCCGGTGAAGTCCACGAGTTCGGGTCGGCGCATGGTCCAGTCGTCGTACAACAGACCCTCCTCACCGAGGAGTTCGACCTCCAGGCCGCTGATCTCCTGGTTGAGGCGGGCGAACGACAGCTTCATGCCGGAACCCTCGTAGCCGGGCTGGCCCGCGACGAGCTGCTGGCGCAGCCGTTCGCCGGTGAGCCGGGCGACCTCGGCCTCGACCCACAGCTTCAGCAGCCGCTGGTGGAGGTCGTGGGTGCGCAGCTCGGGGCGCTCGCGCCAGGTCTTCGCGACCGGGCCGATCATGCCGCCCTCACGGGGCAGCCGCATGCCGCCGATGGAGACGCGCTCGTTCATCAGGGTGGTCTGCGCGACCCGCCAGCCGTCGCCGATCCCGCCGAGGCGTCGCGCGTCCGGGATGCGGACGTCGGTGAGGAACACCTCGTTGAACTCGGCCTCGCCGGTGATCTGGCGCAGCGGACGCACCTCGACACCCGGGTCGGTCATGTCGCAGATGAAGTACGTGATGCCCCGGTGCTTGGGCACCTCCGGGTCGGTGCGGGCGATGAGGATGGCCCAGCGGGCGAGATGGGCGCTGGACGTCCACACCTTCTGCCCGTTGACGACCCACTCTTCGCCGTCCCGTACGGCCCGGGTGCCGAGCGCGGCCAGGTCGGAGCCGGCGCCCGGCTCGCTGAAGAGCTGACACCAGACCTCTTCCCCCGTCCACAGGGGCCTGAGGTACCGCCGCTTCTGCTCCTCGGTGCCGAAGCCGAGGATCGTCGGCGCGGCCATGCCGAGGCCGATGCCGATCCGCCGCGGGTCGTTGTCGGGGGCGTTGGCGGCTTCCAACTCGGCGTCCACGACGGCCTGGAGGGAGCGCGGGGCACCGAGTCCGCCGAGCCCTTCGGGGTAGTGCACCCACGCGAGCCCGGCGTCGAAGCGGGCCCTGAGGAAGTCGAGCCGGTCAGTGGTGGCCGGTGGATGTGCGGCCAGCAACTCCTGTGTGCGGCTGCGCAGTTCCGTGGCGTCGATCATGCTGCCTCCTCCATGACGACGGCGATCCTGCCGGTGGTGACGCCGTCCGCGACCCGCTGCACGGCGGCCGCGGCCCCGCTGAGCGGCACCCGCTCGCTCACCAGCGGCTTGATGGCGCCCTGCGCGGCCAGCTCGGTGAGCTGCTCGTGGCAGTGCTGGACCAGCTTCGGGTTCTTGGTGTTGTACAGGCCCCAGTGCAGGCCGAGGATCGAGTAGTTCTTCACCAGGGCGTGGTTGAGCGCGGGGCTGGGGATCGACCCGCTCGCGAAGCCGACGACCACGATCCGCCCCTCGAAGGCGACGGTCTTGGCGGACTGGGCGTAGGCCTCCCCGCCGACCGGGTCGTAGATCACGTCGGCGCCCCGGCCGCCGGTGGCCTCCTTCACGGCCGCGACGACATCCGTGGCACGCCGGTCGATCACCACGTCGCAGCCCAGCTCGCGGGCGACGGCGGCCTTCTGGGCACCGCCGACGACACCGATGACCGTGGCGCCGGCCGCCTTGCCGAGCTGCACGGCCGCACTGCCGACCCCTCCGGCGGCGGCGTGGACGAGCAGGGTCTCACCGGCCTCCAGCCGGGCCCGGCGGTGCAGGCCGAACCAGCCCGTCTGGTAGCCGATGTGCAGGGCGGCGGCCTCCGCGTCGTCCAGCGCGTCGGGAGCGGGCAGAGTTGCGGCGGCGTCCGCCACGGCGTACTCGGCGAAACCGCCGTACGGCAGCGCCGGGTTCGCGATCACGCGGCGACCGTCCTCGGTCTCGCCGCAGATCTCCACGCCCGGCGTGAAGGGCAGCGGGGGCCGCACCTGGTACTGGCCCCGGCACAGCAGGGCGTCGGGGAAGTTGATGTTCGCGGCCCGCACCCTCAGCAGGACCTGGCCGTCGCCGGGCGTGGGTGGCGCCACGTCCGCGAGGCGCATCACCTCGCCCGGCTCGCCGTTCTCGTGCACCTGCCATGCCTGCATGCGGGGCCTCCACGCGACTTCCTCGTCCGACCGGGGTCGATCGCATACTAAGCGGTCGCTTGCCCATCAGGGAACAGTCGCGTACGTCACGCGGGCCGGAACAGGTCATGCCCGCTTGGGCCGCGCCCGCACATGCATCCGCTCCCCCTGCGGCCCGAACAGGCTCAGGAACTCCACCGGCCCTTCCCCCGTCGACCCGAACCAGTGCGGCACGCGCGTGTCGAACTCGGCGGCCTCCCCCGCCGTGAGCACCACGTCGTGCTCCCCCAGCACCAGCCGCAGCCGCCCGGACAGGACGTACAGCCACTCGTAGCCCTCGTGCGTGCGCGGGTCGGGTTCGAGCCTGCGCTGCGGCTCGAGCACCTTGAAGGCCTGGAGTCCGCCGGGCTGGCGGGTGAGCGGCCAGTGGGTGCGGCCGTGCATCTCGATCGGCTTGGCCCGCACCCGCGGATCGCCGACGGGCGGCGCACCGACCAGCTCGTCCAGGGGCACCTGATGGGCCTGTGCGATCGGCAGGAGCAGCTCCAGGCTGGGCTTGCGCAGCCCGGACTCCAGCCGGGAGAGCGTGCTCACCGAGATGCCGGTCGCCTCGGACAGCCCGGAGAGCGTGACCTCCCGTTCCTTCCGGATCCGCCGCAGCCGCGGACCCACGCCTGCCAGAACGTCATCGGTACTCATGCCTCGTATTGCAGTTTCAGCAAAGACATTTGTCAACACGGCATCGGCGGGGCGACCTTCTGTCGTGGAGGTGGTCACCATGACCGAGACATACGAAGTGATCGTCGTCGGCGGCGGCACGGCCGGCCTGTCCGCCGCGCTCGTCCTGGGGCGGGCCAGGCGCCGCACCCTGGTTGTCGACGCCGGCGAGCCCCGCAACGCACCGGCGGCCCACATGCAGGGCTATCTGTCGCGGGACGGCATGCCGCCCGCCGAGTTCCTGGCGATCGGCCGGGAGGAGATCGCGCAGTACGGCGTGGAGCTCGTCCGGGACACCGTGGTGGACGTCACCAAGGGCGAGGACTTCGCCGTGGAGCTCGCGAGCGGACGGACCGTGCGTGCCCGCCGGCTCGTCGTCACCACCGGACTCAAGGACGAACTGCCGACGGTCCCCGGGGTCGCCGAACGGTTCGGGCGGGATGTGCTGCACTGCCCCTACTGCCACGGCTGGGAGGTCCGCGACCAGGCCTTCGGCGTGCTCGCCACCAGCCCGAACAGCGTGCACCAGGCGCTGATCGTCACCCAGTGGTCCAAGGACGTCACCTTCTTCCTGCACGAGGTCGCCGAGGACGACCTGACGGACGACGACCTGCGCCGCCTCGCCGCGGCCGGGGTGGACGTGGTGCCCGGTCAGGTCGCCGGCCTGGTGGTGGAGGACGACCGGCTCACCGGCGTCCGGCTCGCGGACGGTACGGCCCACGCCCGCGAGGTGCTGTTCGTCGCACCCCGCGCCGTCCCGCAGACCGGCTTGCTCCAGCGGCTCGGCGCCGAGCTGAACGAAACCCCGTTCGGCGCCTACCCCGTGGTCGACGCGACGGGCCTGACGACCGTGCCGGGCGTATGGGCCGCGGGCAACGCGATGGGGTTCTCGGAGCAGGTCGTGAACGCGGCGAGCGGCGGCTACCGCGCGGGCGCCACGATCAACGGGGAACTGCTGATGACCGACCTCGACGCGGCTATGCGGGTGTAGTCCCGGCATCGCCGTTGCACCATGGCTGCATGCTGCTGACCCGGCTCGCCGACGTGTCCCGGGAGGTCGCCGCCACCTCGGCGCGGTCCCGCAAGATCGCCCTGCTCGCCGAGTTGTTCCGGGACGCGGAGGCGGACGACGTGCCGATCGTCATCCCCTACCTCGCGGGCCGGCTCCCGCAGGGGCGGCTCGGCATCGGCTGGAAGGTGCTGAGCCGCCGGGTCGCCCCGGCCACCGAGCCGGCCCTGACCGTGCGCGAGGTGGACGCCCGGCTCACCCGGATCGGCAAGGTCACCGGCACCGGCTCGCAGGCCGAACGGGCCCGGCTGGTCGGGGAGTTGATGGGTTCCGCGACCGAGGAGGAGCAGCGGTTCCTGTTCGGGCTGATCACCGGCGAGGTCCGGCAGGGCGCCCTGGACGCGCTCGCGGTGGAGGGGCTCGCCGAGGCGACCGGGGCGCCGCCCGCGGACGTCCGGCGGGCGGTGATGCTGGCCGGGTCGCTGCAGACGGTGGCGCAGACGCTGCTCGCGGAGGGACCCGGGGCACTGGAGCGGTTCCGGCTCACCGTCGGCCGTCCCGTCCTGCCGATGCTGGCGCACACCGCGTCCTCGGTGGCGGAGGCGGTCGGCAGGCTGGGCGCCTGCGCGGTGGAGGAGAAGCTGGACGGCATCCGCGTCCAGGTGCACCGCGACGGCGACGACGTACGCCTCTACACCCGCACCCTCGACGACATCACCGACCGGCTGCCCGAGCTGACGAAGGCAGCGCGGGAACTGCGCGGCGAGCACTTCGTGCTGGACGGCGAGGTCATCGCCTTCGACGCCGCCGGACGGCCCCGCTCGTTCCAGGAGACGGCCGGCCGGGTCGGCTCCCGGGTGGACGTGACGACGGCCGCGCAGGCGGTGCCGGTCTCCCCCGTCTTCTTCGACGCGCTGTCCGTCGACGGCCGCGACCTGCTCGACCTGCCGTTCGCCGAGCGGCACGCGGAGCTGGCCCGCCTGGTCCCCGAACCGATGCGGGTACGACGCACGCTGGTCTCCGGCCCCGAGGACATACCGGCCGCGGAGGACTTCCTCGCCGGGACGCTCCGCCGCGGCCACGAGGGCGTCGTGGTCAAGGCCCTCGACGCGCCCTACAGCGCCGGCCGGCGGGGCGCCTCATGGCTGAAGGTCAAGCCCGTCCACACCCTCGACCTGGTGGTGCTGGCCGCCGAGTGGGGCCACGGCCGCCGCACCGGCAAGCTCTCCAACCTGCACCTGGGCGCCCGCACCGCGGACGGCGGCTTCGCCATGCTCGGCAAGACCTTCAAGGGCATGACCGACGCGATGCTGACCTGGCAGACCGAACGGCTGCGGGAGCTGGCCGTCGAGGACACCGGTCACGTGGTGACCGTCCGCCCCGAACTGGTCGTCGAGATCGCCTACGACGGACTGCAGAGGTCCACCCGCTACCCGGCCGGCGTCACCCTCCGCTTCGCCCGCGTGGTCCGCTACCGCGAGGACAAGCGCCCGGAAGATGCGGACACCGTCGAGACACTGCTGGCCGCACACCCGGAGGTGGCTCCTTGACGGGCAGACGAAGCGCCGGACTGCTCCTCTTCCGGCACACCGACCAGGGCCTTCAGGTGTTGCTCGGCCATATGGGCGGCCCCTTCTTCGCCAGACGGAACACCGGAGCGTGGACCGTGCCGAAGGGCGAGTACGACCCCCGGGAGCCCGCGTGGGAGGCCGCCCGCCGGGAGTTCGAGGAGGAACTCGGGCTGCCACCGCCGGACGGCGAGGCGGTCCCGCTCGGGGAGGTCCGGCAGACCAATGGCAAGATCGTCACGGCCTGGGCGGTCGAGGCCGACCTGGATCCGGCGTCCATCAGCCCCGGCACCTTCACGATGGAGTGGCCGCCGAAGTCGGGACGCGCCCAGGAGTTCCCCGAACTGGACCGCGTGGAGTGGTTCGGCCTGGACCGGGCCCGCGAGGTGATCGTCAAGGCCCAGGCCGCGTTTCTCGACCGCCTGGCGGAGCACTCGGCCTGAAGAGATGTGTACGCGTTGCGGTGCCCGGCACCGCGCGGGAAGGTCGAAGCACAGTCGCTCCGAGGAGGTCGGCCATGCCCATCGCAACGGTGAACCCGGCGAACGGCGAGACGCTCAAGACGTACGAGGCCATGGGCGCCGAGGAGATCGAGCGTCGGCTCCAGCTCGCCGAGGCCACGTTCCGCACGTACCGGCAGAGCAGCTTCGTCGACCGTGCACGCCTGCTGGTCCAGGCCGCGAACCTCCTGGACGAGGACCAGCAGGACATCGCCCGCGTGATGACCACCGAGATGGGCAAGCCGATCAAGCAGGCGCGCGCGGAGGCCGCGAAGTGCGCCAAGGCGATGCGCTGGTACGCCGAGCACGCCGAGGAACTCCTCGCCGACGAGGAGCCCGCCGACTCCGACGTGAAGGACTCCGGCGCCTCCCGGGTCCGGGTCCGCTACCGGCCGCTCGGCCCGGTGCTCGCGGTGATGCCGTGGAACTTCCCGCTGTGGCAGGTGATCCGCTTCGCGGCGCCCGCGCTGATGGCGGGCAACGTGGGCCTGCTCAAGCACGCCTCGAACGTGCCGCAGACCGCGCTCTACCTGGAGGACCTCTTCCACCGGGCGGGCTACACCGAGGGCTGTTTCCAGACCCTGCTCATCGGCGCGAGCGCGGTCGACGAGATCCTGCGCGACGAGCGCGTCAGGGCGGCCACCCTCACCGGCAGCGAGCCGGCCGGGCGCGCGGTCGCGTCCACCGCCGGGGAGATGGTGAAGAAGACGGTGCTGGAGCTGGGCGGCAGCGATCCGTTCGTCGTCATGCCGTCGGCGGACATCGACCGGGCGGCGCAGGTCGCCGTGACGGCGCGGGTGCAGAACACCGGGCAGTCGTGCATCGCCGCCAAGCGGTTCATCGTGCACACGGATGTCTACGACGCCTTCGCGGAGCGCTTCACCCAGGGCATGAAGGCACTGCGGGTCGGCGACCCCATGGACGAGGAGACGGAGGTCGGACCGCTCTCCAGCGAGCAGGGCCGGGCCGATCTGGAGGAACTGGTGGACGACGCCAAGCGCTCCGGCGCGACGGTGCTGTGCGGCGGCGAGCGGCCCGAAGGGGACGGCTGGTACTACCCGCCGACCGTCCTCACCGGCATCACCCGGGAGATGCGGATCCACCGCGAGGAGGCGTTCGGGCCGGTCGCCACGCTGTACCGCGCCGGCGATCTGGACGAGGCGGTGCTGATCGCCAACGACTCACTGTTCGGGCTGAGTTCCAACGTCTGGACGCGCGACGAGGCCGAGGTCGACCGCTTTGTACGGGATCTGGAGGCGGGCAGCGTGTTCGTCAACGGGATGACGGCGTCCCACCCGGCGTTCCCGTTCGGCGGGGTCAAGCGGTCCGGGTACGGGCGTGAGCTGTCCGGGCACGGAATCCGCGAGTTCTGCAACATCACGACCGTATGGCACGGAGCGTGAGCCTTCCGCGGTTACGATCCCCTTTGTGAACCGCGAAGTGACTCTCCCTCTGATCGTCGACGACCGCGGTACCTTGCAGGTGGCTGCGGCCGACGTGAGCAAGCTGCTGCGCACGGTGGGCGGGCGGTGGCTGCATCTGGTGGAGGCCGGGCAGGAGGGGCTCGACGAGGATACCGTGGCCGCGCTGACCATCGAGCTGGCCAAGTTGGCCGATCGCATCGACGTGGCGTGTATTGCGCACAGCAGTGGGGCCGGGTCCTAGCGGTTCCCCGCAACCCTTGGCCCCACCCGTCCCACAGTCCGCTTACTGGTTGCTAGCGAACGGACATCCCCGAGATCGTCCGCGCGATCACCAGCCGCTGGATCTCGCTCGTCCCCTCGAAGATCGTGTAGATCGCGGCATCCCGGTGCATCCGCTCCACCGGGTACTCCCGCGTGTACCCGTTGCCGCCCAGGATCTGGATCGCCTGCGCGGTGACCTTCTTGGCGGTCTCACTGGCGAACAGCTTGGACATGGAACCCTCGGCCGCCGTGAACGGCTTGCCGTTGACCGCCATCCAGGAGGCGCGCCAGACCAGCAGACGGGCCGCGTCGATGGAGGTGCGCATGTCGGCGAGCTGGAACGCCACACCCTGGTTGTCGATGATCGGGCGGCCGAACTGCTCGCGGGTCGTCGCGTAGTCCAGCGCCACTTCGTACGCGGCCCGTGCCGTGCCCACCGCCATCGCGCCGACCGCCGGGCGGGACGCCTCGAACGTGGCCATCGCCGCGTTCTTGACGCGCTCGCCGCCCTTCTTCGCCTTTTCACGGGCCCGCGCCAGCCGCTCGTCGAGCTTCTCCTTGCCGCCGAGCAGGCAGGAACCGGGCACGCGCACGTTGTCGAGGATCACCTCGGCGGTGTGCGAGGCGCGGATGCCGTGCTTCTTGAACTTCTGGCCCTGGGCGAGGCCGGGCGTGTTCGGCGGGATGATGAAGGACGCGTGGCCCTTGGAGCCCAGCTCCGGGTCGACCACCGCGACGACGACATGGACGTTGGCGATGCCGCCGTTGGTCGCCCAGGTCTTGGTGCCGTTGATCACCCACTCGTCCTTGGCCTCGTCGTACACCGCACGCGTGCGCATGGAGGCGACGTCGGAGCCGGCGTCGGGCTCGGAGGAGCAGAACGCGGCCACCTTGACGTCGCTCGCATCGCCGTACATCTGGGGAATCCAGGTGCCGATCTGCTCCTCGGTGCCGTTGGCGAGCACACCGACGGCCGCGAGGCCGGTGCCGACGATCGACAGGGCGATGCCCGCGTCACCCCAGAAGAGTTCCTCCATGGCCATCGGGATGCCGAGCCCGGTGGGGTCGAAGTACTGCTGGGCGTAGAAGTCGAGGGAGTAGATGCCGACCTTGGCGGCCTCCTGGATGACCGGCCAGGGAGTCTCCTCACGCTCGTCCCATTCGGCGGCCGCGGGACGGATGACGTCGGCGGCGAAGCCGTGCAGCCAGTCCCGGACCTCCTTCTGTTCGTCGTTGAGCTCCATGGTGAACTCGGCCATGTCCCCTCCAGCGGCGCACATGCATGTTACTTGCGGTAACCGCAGTCTGTTACCCATGGGTAGGAAAAGTCAACTCACGAGGACTCCTCGGCAGCCCGTTCGAGGTCCTGGGCGAGCCGAGTGTTAGTTTGCGCAGGCGTCACCGATTCAGCACGGGTGGGGAGAGCTCATGGACACCACGCAGCGGACCGAGCAGCAGCGGTCCGCCGACCGCCGACGGCGCGAGCTGCTGGAGGCCGCGGACCGAGTGGTGCTGCGCGATGGTCCGCAGGCCTCGATGAACGCGATCGCCGCGGAGGCCGGCATCACCAAGCCGATCCTCTATCGCCACTTCGGTGACAAGGGCGGTCTGTACGCGGCACTGGCCAAGCGGCACACGGACGCGCTGCTGGATTCGCTGCGGGCGGCGCTGGACGCGCCTGCCGAGCGGCGGGAGCGGGTCGAGTCCACGCTGGACACCTACCTTGCGGCGATCGAGGCGCGGCCTCAGGTGTACCGGTTTCTGATGCATCCCGCGGAGGGCTCGTCGGGGGACCAGGAGTTCGATGTGGGGAAGCACTCGGCGCCGTTGCTGCGGCGCATGGGTGAGGAGCTTGCCCAGGTGATCGAGGAGCGGTTGGATCTCGGGCCCGGGAGTCAGCAGCTTGCCCGGGTGTGGGGGCATGGGAT
The DNA here is from genome assembly GCF_042672405.1 of Streptomyces sp. NPDC127197. Taxonomy (NCBI): domain Bacteria; kingdom Bacillati; phylum Actinomycetota; class Actinomycetes; order Kitasatosporales; family Streptomycetaceae; genus Streptomyces; species Streptomyces sp. NPDC127197. The sequence continues at coordinate 173,053 of NZ_JBHXVG010000004.1, read as the reverse complement.
CGTCGGGATGATGCATGCGGCCGGGGACTGGTGGCTGGGGGAACGGCCTTGTTCCCGGGCCGAGTTGGTGCGGAGTCTGGCTGACCTGCTGTGGGGTCGCCTTGCGGCAGCGGGGGACAAGATAGGGGGTCCGGGGTTCTGACGGTTGGGTGTTGTCTGCGGGCTGTCTGTGGTTGCTCCCGCCCACGCGGCGGAGCCGCATATTGATACAGCCCCGCACCCCTGGGGTTTCTCCAGTCACCTGCGCCATGAGGCTCGCGCCACCTGGCGCATCAGTCGTCTGTGGCGCCAGCCCTTCACGCGGTCCGCGTACACCCGGCCCTCCAGGTGGTCGCACTCGTGTTGCAGGCACCTGGCGAAGAAACCCGTACCGTGCACCGTGACCGGCTCCCCCGTCATCGTGAAACCCTCCACCACCGCGTGGTCGTAGCGCTCCGTCCCTGCCTCCAGGCCCGGCAGGGACAGACAGCCCTCCGGGCCGCGGACCACCACGCCGTCCGTTTCCACCAGGCGTGGGTTCACCACATGGCCGAGGTGACGTACGTCATCGTCGTCCGGGCAGTCGTAGACGAAGACGCGCAGCGGCTCGCCCACCTGGTTCGCGGCCAGGCCCACTCCCTGCGCGGCGTACATCGTGGCGAACAAGTCCTCCACCAGGCGGACGAGTTCGGGGCCGAATTCGGTGACTTCCGTGCAGGGTGTGTGAAGGATCGGGTCGCCGAGCAGGGTGAGGGGCCGGACACGCCCGTGGGCGCCCGGGATGGAGCCGTGTCGCATGGCGGCAAGGGTACGGTCCTCGCTGGCGCGCGCCCCGCGCGCAAGGATCGTGATGGTGCCGCGATTCGGGCACGTGAGTGGATCTCGATAGGCTGAGGCCTCACCACGTTGCCGGATGCTACGGCGCGGCGGGTACGCAAGGAGGATCGAGAACTGATGGCAGGCAACTCGGACCCGCTCACACCGCGGGCCAAGCTGGCCGTGACCGCGGGCAAGGCGGTCGCTGCGGCATCGCGCGCAGCAGGGCGCGGCAGCGGTTCGGTGATCGGTGGCCGGGTGGCACTCAAACTCGACCCCGACCTCCTCGCCCGGCTCGCCCAGAACCTGGACGTGGTCCTGGTCTCGGCGACCAACGGCAAGACCACGACCACCCGGCTCATCGCCGAGGCACTACGCGCCGCAGGCCCGGTCGTGTCCAACGCGCTCGGCGCCAACATGCCGGCCGGCATCACCTCGGCGCTCGCCGGCGGCTCGGACGCGCGGTACGGCGTCATCGAGGTCGACGAGAAGTACCTGGCCGGGGTCGCCCGGGACACCGACCCGAAGTGCATCGCCCTGCTCAACCTCTCCCGCGACCAGCTCGACCGCGCCGCCGAGACCCGGATGCTGGCCGAGAACTGGCGTGAGGGGCTCGCGGGGTCCAAGGCGGTCGTCGTGGCCAACGCGGACGACCCGCTCGTGGTGTGGGCCGCCTCCTCCTCCCCCAACGTGATCTGGGTCGCCGCCGGCCAGATGTGGAAGGACGACGCCTGGTCCTGCCCGTCCTGCGGTGGCGTGATGCAGCGCCCCGGCGACGACTGGTACTGCGGTGAGTGCGGTTTCCGCCGCCCGACGCCGAGCTGGGCGCTGTCCGGCGACCACGTCCTCGACCCGCACGGCTCCGCCTGGCCGATCCACCTCCAGCTGCCGGGCCGCGCCAACAAGGCCAACGCCGCCTCCTCCGCCGCCGTCGCCGCCGTGTTCGGCGTGCCGCCGCAGGTCGCCCTGGAACGCATGTACCAGGTGCAGGCGGTGGCCGGGCGCTATGACGTCGTGCAGTTCATGGAGCGCGATCTGCGGCTGCTGCTCGCCAAGAACCCGGCCGGCTGGCTGGAGACCTTCTCCCTGATCGACCCGCCGCCGACCCCGGTGATCCTGTCCGTGAACGCGCGCAGCGCCGACGGTACGGACACCTCCTGGCTGTGGGACGTCGACTACACGCGGCTGACCGGGCACCCGATCCTCGTCATCGGCGACCGCAAGCTGGACCTCGCGGTCCGTCTGGAGGTCGCGAACCAGCACTTCCAGGTCTGCGAGAACCTCGACCAGGCCGTGCAGATGGCCCCGCCGGGCCGTATCGAGGTCATCGCCAACTACACCGCGTTCCAGGATCTGCGCCGCCGCGTCGGCAACTGACGTACTCGTAAGGACAGTGACTTCATGAGCGACAACAGCCTGCGGGTCGTCTGGCTCTACCCCGACCTGCTCAGCACGTACGGCGACCAGGGCAACGTCCTCGTCGTGGAGCGCCGGGCCCGGCAGCGGGGCCTGGACGTGGCCCGGCTCGATGTGCGCAGTGACCAGCCGATCCCGACCTCCGGCGACATCTACCTGATCGGCGGCGGCGAGGACCGGCCGCAGCGGCTGGCGGCCGAGCGGCTGCGCCGTGACGGGGGTCTGCACCGGGCGGTAGGGAACGGCGCGATCGTCTTCTCCGTCTGCGCCGGGTACCAGATCCTCGGCCACGAGTTCATCAACGACCTCGGCCAGCGCGAGCCCGGCCTCGGTCTGCTCGACGTCGTCTCGGTACGCGGCGAGGGCGAGCGGTGCGTCGGTGACGTCCTCGCGGACATCGACCCGCGCCTCGGCCTGCCGCCGCTGACGGGCTTCGAGAACCACCAGGGCGTCACCCACCTCGGCCCCACCGCCCGCCCCCTGGCCCAGGTCCGCCTCGGCAAGGGCAACGGCACGGGCGACGGAACGGAGGGCGCGTACAACGACACCGTCTTCGGCACGTACATGCACGGTCCCGTGCTCGCCCGCAACCCGCAGATCGCGGACCTGCTGCTGAAGTTGGCACTCGACGTGAACGCACTGCCGCCGACCGACGACCGCTGGTACGAGGCGCTGCGCAGCGAGCGCATCGCGGCGGCCCAACAGCAGCCTGCCTGAGGCCCGTACACCCGGCCGCCGACAGGCTCAGCCAGCCCGTCTGACGGACCATCCGCACAGGTGAGCGCGCTCGTCCAGCAGGCGGACGCACGGTTCGGCCCCGCCCCCTGGTGCCGCTAGGGTGGCGGGGATCGAGCCGGACAACGTGGTCCGGTCCCCGGCCCACGTTGAGAAGGTATTTCGGGCTATGCGCATTGGTGTCCTCACGTCCGGCGGCGACTGCCCCGGCCTGAACGCCGTCATCCGGTCCGTCGTGCACCGTGCCGTCGCCGACCGCGGCGACGAGGTCATCGGCTTCCGGGACGGCTGGAAGGGCCTCCTGGAGTGCGACTACCTCAAGCTCGACCTCGACGCGGTGGGCGGCATCCTGGCCCGCGGCGGCACCATCCTCGGCTCCTCCCGGGTCCGTCCCGAGCATCTGCGCGACGGCGTGGAGCGGGCCAAGGGGCATGTGGCCGAGCTCGGCCTCGACGCCATCATTCCGATCGGCGGTGAGGGCACGCTCAAGGCGGCCCGGCTGCTGTCGGACAGCGGACTGCCCATCGTCGGGGTGCCGAAGACCATCGACAACGACATCGCGGTCACGGACGTGACGTTCGGATTCGACACGGCTGTGACTGTGGCGACCGAGGCCCTCGACCGTCTCAAGACCACCGCCGAATCCCATCAGCGGGTGCTGATCGTGGAGGTCATGGGCCGCCACACCGGCTGGATCGCACTGCACTCCGGGATGGCGGCGGGCGCCCACGCCATCGTCGTCCCCGAACGTCCCTTCGACATCGACGAGCTGACCGCGCGGGTCGGCGAGCGCTTCGAGGCGGGCAAGCGGTTCGCGATCGTCGTCGCCGCGGAGGGTGCCAAGCCGCGGCCCGGCACCATGGCGTTCGACGAGGGGGGCAAGGACATCTACGGGCACGAGAGGTTCGCGGGTATCGCACGCCAGCTGTCCATCGAGCTCGAGCAGCGGCTCGGCAAGGAGGCGCGGCCGGTGATCCTCGGGCATGTGCAGCGGGGTGGGACGCCGACTGCGTACGACCGGGTGCTCGCGACCCGTTTCGGCTGGCACGCCGTGGAGGCCGCCCACCGCGGTGAGTTCGGCAGGATGACCGCACTGCGCGGGACCGACATCGTGATGGTGCCGCTGGGCGAGGCGGTGGAGACGCTGAAGACGGTTCCCTCGGAGCGGTACGCGGAAGCGGAGTGCGTGCTTTAGCCGTCCGGCGGGTGCGGGTTGTGTGGCTGGTCGCGCAGTTCCCCGCGCCCCCAGGGAGCTGCACTGCCCCCGGTGACATGAGTCGCCGGGGGCAGTTCTAGTCTTGGTGCGGACAGACTGCACAACCCCCCACGAATCAGGAGCCGGCGGATGGATCACAGCGGGCACGGCATGACGATGGATCTGCCGCCGTTCACGCTGGGGCGGGGTCTTCAGTGGTCGGCGGACCCGTTCTTCCTCGTCTCCTGCCTGCTGGCGCTCGTGCTGTACGGCTGGGGCGTCGCCCGGCTCGTGCGGCGCGGTGACAAGTGGCCGGTGGGGCGGACCGTGTCCTTCGCCGCCGGTGTGCTGAGCGTCGGGCTGATGATGTGCACCAGGCTGAACGACTACGGCATGGTCATGTTCAGCGTGCACATGGTGCAGCACATGGTGATCAGCATGCTGTCCCCGATCATGATCCTGCTCGGCGCCCCCATCACCCTGGCGCTGCGCGCACTTCCGCCGGCCGGCCGGGGCCGCAAGGGGCCGCGTGAGCTGCTGCTGGCCGTGCTGCACAGCCGGTACATGCGGATCATCACCCACCCGGTGTTCACGATCCCGCTGTTCATCGCCAGCCTGTACGCGCTGTACTTCACCCCGATCTTCGACTTCCTGATGGGCTCCAAGCCGGGGCACATCGCGATGATGGTGCACTTCCTCGCCGTCGGCCTGGTGTTCTTCTGGCCGATCATGGGCGTGGACCCGGGACCGCACCGGCCGGGCTATCTGATGCGGATGCTGGAGCTGTTCGCGGGCATGCCGTTCCACGCGTTCTTCGGTATCGCGCTGATGATGGCCTCGACGCCGATGATCGACACGTACGCCGACCCGCCCGCCTCCCTCGGCATCGATGCACTCAGCGACCAGAACGCGGCCGGCGGTATCGCCTGGGCGTTCAGCGAAATCCCGTCCGTACTCGTGCTGATCGCCCTGCTGTTCCAGTGGTACGCCTCCGACCAGCGGCAGGCGCGGCGCAAGGACCGGGCCGCCGACCGTGACGGCGACAAGGAACTCGAGGCATACAACGCCTATTTGGCCTCACTGAACGCACGCAGCCGCTGACCGCCTTTTCCGGGCAGTTCCTTTCAGTAGCATGAAACGCGTTGGGGGAACCGCCGGGGGGAGCGGTGATGACGTTTCGTGCGTACATGCGCAGGGCGGGGAAATCGGTGTTCCGCAGGATCGCCGTCCTGTTGGTTTTCGTGGTGGTCCTGAGCGGATGTGACCGGGGCGCACCTTTGTTCGCGGTGAAGGCCGTTGCCGCGGGAGTTCCTTCACTCGCACCTTTCTTCGACGAGAGCGCGGGGCTCGGCCACGACGCCGGCCTCCGCTCCCGTCCGGCACCGGGCGGCCTTCAGCAGGGCGACACGCCAGGACTGTACGGCGGCACCGGGGAGCAGCGGATCTGTGATGTCGCACGGTTGAAGGAATTCCTCACCGATCCCAGGAATCACCGCAAGGCACAGGCCTGGGCGACCGTGCTCGATATCACGACGGCCGGGATCCCGGATTATCTCGACCGGCTCACGCCGGTTCTTCTCCGTACCGACACACTTGTGAAGAACCATGACTACAAGAAGGGAAAGTCTGTTCCCTTCGATGCGTTGCTGCAGGCGGGAATCGCCGTTCTCGTCGACCCGCAGGGACTGCCCGCCGTCAAGTGCTCCTGCGGAAATCCGCTGCGCCCCTTCGAGGGAGACACCGGGAGGATTTCGGTCCGGTTCGAGGACGGCAACCAGAAGTGGAAGGGCTACGACCGCGACTCCGTGGTGGCCGTGCAGCCCGCCCCGCGGACACTGGACCGGCTGGCCCTGGTCGACGTGGACGACCCGGACCGCGGGATCAGCCGTCCGGTCGGCACGACGGGTGACGACGACTCCGCGTTCGACACGCGGGAGCGGCGCGCCGTACCGGACCTGGCCGGGACGACGTTCGGGCGGGCGAGCCGGCTGCTGACCGACGCGGGGCTGGCGGTTGCGTTCGACGGCGGCGGGTTGCCGCCCGACGGTGCGCGGGTCATGGCGTCCGATCCGCCGGCCGGGACGGAGCTGCGGTTCGGGGAGTACGTGACGCTGAGTGTGGCCGACGGTACGAGCGGAGTGGCGACCACTCCCCCGGACCCCAGCCCGGCGACCTCACAGCCGACAGGCGACCCGTCGTCCGACACCTCGACGCCATCGCCCTCTACACCCTCGTCATCGGCCTCGCCGCCGTCATCGTCGGCTCCGACAAGCGAACCGCCGACCGGTGATCCGCCCACAAGCGAACCGCCGACCGGTGATCCGCCCACGAGCGAACCGCCGGTCACGGATCCACCCACCAGCGCACCGCCCACCAGCCGCCCGCCCTCCTCCGCCCCGCCGCCGTCGAGCCCCGCACCCACCAGCACGGCCCCGCCCACCAGCGAGCCGCCCCCGGAAACCAGCGCGCCCCCAGAGGTGACCAGCTCACCTCCGCCGAGTGATCCGGTCCCGAGCAGCGCACCGGTCTCGAGTGAGCCCGGGACCGTCGAACCCACAGCGAGCGCCACGACGTAGCACCCCGAGGGAGTCACCGCATGCCTTCAGGATCACCGACGTCGGGAGTGGGCCGGGTCATCGCCGGCCGCTATCTGCTGCTGCACCGGCTCGGCAGCGGTGGGATGGGTCATGTGTGGCTCGCCCACGACCAGAGACTGGCGTGCGAGGTCGCGCTCAAGGAGATCGTGTTCCGCGACCCGGCCGAGGCCGGCCACGAGCGGGAGGCGCGGGTGGCCCGGGCCCGCGCGGAGGCCCGGCACGCGGCGGGGCTGCGCGGTCATCCGCATGTGGTGACCGTGCACGATGTGCTGGAGCACGAGGGGCTGCCGTGGATCGTCATGGAGTACGTGGCGGGCGCCGTCGATCTGCGCGACCTGGTCGCCCGGCGCGGACCGCTCGCCCCCGCGGAGTGTGCCCGCACGGGTCTGGCCGTGCTGGACGCACTGACCGCCGGACACGAGCGGGGCGTCATGCACCGGGACGTGAAACCGGCGAACATCCTGCTGGCGCCGGACCGCACCGGGGCGCCGTACGGGCGCATCCTGCTCACCGACTACGGCATCTCCGTGCAGCCGGACGCGGGAGAGACGCGGTACACGCTCGCGTCCGCCCTCGTGGGGACGTCCGGCTATCTCGCGCCGGAGCGGGTCACCGGCGGGCCGCCCACCCCGGCCGCCGACCTGTTCTCGCTGGGCTGCACGCTCTACTACGGCGTCGAGGGCCATGGTCCCTTCGACCGGGAGTCGCACCTCGCGGAGCTCACAGCGGTGGTGACGGAGGAGCCGCGGCCCGCGGTGGGCGCGGGTGCCCTGGAACCCGTACTGCGGGCGCTGCTCGCGAAGGATCCCGCGCAGCGGATGACCGCGGCTCAGGCCGAGGCCGCGCTGGCGCGGATCGTGGCGCCGCAGGGTGACGGGTATGTGCGGACCCGGACGGACCTCGGGTCGCGGCCCCACTGGAACGAGGCGTCGGCTCTTCCGCCGGCCGCGGCGGCCGCCCCCGTCGCGGCGCCTTCCCCCGAGCCGGGCCGGCGCCGCCGCACTCGTCCCCGGGCCCTGCAGGCACTCGTCTCCGGAGGACTGGGGCTGGCCCTCGCGCTGGGCGGAGTCTGGTACGCCCTGGCCGACCGGACGGCCGACGACGGCACGGACACGGCGCCGTACGGCGACACCGTCGGGCTCGCCGCACCGTTGAAGGCCGGCGACTGCGTCCTCGCCGACTGGCCCGGCGCGGCTCGTTTCACCGGCACGCCCCGGCTCTCCCTGGACCCGACCTGCCGGGACAAGGCGCCCGACGGGCAGGTGATGGCGTTCTTCGAAGCCGCGTCCGCGGAGCAGGCACGCACGCTCGGGCAGGCCCGGTGCGAGGAGCTGACGCGGGAGGTCCGCGAGCGGCTCGCGGATGTGCGCAGCTTCGCGGTCCTGCCGACGCAGGCGGGCTTCGATGCGGCCGGACGGCGCGCCGCCTGTCTGGTGCTGGGCGCGCACGGGCCGGTGTACGGGCCGCTCGCCGGCCATCGCAGGCCGGGGTCGGCGTTCACGGACACGGCGACCATGCAGAAGCGGGACTGCCTCGACGCCCGCTCCAACCGGGACGTCCGGCTGGTGTCCTGCGAGGGACGCCACGACGAGCAGGTGCTCGGTTTCACCCGTCTGGACGCGGGGCTGACGCTTGCGCAGGCGCGCACGCGGTCGGACACGGCGTGCGCGCGGGACGTACCGCCTGCCGACTACGGATTCGACCCTTCCGTCTACGAGGCCGGTTCCTGGACCGGTGAGGGTTCCTGGAAATCCGGCACTCATTTCGTCGTCTGCACCGTCCGGAAGCAGAACGGGGGCACCATGGAGGGGGACGAACCATGAGGAGGGTGTTGCGATGCCCGGTTCCACGGACGGTTCTACGAAGGCGATGGGGGTGCTCACCGTTGGTGGGCTCGTCGTGGTGACGGGCTACACGGTGGCGCTCGGCAGCAACGGCTGGCTGTGGTTCGGCTGGGTCGTGCTGGGTCTGATCACCCTCGGTATGGTCGCCACGCGCAGCACCTGAGCTCCCGGCGGGTCTTCACTCGCGGCTGAGCCGCCCCGCCGAGTGCACGCCCGGCTGGTATTTCGGCAGCCGGGCGGTGACTTTCATGCCCGCGCCGACCGCGGTCTCGATGACCAGGCCGTAGTTGTCGCCGTAGACCTGGCGGAGCCGGTCGTCGACGTTGGACAGGCCGATGCCGCCCGACGGGCTGACCTCCCCGGCGAGGATGCGGCGCAGCAGGTCGGGGTCCATTCCGGCGCCGTCGTCCTCGATGACGACCAGGGCCTCGGCGCCGGTGTCCTGCGCGGTGATGCTGATGTGGCACTTGTCGGACTTGCCCTCGAGTCCGTGCTTGACGGCGTTCTCGACGAGCGGCTGTAGGCAGAGGAAGGGCAGGGCGACCGGGAGCACCTCGGGGGCGATCTGCAGGGTGACGGAGAGACGGTCGCCGAAGCGGGCCCGCACGAGCGCCAAGTAGTGGTCGATGGCGTGGAGTTCGTCGGCGAGGGTGGTGAAGTCGCCGTGCCTGCGGAACGAGTAGCGGGTGAAGTCGGCGAACTCCAGGAGCAGTTCGCGGGCACGTTCGGGGTCGGTGCGGACGAACGAGGCGATCACCGCGAGCGAGTTGAAGATGAAGTGCGGGGATATCTGGGCGCGCAGGGCCTTGATCTCGGCCTCGATCAGACGGGTGCGGGACTGGTCCAGGTCCGCGAGTTCCAGCTGGACGGAGACCCAGCGGGCGACCTCGCCGGCCGCCCGGACGAGGACGGCGGACTCGCGGGGCGCGCAGGCGACCAGGGCGCCGTGCACCCGGTCGTCGACGGTGAGGGGGGCCACGACCGCCCAGCGCAGTGGGCAGTCGGGGGCGTCGCAGGTGAGGCGGAACGCCTCGCCGCGGCCGGTCTCCAGCGGGCCGGCGAGCCGTTCCATGATCTCGGCGCGGTGGTGGTCGCCCACTCCGTCCCAGACCAGGACGTGGGTGTCGTCGGTGAGGCACAGCGCGTCCGTGCCGAGCAGGGTGCGCAGCCTGCGGGCCGACTTGCGGGCGGTCTCCTCGGTGAGACCCGCCCGCAGCGGGGGTGCGGCGAGGGAGGCGGTGTGCAGGGTCTGGAAGGTGGCGTGCTCGACGGGGGTGCCCAGGCCTCCGAGGCTCTCCGGGCGGGCCGTACGCCGGCCCAGCCAGAAGCCCGCGGCCAGCAGCGGCAGAACGGCGACGCACAGGCCGGCCAGGAAACCGCTCATGCCTTCACCTCCGCCCGCAGTTCCTCCGGCAGATGGAACCGTGCCAGGATCGCCGCCGTCCCCGCCGGGACCCGGCCCGGGGTCGCCAGGGAGACCAGCACCATCGTGAGGAAGCCCAGCGGCACCGACCACAGCGCGGGCCAGGCGAGCAGGGCGTGCAGCGGGCCTGCGCCGGGGAGTCCGGCCATGGTCGCGCCCACGGCCAGGAACGCCGAGCCGCCGCCCAGCAGCATCCCGGCGGCCGCGCCGGGCGGGGTGAGCCGCCGCCACCAGATGCCGAGCACGAGCAGCGGACAGAACGACGAGGCGGACACGGCGAAGGCCAGCCCGACCGCGTCGGCCACCGGAAGCCCGCCGACCAGGGCGCTCGCCGCGAGCGGCACCGCCATGGCGAGCACCGTGCCGAGCCGGAAGTGACGCACGCCGCGGGCCGGCAGGACGTCCTGCGTCAGGACGCCCGCGACGGCCATGGTCAACCCCGACGCCGTGGACAGGAACGCGGCGAAGGCGCCGCCCGCCACCAGCGCGCCGAGCAGATCGCCGCCGACGCCGCCGATCATCCGCTCGGGCAGCAGCAGGACGGCCGCGTCCGCGTCGCCGGTGAGGGTGAGTTCGGGGGCGTACAGCCGGCCGAGGGCGCCGTACACGGGCGGCAGCAGGTAGAAGCCGCCGATCAGCGCCAGCACGGCCACCGTCGTACGGCGGGCGGCCACGCCGTGGGGGCTGGTGTAGAAGCGGACGACGACATGCGGCAGGCCCATGGTGCCGAGGAAGGTGGCGAGGATCAGACCGTACGTGGCGTACAGCGGGCGTTCCTCACGGCTCTCGGCCCGGGAGGGCGACATGCCGCCGCCGGCCGAGTCGGCGGTGGGGACGGGGTCGCCCTTGTCGAAGGTCAGGCGGGTGCTCTGCTCGATGCGGTGGGTGCCGGCGGGGAGCCGCAGGCTGTCGTCCTCGTACCTGCGGCCGTCGACCGTGCCGGTCACCGTCACCGTCAGCGGTTCTTCGAGCTTCAGGTCGAGGGTGTCGTCGACGCGGACGACGCGCTGTTCGCGGAAGCCGGCTGGTTCGTCGAAGGCGTTGCGGGGGGCTCCGTCGCCCTGCCAGGCGAGGACCAGGAACAGGGCGGGGACCAGGAGGGCGGTGAGTTTGAGCCAGTACTGGAAGGCCTGCACGAAGGTGATGCTGCGCATGCCGCCCGCGGCGACGATCGCGGTCACGACGACGGCGACGATGATCCCGCCGAGCGAGTCGGGTGCGCCCGTCAGCACGGTCAGCGTCAGCCCGGCGCCCTGGAGCTGGGGCAGCAGGTACAGCCAGCCGACGCCGACGACGAAGGCGCCCGCGAGCCGCCGCACCGCCGGGGAGGCGAGCCGGGCCTCGGCGAAGTCGGGCAGTGTGTAGGCGCCGGAGCGGCGGAGGGGGGCGGCGACGAAGAGCAGGAGGACGAGGTATCCGGCGGTGTAGCCGACGGGGTACCAGAGCATGTCGGGCCCCTGGACCAGGACCAGGCCGGCGATGCCGAGGAAGGAGGCCGCGGAGAGGTACTCGCCGCTGATGGCGGCGGCGTTCAGGCGCGGGCCGACGGTGCGGGAGGCGACGTAGAAGTCGGAGGTCGTTCGGGAGATGCGCAGGCCGAACGCGCCGACGAGGACGGTCGCGACGACGACCAGGGCGACGGCGGGGACGGCGTATCCGGAGTACACGGGCGTGGGCCTCGGCCGGCTCAGCGGTCCTCGACGAGACGGACGAAGTCCCGTTCGTTGCGCTCTGCGCGCCGCACGTACCAGCGGGCCAGCAGTACCAGGGGCGCGTACAGGCCGAAGCCGAGCACCAGCCACTCCAGACGGCGGGCGTTCGGGGTCGCCGCGAACACCAGGGGCAACGGGCCGACCAACAGGCCGAGCACGGCGAACACCGTGAGCGCGGCCCGCAGTTGGGTGCGCATCAGGGAGCGGACGTAGGTGTGGCCAAGGGTGGTCTGCTCGTCGATCTCGGTGCGCGGCCGGTAGTAGCCGGAAGCCCGGCGGGTGCGGCGGGGCGGTCCGGTGACGACGACGCGGCGTTCGGTCTGGTCCTGGGGCATGCGTTCCCCCTAGCTCGTGGTCCGGCGCATCAGCAGGTCCCGCAGCTCACGGGCGTGGCGGCGGCTGACCTGGAGTTCCTCGGAGCCGACCAGGACGCTGACCGTGCCCGCGTCCAGGCGGAGTTCGCCGATGTGGCGCAGGGCGACCAGATGGCGGCGGTGGATGCGGACGAAGCCGCGGGAGCGCCAGCGGTCCTCCAGGGTGGACAGCGGGATGCGCACCAGGTGGCTGCCCTTGCCGGTGTGCAGTCGGGCGTAGTCGCCCTGCGCCTCGACGTGAGTGATGTCGTCGACGGCGACGAAGCGGGTCACGCCGCCCAGTTCGACGGGTATGTGGTCGGGGTCGGGCTCGTGCACGGGGATGCGCGGTGCGGTGCCGCGCAGTTCGGCGGCCCGGCGCACGGCCTCGGCGAGGCGCTCCTTGCGGACCGGCTTGAGTACGTAGTCGACCGCCTTGAGGTCGAAGGCCTGGACGGCGAAGTCCTCGTGGGCGGTGACGAAGACGACCAGCGGCGGCTGGGCGAATCCGGTCAGCAGGCGGGCCAGGTCCAGTCCGTCGAGGCCGGGCATGTTGATGTCGAGGAAGACGACGTCGATGGCCTCCGGCCCGTCCGGCCCGGACTCCAGGGCGCGGTTGATGCGGCGCAGCGCCTCGGTCGCGTCGCCGGCGCCCTCCGCGCTGCTGATCCGCGGATCCGCGTTCAGCAGGTACACGAGTTCCTCGAGCGAGGGGCGTTCGTCGTCGACAGCCAGGGCGCGCAGCATGAACGTGGAGTCTAGGAGCATTCCGTACGCCTGCACACGGGCCGGACGTGGACGTTTCTGCTGGATACAGTGCCCGCATGAACAGCAGGCCGGCATCCTTCGACGAGCTCGACCGGAAGATCATCACCGCGTTGATGGCGAACTCCAGGACCAGTTTCGCCGAGATCGGCACGGCGATCGGGCTGTCCGCGACCGCCGTCAAGCGCCGGGTGGACCGGCTGCGCGAGACCGGCGTGATCACCGGGTTCACGGCGACGGTGCAGCCGTCGGCGCTGGGCTGGCGCACGGAGGCGTATGTCGAGGTGTACTGCGAGGGCGCCGCCCCGCCCCGGCGGCTGGCGGAGGTCGTGCGCCATCACCCCGAGATCACGGCGGCGATGACGGTGACCGGCGGCGCGGACGCGCTGCTGCATGTACGGGCGAGGGACGTGGAGCACTTCGAGGAGGTGCTCGAGCGGATCCGTGCGGAGCCGTTCATCAGGAAGACGATCAGCGTGATGGTGCTGTCCCATCTGATCCCGGAGAGTCCTGAGGCGGGTGCCAGCCACCCTGCGCCGCAGGCCGCACCAGACCTGCGCTGAGGGCGTTCAGAACGCAGCATTCCTGCGCGGACACGCAGCTTTTGTTGCTTGTCGCCCGTCGCGGTCGCTTCCTACCTTGGTGTCAACCCTCAGTCGACACCGCTGGAAGCGGAGGTACCCCTCTGTGCCCACAAGCCGTGTGCCGCGCCGACGGCGCTTCCTCGTCTGCGAACCCAGACACTTCGCCGTGCAGTACGCGATCAATCCCTGGATGCATCCCGACGTCCGCGTCGACCTCGATCTCGCCCAGGAGCAGTGGCAGGCGCTGATCCACACCTACCGGGCGCACGGCCACACGGTCGAGACCGTGCCGCCGGTGCCCGGGCTGCCGGACATGGTCTTCGCCGCGAACTCGGCGGTCGTCGTCGACGGCCGCGTCTTCGGCTCCCTCTTCCACGCACCCGAGCGCCGCCCCGAGTCCACCCACTACGAGACCTGGTTCAAGGCGGCGGGCTACGACGTCTACCGGCCCGAGAACGTGTGCGAGGGCGAGGGCGACCTCGTCTTCACCGGCCGGTACCTGCTGGCCGGCACCGGCTTTCGCACCACCCGCGAGGCGCATCGCGAGGTGCAGGAGTTCTTCGGCGTCCCGGTGATCTCGCTGACGCTGGTGGACCCGTACTTCTACCACCTGGACACGGCGCTGTTCGTGCTCGACGACGAGAACATCGCGTACTTCCCGGAGGCGTTCTCGCCCGGCAGCCGCGAGGTGCTGGAGCGGCTGTATCCGGACGCGGTGCTCGGCACCCGCGAGGACGCGATGGCGTTCGGGCTGAACTCCGTCTCCGACGGACACCACGTCTTCGTCCCGCCCCGCGCCGAGGGCCTCGCCTCGCGGCTGGCCGACCGCGGTTACGTCCCCGTCCCCGTCGACCTGTCGGAGTTCCACAAGGCCGGCGGCGGCATCAAGTGCTGCACCCAGGAGATCCGCCCATGACCGCACCCGCCCGTACCCGTGACTCCGCCGAGCTGATCCGCGCCGAGGAGCCGGTCCTCGCGCACAACTACCACCCGCTGCCCGTGGTCGTCGCCCGCGCCGAGGGCACCTGGGTGGAGGACGTCGAGGGCCGTCGCTACCTCGACATGCTGGCCGGCTACTCCGCCCTCAACTTCGGCCACCGGCACCCCGCGCTGATCGACGCGGCGCACCGCCAGCTGGACCGCCTGACCCTGACCTCGCGTGCCTTCCACAACGACCGGCTCGCCGAGTTCGCCGAGCGGCTGGCCGGGCTGACCGGACTGGACATGGTGCTGCCCATGAACACGGGCGCGGAGGCGGTCGAGAGCGGCATCAAGGTGGCGCGCAAGTGGGCGTACGACGTGAAGGGCGTCCCCGCCGACCGGGCCACGATCGTGGTCGCGGCGGAGAACTTCCACGGCCGTACGACGACCATCGTCAGCTTCTCCACGGACGAGACCGCGCGGATGGGCTTCGGCCCCTTCACGCCGGGCTTCCGGATCGTGCCGTACAACGACCTGGCGGCGCTGGAGGCGGCGATCGACGAGACGACAGCGGCGGTGCTGATCGAGCCGATCCAGGGCGAGGCCGGTGTGGTGATCCCGGACGACGGCTATCTGGCGGGCGTCCGCGACCTGACCCGGCGCAAGGGCTGTCTGTGGGTGGCGGACGAGATCCAGTCGGGCCTCGGCCGTACCGGCCGTACGCTCGCCGTCGAGCACGAGGGCGTCGTCCCGGACGTACTGCTTCTCGGCAAGGCGCTGGGCGGTGGCATCGTGCCGGTGTCGGCGGTGGTCGCGCGCCGGGAGGTCCTCGGTGTGCTGCGGCCGGGTGAGCACGGTTCGACGTTCGGCGGCAACCCGCTGGCGGCGGCGGTCGGCACGGCGGTGGTGGACCTGCTGGAGACGGGCGAGTTCCAGCGCCGGGCTGCGGAGCTGGGCGTGGTCCTGCGGGACGGCCTGGCGAAGCTCGTCGGCCAGGGTGTCGTCGGCTTCCGGGCGCGCGGGCTGTGGGCGGGCGTCGACATCGACCCGTCCCTCGGCACCGGCCGCGAGGTCAGCGAGCGCCTCATGCGGGAGGGCGTTCTGGTCAAGGACACCCACGGCTCCACGATCCGCCTGGCACCCCCACTGACCATCACGGAAGAGGAGCTCCGCTCCGCCCTCGACGCACTGGAGGCGGTACTGCTGCGAGGCGCGTGAGGGCACCCACTCCGGCGAGGGCCCCTCATGAGCGAGGTCCGCTTCGATCCCACTCGTCTGCCCGGCCCGTGCTTCCGCGCGGCAGGGGCGACGGGCGAAGGGTGAAGATGGGTGGGAGAGGTGGTAGACCACTCTCAGCGACAGAGAGGTCGGCCGTGGGCACTTACGAGGACCGCGACGTCGCCCGTCGGCGGTTCGACGTGGCGGATGCCGCGCCCCTGCTGCTGGACGCACGGGGCGTGGTGACGAGCTGGACCCGGGACGCCGAGCGCATGCTGGCGTACGGGGCCGCCGAAGCAGTGGGCACGAACCTGGCCGACCTGCTGACCGCCGAGGACGCCCGGCGGGTGCCGCAGGTGCTCGAGTGCTGCCGCAGGGACGGTGAATGGGCCGGGCTGCTGACGGCCCGGCACAAGGACGGACCGCCCGTCCGGGTGATGGTGCGGATCACCTCCGCGCGGGAGACGCGCGGCCCCTCGCAGTGGCTCGCGCTGATGTCGGAGCTGGCGGACGCGCCCGGCTGGGACATGAGCCGCACCATGCTGGAACAGATCGTCGACCGCTCCCCCGTCGGCATAGCGATCGTCGACACGGACCTGCGCTACGTCTGGTCGAACGCGGCCCTCGCCCAGTACGGCGGCGGCCCCCCGGAACGCCGGCTGGGACTGCGACTGGCGGACATCCAGCCGGGCCTGGACACCGAGGCGATCGAGGAGCAGATGCGGCACGTGCTGGCGACCGGCGAATCCGTGGTCGGTTTCGAGCACGTGGGCCGCGTCCGGTCCGCTCCGTTCCGGGAGACCTCGCACATGATGTCGTTCACCCGGCTCGACGACGGCCAGGGTCACCCGGTGGGCGTGTACTACATCGTCGTGGACATCACCGACCGGCACCGCGCCCGGCAGCGGCTGGCCCTGCTCGACCGGGCCGGCGAGCACATCGGCCGCACCCTGGACATCACGCGGACCGCCCAGGAGCTGGCCGACGTGGCGGTACCGGAGCTCGCCGACTTCGTCACCGTGGACCTGCTGGAGTCGGTGCTGAGCGGCGCGGAGCCCGCACCCGGGCCGCTGAGCGCCTCGGATCCCGTGCCGCTGCGCCGCGCGGGCCAGCGGTCGCTCGACGCGGTCCCGAGGGCCCTCTTCGGCATCGGCGAGGTGGCCACGTATCTGGCGGGGTCGCCCCCGATCCGCTGCTTGATGTCGGGCAGCTCCTGGCTCGAGGAGCGGCTCGACCCGCTCGGCGAGGAGTGGGCCACCGACGCGCGCGGTGGCCGGAGGTCGATCTTCCTGGAGCTGGGCCTGCACAGCGCGATGATCGTGCCGATCCGCGCGCGGGGCGTCACCCTGGGCGTCACCACCTTCTTCCGGCGCCGCCGCCACGAGGCCTTCGACGCGGACGATCTGAGTCTGGCCGAGGACCTCGTCTCCCGGGCGGCCGTCTGCGTGGACAACGCCCGGCGCTACACCCGCGAGCGGGACGCGGCCCTGGTGTTGCAGCGCAGCCTGCTCCCACACCGGCTGCCCGAGCAGGAGGCCGTGGAGGTGGCGGCCTGCTACCGGCCGGCCGACGAGCTGACCGGCGTCGGCGGGGACTGGTACGACCTCATCCCGCTGTCCGGTGCGCGGGTCGCCCTCGTGGTGGGCGAGGTGGCCGGTCACGGCATCGTCGCGGCGGCGGAGATGGGGCGGCTGCGTACCGCGGTGCGGACTCTGGCCGCCCTGGACCTGCCGCCCGAGGAGGTGCTCGGTCACCTCGATGACCTGGTGGCGCGTTCCGAACACGAGGACGGCATCACACCGGACACCGGAGCGACCGCCCCGGCCTGGGCCGACGTACCGGATGCGGAGGGAGCTGCGCACACCGGTGGATGCGACGCCACTGCTCCCGACGACACCACGGGCACCGTGCCCGACGCCGGGGAGACCGACGGCACCCGCCCCTCCGTGCCGACCACCGACGGGGCCGCCGACGTCCGGTCCGGCGCCGGATGTGTGTACGTCGTCTACGACCCGGTCGACGGACGGTGCGCGATGGCCGCCGCCGGACATCCGGCGCCCGCGGTGATCCTGCCCGACGGTACGGCCACGTTCGTGGACCTCCCCCAGGGGCCGCCCCTCGGCGTGGGCGGGCCGCCCTTCGAGTCGGTGGAGATGACCTTCCCACCGGGCAGCACGCTCACGTTGCACACCGACGGGCTGCTCGCCGACGGGGAGGGGGCCTGGGCCGTCGACGCGGGCCGGGACCGGCTGCGGCTGGCCCTGGAACGGCCGGCGCCCTCGCTCGATGTCCGGTGCCGTTCCGTGGTCGACGCCCTGGTGCCCACCCGCCCGTACGACGACGTGGCCCTCCTGATGGCCCGTATCCGCCGCCTCGGCGCCGACCAGGTCGCGGACTGGGACCTGCCCACCGACCCGGCCGTCGTCGCCGACGCCCGCAAGGCGGCCATGCGGCAGCTCACGGAGTGGGGGCTGGAGGAACTGGCGTTCACCACGGAACTCGTCGTGAGCGAACTGGTCACCAATGCCATCCGGTACGCCATCGGCCCCATCCGACTGCGGCTGATCAGGGGGCGCGCCCTGGCCTGCGAGGTCTTCGACGGCGGCGCGACCGCACCTCATCTGCGCCACCCCCGCACCACGGACGAGGGCGGGCGCGGGCTGCTGCTGGTCTCGCAGCTCACCCAGCGGTGGGGCACCCGTTTTGTACCCGACGGAAAGATCATCTGGGCGGAGCAGTCGCTGACGTGACCTCCTGCGTAACAGGGGGACACGCCGGGCACCAGGTGCGAACACCCGCCCTGTCGGTCACCCGTTGCGGCGAAGATCGTCGATCCTTCCCTGTGGGGGCGAACCGCCGTGTGAGCGTGGTCGTGTGCTTCGCCGTCTCGGACTGGGAGTGGCCGGTGCCGCGTCGGTCGCGCTGGTAGTCGCCCTCGTACGCCACAACGACGACAAGGACTCGGCCTCGCTGTGGGTCTCGGTGGTCTCCGCAGCGCTGGCGGTGTGCGCGTTCACCGCGGACCTCCTGCGTGGACAGAGTGGCGCGGAGACCGCCGCTGCGGGGAACCGGCGGCTGCAGGCGGCCGACGACCTCGCCGAGGCGGTGCGGGTCCAGTGGGCCGCGGAGGCCCGGCTGCGCCGGTTGCAGGACCCGGCGCCACTGGACGTCCACTGGTCCCGCGTCGGTCCGCCGCTCGCCGACCACCCGCGCAACATCGCGTGCGGGCTGCCGTTGCCGGCACCACGTGACGGGGACGAGCGGCTCGACCGGATCGTCGGGACGTTCCGGGCCGTTCCCTCGGGCCGGCTCGTTGTGCTGGGCGATCCGGGCGCGGGGAAGACCATTCTCGCCGTGCGGTTCGTGCTGGGCTCGCTCGCCGTGCGGCGACCGGGCGAACCGGTGCCGGTGCTGTTCCCCCTGGCGAGCTGGGACCCCCGGTCCGCACCGTTGCGCGGCTGGCTGGCCGAGCGGCTGGCCGCGGAGTACCGGCCGCTGACCGCCGTCCGTGACGGGCGCACGCTGGCCCGCGAGTTGCTGGACGAAGGTCTCGTGCTTCCCGTGCTCGACGGCCTCGACGAACTGCCGGAGGCCATCCGCGAGGACGCGCTGCGGCGCCTGAACGCCGAACTGGACGAGCGGCTGCCGGTCCTGCTCACCTGCCGCACCGCGGAATGGGCAAGCGCCGTGCGCGGCGGCGATGTGCTGACCGCGGCAGAGGTCGTACGGCTGCGACCGCTGGACTTCGACACCGCACGGAACTACCTGGAGCGCACGGCCCGTTCGCGCCGCGACGGCTCCACGGCGTGGACGCCGGTGCTGGCGGCCCCCACGCCACCGCTCACGGACGTACTGACCACACCCCTGATGGTGGCCTTGGCGCGCACGGTGTACGGCGACACCTCCCGCAGCCCCGCCGAACTGGCCGACCCCGGCCGCTTCCCCACGGCGCAGGCCATCGAGGAGCACCTGCTGGACGCGTTCGTACCGGCGGCCTTCGCGGACGCGGAGGGCACCTGGCGCCCGGGCGCGGCCCACCACTGGCTGAGCCGCCTCGCGCGTGACCTCGGGCACCGTCGTCCCGGCTCGACGCCCACCTGGCGGCTGGCCTGGTGGGAGCTTTCGACGGTGATGCCGAGAGCGCTCGGGGTGATCGGACCTGCGCTCCTGGCGCTGCTCGCCACGGCCGCGCTGCTGGTGCCGCTGGCCGTGTACGGCGGGGGTGTGGTCGCCAACTGGGACAGCGGGCTGTCGGCCGTGCTCAACTTCGCGGGCATCGGGTCCGGCCTGTGCTTCGGACTCGCCTTTCTGTTGCCGGCCACCGCCGAAACCCCGCAAGGAGCACGGTGATCGGCGCGCACGGCGGTGCGGACGACCGCCGCGGCCGCGGTCGTCGCGGTGGGTCTGGGCCTACTGGTACCGCCCCTGGTCGGCGCACGCCTCGGGGCCGTGATCACCCCGAGACCCACCTGGTTCCTCAACGGGTGCTGCTTCGGACTGATCCTGGCGATGATGTTCGCCGTCGCCGGCCTGCCCAGGCGCCCCCTCCCGCTGGCCCTGCCCTGGGCGGGGAGTCCGAGCGGCCCCGTGGCCGTGCGCGTGGCGGGTGCCCTGGTCGTCTTCGCCGGCCTTGCGATCCAGGGCTATTACGGTGCGTTGGTCCCGGCCGCGACCTGCTGCGGGGCTTCGTCGCGTGCACGCTGATCGGCGTCACCGCCTCGGCGGCCGTCGGATGCGTCAGCGGCGCGTTCGCCGCGTACCGGATCCACTGGCCCGCTCACCGGCTTCAGAACGGTGAGGTCTTCGAGAGCTGGCGGCTCCACGAAACGGACGACGGTGAACGGTCCGTCCGCTCGACGGGCCCGCGCGAGGTCCTGCTCGTGGAACGCGCGGCGCTCGACCGGCCGTTCGCCGTGATGAAAGGCGCCCGGATCTCGTGGGACGAGCGACTCGGGGGGCGGACGGAGGAGGTGCGGATCCGTGCGGGGAGCGACGGTTGGGTGATCGACTGGACCGGCCTGCCCGACGAGTGGGACGGCAGACCTGTCGACGCCCACAACCTGGTGGTCGCCCTGCCCGACCCCGTGAAGGTGTGGCTCGTGCACCGGCCCGTCGGGACGGTCGTGCGGGACGCCGTGGTCCCCCTCGTCTGGTTCGGGGTGCTGATCGGCGCCATCGGGGGCTGCGCCTCCGGTGTCTACCGTGCTCTGAACACACCGTCCGACACGATCCGCGCGGCCGGTCCGCAGAGCACCCTGCGCACCGACCGGGCCGCGACTCTCGCGCGCAGTGCGATCGCCGCCCTCCTGGCGGGCGGAGTCTGTCTGGTGCTGATCTCGGCGCTTCGGCGGGGCAGCACGCTGGGCACCATGCACACCGAACTGTGGGTGCCGGTCGGCACCTCCGCGCTCGCGCTCGGCGCCTGGGGGCGGATGGGCGTGGCCAGGATCTGGCTGGCCGTCACCGGGCGGGCGCCCTGGCGGCTGATGCAGTTCCTCGAAGAGGCGCACCGCCGTGGCGTGCTGCGGCAGTCGGGTGCGCACTACGAGTTCCGGCATCTGCGACTCCAAAACCGCCTCGCCGAGGTCGCCGGTGCGGGCTGTGGGCGCCGAGCCGAGATCCAGCGCGTCGCGCTGTGGGCCACCGCGGCGGGTACGGCCTGGCTGATGGCCTACCTGGCGGGCCGTCCCGTACTCGAAGCCCCTGCGGGCGATCGGCTGGACCCGTCGGAGACCGCCCAGGTGATCACGGCCGTCGGCGCACTGGGGACGGCGCTCGGTATGAGCGCGGCCGCGATCATCAAGGCCGTGGCCCTGCTGATCCACGCACGAGCCGACATGGAGCGGGCACGCACCGGCCGACCGCAGGTGCAGGTGCAGCCGGAACCGGAGCCGGTCTCCGGCGACGAGCAGGCCTGATCCCTCGTGGTCCGCGGCCGGGCCGGGGCCACAGGTGGGCCCCGGCCCGGGATGGTTCACGGCTTGCGGGCGACCGCCCCGTACATCGCGATGTCCTCGTCGCGGATGCCCTGCTCCCCCGTGCCGTCCGGGCGCCACTTGTGCACCTGGACGATGCCGGGGTCGACGAGTTCCAGCCCCTCGAAGAACTCGTGGGCCTCGTCGATGGTGCGCAGCCGCATCGGCATGTTGCGGGCCGCGTACTCCTGGGCAACGCGGCCCACCTCCTGAGGCGCGAACTCGGCGGTGCCGATGGACATCGCCAGGTAACTGCCCGAGGGCAGCGGCTCCAGCAGGCGGCGGACGATGCCGACGGCGTCGTCCTCGTCGAGGACGAAGTGGACGATCGCGATCACCGTGAGGGCGACCGGCTGCGTGAGGTCGAGGGTCTCGCGCAGTTCGGGGGCGTCGAGGATGCTCGCCGGGTCGCGGAAGTCGGCCTCGATGTACGAGGTGCGTCCCTCGGGGGTGCTGGCCAGCAGACCCTGGGAGAGGGTGAGGACGATGGGGTCGTTGTCCACGTAGACGACCCGCGACCCGGGCGCCACGGCCTGGGCGATCTCGTGGAGGTTCGGGGAGGTGGGAATGCCGGTGCCGATGTCCAGGAACTGGCGCATCCCCGCCTCCTCGGCGAGCCAGCGCACGGCGCGGTTCATCCAGTCCCGGTTGGCCCGCATGTGGATGGGCAGGGCGGGCCACTCCCGGGACATGGCGTCGCCCGCCTCCTTGTCCGCGGGGTAGTAGTCCTTGCCGCCCAGGATGTAGTCGTAGATCCGCGCGGAGTGCGCGTTCTCGGTGTCGATGCGGTCGGCCGGCCATCCGTTGTCAGGCAACGCCGTGTCTCCCATTCGGGTCGTGGCTTGGGGTGCGGGGAACGCTCAGCAGTAGCAGGGGAGTCAGAGGAGGAAGTCGGCGTCACCCGCCTTGACACCCGTCAGGAAGCTCGACATCTCCAGCGGGGTGAAAACCAGCGCCGGACCGTCGGGATCGGTCGACTGGCGTACGGCAACGCGTCCGTCGGCGAGCTTCATCACTTCCACGCAGGCGCCTCCGGCGTCGTCGCTCCACGGCTTGGACCAGCCGCGTGCGCCCAGTTCCCGGGACGGTATGCCGTTGCGTATGTGGTGGTGCACGTCAGAGCTCCTTGCGAATCGCACCGAGGAGGGCCTCGGTCTTGCCGGCGGGCGCCGCCTGGGCGCCCAGCCGGTCCAGGGCCTCGCGATACACCACGACGTCGTCGCTCTTGTCCAGGTAGACAGCGCCCACCAGGCCGTTGAGGTAGACGATGTCGGGCAGTTCGCGGGCCCGGAACCGGAAGAGGTGGAACGCGCCCGCCCGCATGGCCGGGTGCGGGCCGTTCGCGAACCGCATGATCTGCAGGGTCACCTGCGGCAGCCGGTTCATCTCGATCAGATGGTCGACCTGCGCGCGCATCACGTCGGCGCCGCCGACCGGCCAGCGCAGCACCGTCTCGTCCATCACGACCCACACCCGCGGCGGCTCCCGGCGGGTCAGCAGCTCCTGGCGCCGCATCCGCAGGGCGACCCGGCGTTCGGTCGCCTCGGCCGGGGCGTGCGGATTGCCGGCGCCGAGCAGGGCGCGTGCGTAACTCTCCGTCTGCAGCAGGCCGTGGACGAACTGGTTCTCGTAGGCGCGGATCTGCAACGCCGCCTGCTCCAGGCTCAGATACGCCGCGAACCAGTCCGGCAGCACATCGCGATAGGTGTGCCACCAGCCGCGCTTGTTGGCCTCACGGACGGACTTCAGGAAGGTGTCGATCTCCTGCTGGTCCGTCACGCCGTAGACCTGGAGCAGCTTCTCGGCATCCGCCAGCCTGAGACGGGCCACCTTGGCGGCCTCCATCCGGCGGATCGTGGAGTGGCTGACCCCGAGGGCCGCGCCCGCCTGCTCGTACGTCAGGCCGGCCCGCGTCCGCAGCTCCTCCAGCTGTCTGCCGAGGATCATGCGCAGGACGGAAGGGGCGCCGCCCCAGTCGGTTTCGGTCACGCCTCACCCCCTCACGCCGTCAGCTCCCGGGGTCACCGTTTCACGCGTTCACGCTTGCATGGTCATTCGATCACTTCCTGGCGGAAGCAGCATGCACTTGACCCATTGCAATTTTCAACTTGCAGGTTGCGAGCGGTAGTTGGCGGGTGCCACAGTGGACTCACTGTCCTCGGCCAGCCGAAGAGAGTGACGGCTCGGTCCAGTTGGGGGAGACAGAGCCGCGACGACACCCGACGTCCGCACGGCACATGAAAGACGTACGGCGATGGCTCCGCCCTCCCTCCCCCACCCGCTGGACCAACTGCCCGAGGACAAGCTTCCCGGCCGACTGCCGGGGCGGACCGTCCGGCCGTCCGGCGCCGAGCCCTTCGCACGCCTGCCGGGTGCCGGGCTCACCCTCCGGCCTTCACAGACGCCGCACCCCCCACAGCCACCCGGAGGCGAGCAGCACCCTGGTCGACTCCCCGGGCCCTCGGGCCCCGACCGGCTCGCCTCCGGGGACCCCGCTCCCCGCCGGATTCACACGTTCGTCCTGCCGGCGGCACCGGAGTCGGCCGGCGTCGCCCGCAGAAGCGTGCGCGAGACGCTCACCGCATGGCACATCGGCACCGAGGCCCGCGACAACGCCCTCGTCGTGACCTCCGAGCTCGTCACCAACGCGGTCACGCACTCGGCGAGCGAGCGGATCGTGTGCCGACTGCACGCCACCGCAGGTCGCGTCCGTATCGAGGTCGAGGACCAGAACCGCGGGACCGGTCTCCCGGCACCCCGGCAACCGGGTCCCGACGACCAGAGCGGGCGTGGGCTCCTCCTGGTCGAGGCGCTGTGCGACGACTGGGGAGTCCGGGGCACCCCGCACCGCGACGGGCGCATCGTCTGGGCCGAGCTGACGACGGAACCGACGGATCCCGCCCCGGCCGCACCGGCGCCGACGGCGCTTCCCGCACGGTCCGTCCCCCACCCGGCCGAAGGACTCTTACCGCACGCTCCGACCGCACAGCCCTGACCTGCGACGGACCGAGCCCGCGTCCAGGGGCCGCACCGGTTCCCCATGACCACGCCTGCACCTAGACTGAACCCTCACGACATGCCGGTTGAGCTGCGAGAACGCGGCGGTGAGCCGAACCGACGGAGTGAGGAGCCCACCCGTTGTTCTACTACCTGCTCAAATACGTGCTTCTCGGACCGCTGCTCAGACTGGTCTTCCGGCCCCGGATCGAGGGACTGGAGCACGTGCCCTCGTCGGGTCCGGCCATCGTCGCCGGCAACCACCTGTCGTTCTCGGACCACTTCCTGATGCCCGCGATCCTCAAGCGCCGCATCACCTTCCTCGCCAAGGCCGAGTACTTCACCGGCCCGGGCGTCAGGGGCCGGCTCACCGCGTTCTTCTTCCGCAGCGCCGGGCAGATCCCGGTGGACCGTTCCGGCAAGGACGCGGGCCAGGCGGCGATCCGCGAGGGGCTCGGCGTGCTGCGCAAGGACGAGCTGCTCGGCATCTACCCGGAGGGCACCCGCTCGCACGACGGCCGCCTCTACAAGGGCAAGGTCGGTGTCGCGGTGATGGCCCTCAAGGCCGGGGTCCCGGTGATCCCCTGCGCGATGATCGGCACCTTCGAGGCCCAGCCGCCGGGCAAGGTCGTCCCGCGCATCCACCCCGTCGTGATCCGTTTCGGCGAGCCCCTCGACTTCTCCCGCTACGCCGGCATGGAGAACGAGAAGGCGATCCTGCGCGCCGTCACCGACGAGATCATGTACGCGATCCTGACGCTGTCCGGGCAGGAGTACGTCGACCGGTACGCGGCCGTGGTCAAGGCGGAGGAGGCCGCGGCCCGGGCGGAGCGAGAGCGCAGATTCCCGCGGATGCCGCTCGGTTGAGCTCTGCTGTGGGCCAAGTTCCCGTGCCTGCCGGGCCGTTCCGTCCTAGGGTCGCCTCATGAAACGTGCTGTGGTGATCGGAGCGACGGGCCAGATCGGGCGTCCGGCCGTGCGGGCGCTGGCGCGGGACGGCTGGGCGGTGACGGCCGCGTCGCGGGGCGGCGGCCGGGACGCGTCGTGGCCCGACGAGGTGCGGACCGTGCGGCTGGACCGGGAGGACGACGCGGCACTGGCCGCGGTGATCGGCGAGGACTGCGACCTGGTGGTCGACATCGTCGCGTTCGGGGACCGGCATGCACGGCAGTTGACCGCCATGGCGGGGCGGGTCGGCTCGGCGGTGGTGATCTCCAGTGTGTCGGTGTACGAGGACGACAAGGGCCGGAACTTCGACACACAGGCCGAACCGGACGGCTTCCCCGAGTACCCGGTGCCGCTGCCGGAGACCCAGCGCACGGTGACGCCCGGCGACACGTCGTACAGCACCCGCAAGGCGGCCCTGGAGCGTGAACTGCTCGCGGCCGGCAAGCAGTTGCCCACCACCCTGCTGCGCGCCGGCGCGGTGCACGGACCGCACTGCCGCACCCCCCGCGAGCTGTACTTCGTCAAGCGCAACCTGGACGGCCGCCGACGTCGTGTCATCGCCTACGGCGGTGAGAGCCGCTTCCACCCGGTGAGCGTGCACACCCTCGCCGAACTCATCCGCCTCGCCGCGGCACGACCCGCCTCCCGGGTGCTCAACGCCTGCGACGACGAGGCACCGACCGTCGCGGACATCGCCGCGGCGATCGACACCGTGATGGGCACGGAGACCGAGACGGTCCTGGTCGACGGTCCCCCGCCGGCTCCGACCGTGGGCGACAGCCCATGGTCGGTCCCGGTCCCGGTGGTGTGCGACATGTCGGCGGCCCAGCGGGAGTTGGGGTACCGCCCGGTGGTGCGGTACGCCGAGACGCTCCCGGAAACGGTCGAGTCGATCGAACGCCAACTGTCCGGGCGGGACTGGCGGGAGGCGTACCCGAAGATGGTGCAGGCGTACGGCGACCTCTTCGACTACGCGGCCGAGGACGCCTGGCTCGACCGGGTGTAGCGAAGGGGCGGCCGGCTGACCGCCGGCCGCCCCTCACCTCCTACGACTGCTGCTCACGGCTTGGGCGTGGCGTGCGGTGCGCAGGTCACGTCCTTCGTGTCCAGCCTGCCGGTGAGCAGGTAGGCGTCCACCCGGTCGTTGATGCACGGATTGACCAGGCCGGTGACGCCGTGGGAGCCCGCGTCCTTCTCCGTGATCAGGCGGGAGCCCTTGAAGCGCTGGTGCAGTTCGAGGGCGCCGCCGTACGGGGTGGCCGCGTCACGCTCGGCCTGCACGATCAGCACGGGCGGCAGGCCCTTGCCGGTCTTCACGTCCAGCGGGGTGTTCTGCCGGGCGGGCCAGGTGGCGCAGGGCAGGTTCATCCACGCGTTGGACCAGGTGAGGAAGGGATGGTCACGGTGCAGGCGGGTGTTGTCCTGATCCCACTTCTGCCAGCTGGTCGGCCACTTGGCGTCGGCGCACTCGACCGCCGTGTAGACGGCGTTGCCGTTCTCGGAGGCGGCGTTGCCCACGGTGTCCGCCAGGTCGGGGGCGGCCGCGTCGACGAGGGCCTGGGTGTCACCGGCGACGTACTTGCTGAACACCGTGGCGACCTGCACCCACGCGGAGTCGTAGTACGGGGCGCTCTGGAAGAAGCCGATCAGCTCGGCCGGGCCGACGACCCCGCCGATGGGATCCTTCTTGGCGGTGGCGCGCAGTTCGAGCCACTCCGCCTGGACCTCGGCACGGGTGTCGCCGAGGTGGAAGGTGGCGTCGTTCTTCGCGACCCAGTCCTGCCAGTCCTGCCAGCGCATCTCGAAGGCGACGTCCTGGTCCAGGTTGGCCTGGTACCAGATCTTCTCGCGGGACGGGTTGACGACGCTGTCGACGACCATGCGGCGCACGTGCCCGGGGAAGAGGGTGCCGTAGACCGCACCGAGGTACGTCCCGTAGGAGACGCCGAGGAAGTTGAGCTTCTTCTCGCCGAGCGCGGCGCGGATGACGTCCAGGTCGCGCGCGGTGTTCGGCGTCGTCATGTGCGGGAGCATCGCGCCGCTGCGCTCCTGGCAGCCCTCGGCGTACTCGCGGGCCAGCTTGCGCTGGGCGAGCTTGTCGGCCTCCGAGTCGGGCACCGGGTCCAGCTTGGGTGCCTTGACGAACTCCTGCGGGTCGACGCAGGAGATGGGCGCCGACTTGCCGACGCCGCGCGGGTCGAAGCCCACGAAGTCGTATGCCTTGGCCGTCTTCGCCCACAGGGGGCTGTTCGTGGTCACCCGGCGCGGGAAGCGCAGGCCGGAGCCTCCGGGTCCGCCCGGGTTGTAGACGAGGGCGCCCTGGCGCTCCTCCTCGGTGCCCGTGTTGCCGACCCGGTCGACGGCGATCCTGATCTGCTTGCCGTACGGCTTGGCGTAGTCGAGCGGCACCGTGACCCAGCCGCACTGGATGGGCTTCTCCAGCCCCCAGTCGGAGGGGCAGTCCTGCCAGTTCACCCCGGTCTGCGCGGCGCGGGCGGCGGCGATCGCGACGCCCCTGGCCTCGGGGTTCTGACCGTGACGGCTTTCGGCGCTCGCACTGGCCGTGGGCGCGGCGACGGCACCGGCTATCAGGGTCGCCGCGACGAGCACTCCGGCCGAACCGAGCGCCGCCGTCCGCCTCTTCGGTCTCTTGTCCCTCAAGTGGGGCCTCCCGTACGCCGTTTGGATGAGTACGGGTGATCCTGTCCGCTGTGAGGTTGCTGAGAACAGAGGCGACTGCGGTTCTTTGCCAATCCGATAACCGGAGAACGGCGTCCCGCTGAACGGAGAGCTACTCCAGGGAGGCCAACGCCTCGTCCAGCAGCCGGCGCAGCCGCAGCGCGTCCGGCGCGACGGCGGTCACCAGTGCGGCCGGCCCGGCGAGGGGTACGACCGCTGCCCCGTCGCCCAGCACCCGGGTCGGCACCGGCTGCTGCTCGAACTCCGGCCGGGCGACGACGAGTTGCCCGACGGCGCGGTGCCCCCCGAGTCCGGCGGGACCGTCCCAGCCGCCCGGTGCGCCCGGCCCGCAGGCCAGCTCCTGGTCGAGGACGACCCGCCCGGCGATCCGCAGGGAGAGACGGCTGGTGAGCCGCCCGGGTTCCTCACCCGCCCGCCCGAGCACTTGTTCCTCACGCAGGACCAGCGAAGCGGCCGGCCCGAGTTCGACGCGGGTGCGCACGTACAGGTCGCTGCCTCGCGCGGAGATCAACTGCTCGGGCAGCCAGTGCAGTTCGCCCCCGTCCGCCACGCTGAGCTGCACGTCGTACCGGGCCTCGCCCTTGGCCTGTCCGGGCAGCGCGATGGTGGCGGCGGCCGACCCGACCCGCAGCCGGGCTCCGTCCGCGACGTCGGCCGCCACGGTGAAGTGGTCACCGCCGAGCGGCCCGCTCATCGCGCCGACGAGCATGACGTATGCTTCCGGGCCACTCCCCCGCGTACGCCGCAGGGCGATCGGTCCCTCGCCCTCCAGCACGGGCAGGGACGTACCGCCGCGTCCGTCCTCGCGGGCGCTGATCCTCGCGGTGGCCCGCACACCGGTCACGGTCACGCCTTCCACGAGGCGAGCTGCGCTCGCACCCAGTCGGCGACGTCCCCCACCCCAGCCTCGGTCCTCAGCGACTGGAAGACGACCGGCAGTTCGGTCCGCTGCGCCTTGGCGTCCGCCGCCATCCGCCCGAGGTCGGAGCCGACGTACGGCGCGAGGTCGGTCTTGTTGACGACGAGCAGGTCGGCCGTGGTCACCCCGGGTCCGCCCTTGCGCGGAATGTCGTCACCGCCGGCCACGTCGATCACGAAGATCTGCGCGTCGACGAGCCCTTTGGAAAAGGTGGCGGTGAGATTGTCCCCACCGGACTCGACAAGGATCAGATCCAGCGGCCCGACCTCGTCCTCCAGGTCCTCGACCGCTTCGAGGTTGGCGGAGATGTCGTCCCGGATCGCGGTGTGCGGGCAGGCGCCCGTCTCCACGGCGGTGATCCGCTCGGGCGGCAACACGGCTTCGCGCAGCAGGAACTCGGCGTCCTCGCGCGTGTAGATGTCATTGGTGACGACAGCAAGCGACAACTCGTCCCGCAGGGCACGGCAGAGCGCCGCGACAGTGGCGGTCTTCCCGGAACCCACAGGTCCACCGAGACCGATACGGAGAGCGCGGCGCGACCCGTCGGGGCGGCGGGCATCGGCGCTGACGGCGGCGGGCCCGTCGTGGGAGTGGTCGAGGTGCATAAGGGCGGCTCCAGTTTTCAGCGCAGGCGACATCATCCAGCCCGTCCGGCGTTTGAGGACGAGGCCGTTCAGGCCGATACGGGGGTCTGGGGGCGGAGCCCCCAGGGAAGGGACGGGTAGGGGCGGCGGGGGTGAAAAACCCCTACGACGCGAACAGCCGTACAGCCCAAGCCGCATGCACCTCCGCCCCGATCTCCAACAGCGGAGCCGACCCCGCAGGCAGCGCATCGACCCCGTCGTCGACCACCCCCCGAGCCGCCTCCACCGCCCGATCCGCAACCCGGTCCATCTCGGGCGCCAGCCGAGCCAGCACCCCCGTAGCGTCGAACGGATCAAGACTCAACAACCGCACCGTCGCCGAAGCGGGCCCGCTCACACTCTCGTACGCCGCGCAGTACGCCGCATCGACAGCCCCCAACCCAGCCGCCCGCGCCGCCACCCCCAGCACCACCGGCTGATGCACTCCCTTGGGAAACTCCGCAGCAAGGGCGTCGAGTTCACCCGACGGCCAGGTCGCCCGCGCGGCCCGCATGAGCTGCCGTCCCAGCTTCCGAGCGGCGAGCCGAAGCGCCGGCGACGGCGTCCGCGCATCCGCCGCCATGTCCAGCTCCACCGGATCGACACCGAGCGCGGCCGCCGCGGCGAGGCCGGCCGACACCAGCCCCGCCGTATGCAACCGCCCCCGGCAGAAGTCCTCCAGGCTCGCGGCGCCCGTGATCCGCCCTGCCTTCACCGCGGCCTCGGCCCCACCGGAGTGCGCATGCCCTCCGGCGGGAAACCGGCCGTCGGCCAGAACGAGTAGCGCTGCCCTGGACATCAGAAGAGGAAGTACCGCTGAGCCATGGGCAGTTCGGCGGCCGGAGTGGCCTCGACAAGCTCCCCGTCGATGTGCACGGCGAAGCTGTCGGGGTCGACCCGCACCTCGGGCCGCGCATCGTTCTCGCGCATGTCGGCCTTGGTCACCCCGCGGGTCGACTCGATGGCCACGAACCGCTTCCCGAGCCCGAGCCGGTCGGGCAGCCCGTCCTCGAGGGCGAGCGGCGCCACGAAGTTGAACGAGTTCGAGGCCGGCGCCCGTCCGATCGCCCCGTACATCGGCCGCGGCAGGATCGGCTGCGGTGTCGGGATGGAGGCGTTGGCGTCGCCCATCTGCGCGTACGCGATCTGCCCGCCCTTGATGACCAGCTGCGGCTTGACGCCGAAGAACGCCGGCTCCCACAGCACCAGGTCGGCGAGCTTGCCGGTCTCCACGGAGCCGACCTCGTGGGCGAGGCCCTGGGCGATCGCCGGGTTGATCGTGTACTTGGCGACATAGCGACGTACGCGACGGTTGTCGGCCCGGCCGTCGCCGGGGAGCGCACCCCGCCGCCGCTTCATCACATGCGCCGTCTGCCAGGTCCGCATGATCACCTCGCCGACCCGGCCCATGGCCTGGGAGTCGGAGGAGATGATCGAGATGGCGCCCAGGTCGTGCAGGATGTCCTCGGCGCCGATGGTCGACGGCCGGATGCGGGACTCGGCGAAGGCGAGGTCCTCCGGCACCGCGGGGTTCAGGTGGTGGCACACCATCAGCATGTCGAGGTGTTCCTCGGCGGTGTTGACGGTGAAGGGCCGCGTCGGGTTCGTCGAACTCGGCAGCACATGCGGCTGGGAGACGACCGTCATGATGTCCGGTGCGTGCCCGCCGCCCGCGCCCTCCGTGTGGTACGCGTGAATCCCCCGGCCGGCGATCGCTGCAAGGGTGTCGCCGACGAATCCGGCCTCGTTGAGGGTGTCGGTGTGGATGGCGACCTGGATGCCGGTCTGCTCGGCGACGGTCAGCGAGGCGTCGATGACGGCCGGGGTGGAGCCCCAGTCCTCGTGCAGCTTCAGGCCCAGTGCGCCGCCGCGGATCTGGGACAGCATCGCCTCGTGCGAGACGGTGTTGCCCTTGCCGAGGAAGCCGATGTTGAGCGGGTACTGCTCCATCGCCTCCAGCATCCGGGCCAGGTGCCAGGGGCCGGGAGTCACGGTGGTCGCCTTGGAGCCCTCGGCCGGTCCGGTGCCGCCGCCGACGAGGGTGGTGATGCCCGCGGACAGCGCCTCGTCGGCGATCTGCGGGCAGATGAAGTGGACGTGCGCATCGATGGCACCGGCGGTGAGGATCCGTCCGTTGCCGGCGATGACCTCGGTCTCCGGGCCGATCACCAGGTCCGGGTGCACCCCGTCCATGGTGTCCGGGTTGCCCGCCTTGCCGATGCCGGTGATCCGGCCGTCGCGGATGCCGATGTCGGCCTTGACGATCCCCCAGTGGTCGACGATCACGGCACCGGTGATGACGGTGTCCGGCGTGCCGTCCGCGCGCGTGGCGCGCGACTGTCCCATGGACTCGCGGATGACCTTGCCGCCGCCGAACACGGCCTCGTCACCGGCGAGACCGGGCCCGCCGCTGCGGTCCTCCTCGATCTCGACGATCAGGTCGGTGTCGGCCAGCCGGATGCGGTCACTGGTGGTCGGGCCGAACAGGTCGGCGTACGCGGCACGCGAGATCTCAGGCATCGAGGGCACCTCCGGTCTCCCCGCGCAGTCCGGGCACGACACGGGCGCCGGTGAGCGGGACGAGTTCGACGTCGACGGGGATCCCGGGCTCGAAGCGCACGGCGGTGCCGGCGGCGACGTTCAGCCGCTTGCCGCGCGCCGCGGCGCGGTCGAACTCCAGGCCGGGGTTGGCCTCGGCGAAGTGGTAGTGGGAACCGACCTGGACGGGCCGGTCGGCGGCGTTGAGGACGGTCAGTCGGGTGACCTCGCGGCCCTCGTTGTAGGCAATCGGCCCGTCGGCGAAGAGGATCTCTCCGGGAATCATCGAGGCCCTCTCAGACGATCGGGTCGTGGACGGTGACGAGCTTGGTGCCGTCCGGGAAGGTCGCCTCGACCTGGACGTCGTGGATCATCTCGGGGACGCCTTCCATGACGTCGTCCCGGGTGAGCAGCTTGCGCCCGGAGGCCATGAGTTCGGCGACGGTACGGCCGTCCCGCGCGCCTTCGAGGAGATGCGACGTGATGAGGGCGACCGCCTCGGGGTGGTTCAGCTTCAGCCCCCGGGCCCGGCGCTTCTCGGCCACGTCGGCGGCCACGTGGATCAGCAGCCTCTCTTGCTCGTGCGGGGTCAGTTGCACGTCCCACCTCACATCCTCGCTCCGGGCCGTGCGGGGCCCGGTTGCCGCGGCCACCGGGAAAAGTCCCTGGTGGCGTGGATGGGCAGGCTAATCGCGGCGAGTTTCCGACACGTTAAACCGGCTGTGCGTCCCGTCCGCCGACCGCGCTGGGCCCGCCCACACTCATCAGGGCCCGCAGCCCGTCGCGCAGCGTGTCCTCCGAGACGTCGCCGAAGAGGACCATCTGCACGGCGAAGCCCTGCACGACGGCGATCATCACGCGCGCCATGGCGCGGGCGTCGACGTCCTCGGGGACGAGTCCGGCGTCCCGGTAGCGCTCGACGACCTGCCTCCAGGCCTCCTCGACCCTGCCGAAGCCCGGCGTCAGCACCGCCCCCAGCTTCTCGTTGCGCAGGGTCTCGGTCCACACCTGGATCATCAGGCGGGGGAACATCCACTCGCCGTCGACCGTGAGGGGCCGCAGCTCCCGCATGCGCTCCAGCACCCTGAGAACCAGCACGTCCGGCAGGGGCGGCGGGCTCTCCGTGGTCGCCCCCTTGAAGATGTCGCCCAGGGTGGACAGCACCTCGGTGACGATCGCCTCGATCAGCTCCTCCTTGCCGCTGAAGTAGCGGTACACGGCCCCCGCGGAGAGATCGACCGCCTTCAGCACGTCCTGCATCGACGTGGCATGGAACCCGTTGCGGGCGAAGCAGAGGGCGGCGCCGTCGAGGATCTGCCGGCGGCGGGCGTCGAGGTGTTCCTGCGATACGCGGGCCATGCCCCAAATCTAAAACGAACATTCCTTCTTGACAAGCGACACCGATGGACGCACGGTGGAGAACAGCCAAAACGAACGATCCTTCTTTTTAGTCATCCCATCCGAGGGGGATCCCATGTCCACGCCAGCCCACACCCACACCCGCCGGCTGATCGCGACCGTCGTCCTCGTCCCGCTCCTCGCGACACTCGCCCTGTGGGCCTTCGCCTGGCCCGCCGCTCGCACCGCTCCGCGCGATCTGCCGCTCGGCGTGGCGGGACCGGCCGCCGCCACGGCCCAGGTCGAACAGCAGCTGACCCGGCAGGAGGGCGCGTTCGAGATTCACCGCTACGCCGACGAGGCCGCCGCCCGGGAGGCCATCGAGGACCGGACGGTGTACGGCGCGGTCGTCGTCACCGACCGGGGCCCCGAACTGCTGACCGCGTCGGCCGCGAGCCCGGCGGTCGCCCAACTGCTTCAGCAGGCGGTGGCCGAGCGGGCGTCCGCCGACGGGACCGGGGTCAGGACGGTCGACGTGGTGGCCGCTCCCGCGAACGACCCCCGCGGCGCGGCCCTGAACGCGAGCGCGCTGCCGCT
Source organism: Streptomyces sp. NPDC127197 (assembly GCF_042672405.1). Taxonomy (NCBI): domain Bacteria; kingdom Bacillati; phylum Actinomycetota; class Actinomycetes; order Kitasatosporales; family Streptomycetaceae; genus Streptomyces; species Streptomyces sp. NPDC127197. Next base: position 138,860 of record NZ_JBHXVG010000004.1, on the reverse strand, counting down.
GACGCTGGCTGGGATCGCAGCGGGCGCGGCGGTGACCATGGCCGGGCTGCGCGGTGTGCGGGCCGCGGCCGCCCTCCTCGGCACCTCCGCGCTCGTCGGGGTGGCGGCAGCCGCGATCGCGCACAGCTGGCTGGAGGTACTGACCGGCAACTGGTGGGCGGAGGCCGCCGTACTCGGGCTGTCCACGCTGGCCGTGAGCGGCGCCGTCGCCGGGCTCGCCGCACTCCTGGGCCTCGCCGGCGTGGGCATCGTCTCGGCCGTGGTGATGCTGTTCGGCAACCCGTTCTCGGCCGCGGGCTCGGCGCCGGAGATGCTGCCCGAACCGGCCGGGACGATCGGCCAGTGGCTGCCGCCCGGCGCAGGGACGTCCCTGCTGCGCTCGGTGTCGTACTTCGACGGCGCGGCTGCCGTCGGGCCTGCCCTGACGCTGACCTGGTGGGCCGCACTGGGCCTGGGCGCCGTACTGCTGGGCAGCGCCCTGAAGACCGCCCGCGTGAAGAGCGGCGAGCCCGCCGCCCACCGGGAACCGGCGCTCTCCGACTGAGCAGCCGGCCGACCGCGGTCAAGACCGTGCGCCCCCACTGCAGCGGACGGGGACGCACGGTCTCTTTCGTTTCCCGGTCCCCGTTACGAGGGATTCGGCCCCCGGTGCTCCGCCACGATGCCGAAGCGCTGATGTTCGCGGGGAGCGGACGCGACCTCGCGGACGCCGGAAACCGAGGTGACCACCTGCTCCTCCGCGGACTCCTGAGCTGCCTCGAGCGCATCGAGTCGTTCCAGGTCGGCGGCGGAGACCAGGGCGACGAGGGGTTTGCCGTGCCGTGTCACGACGACGCGCTCGCCGCCGTACACCACCCGGTTGATCAGGTCGGCGAGCTCAGCCCTGGCTTGCGTCACCGGAATCTCGTAGGCCATGCCCCCATTCTAACGTCACGTACATCCTGTACATTTTTTACAGACGGCTCCGCCGGAGCCGGCTTCCGCCGCGAGGAGGGGTTCGCCATGACCCGACCGTCCGCCCGTCACGTCCTGCCCGAGTTCACCGAACGCACGAGCTACGGGCACAAGACGATGGATCCGTACTCGAAGCTGCTGGAGGAACGGATCGTCTTCCTCGGGACGCCGATCGACGACACGTCGGCGAACGATGTGATGGCGCAGTTCATGCACCTCGAGTACCAGGACCCGGACCGGGACATCTCGCTGTACATCAACTCCCCCGGCGGCTCGTTCAGCGCCATGTCGGCCGTGTACGACACGATGCAGTACGTGGGCTGCGACGTGGAGACGATCTGCCTCGGGCAGGCCGGATCGTCCGCCGCGGTCCTGCTGGCCGCCGGCACCCCGGGCAAGCGATACGCGCTGCCCGGCGCCCGGGTGGCGATCCGTCAGCCGAGCCTGCCCGAGCCGATCGAGGGACAGGCCAGCGATCTCGCCATCCAGGCCGAGGAGTTGGCCCACGTCCGGGCCCGCTTGGAGGAGATGCTCGTACGGCACACGGGGCGGACTCCGGAGCAGGTGGGCGTGGACATCGAGCGGGACAAGATTCTCACCGCGCAGGAGGCGCTGGAGTACGGCCTGATCGACCGGATCATCCCCAGCCGCAGGGCCTCGCGCACCGCCCCCGGCGCACGGTGAGCCGCGGATGCTGCCTCCGGAACTCCCGCCGCTGCCTGCCCTGACCCGCGCCGAGGGCGAGGTGATCGACCGTTACCTGGACGTGGTGGACCTGCTCGGCCGGATCAATCCGGCCCACGAAGGGGACACCTACCGTGGACTGCGCGCCGCCCAGGCGCTGGTGCGCAAGGCCGTCGAACTGCGCGACGCGCTCGCACTGATGCACCAGCGGGGCGAGACCGAGCTGCACGCCCCGACACTCGCGCGGGCGCTGCGCGTCCTGGACGGTGAACGCCGCACGGCGCGGGTCATCGTTCCACCGCGCTCCGACAGTTGACGCACCGCCAGTCGGCCCGGCTCGTCAGCCCTCATGACGCCGTGTCCGGGCCGGAGTTGAAACGGACCAAAAGGTGTACCCCCGCTCGGAGTATCCGAGCATATTTTTTGGAACCGCTGCACTTGCGCAACAGGCATGCCTCCGGGGCGGAATAGAGCATTCCAGTGCTGGTCCGGGGCTCGCAGTGCCCTTGACAGCCGCTCGAACAGCAGGCTGTCCACCCGAACGGGTGAGTGGTGAGTAACAACACAAACCCCCGGTTCCATTGGGATTTTCGGACATTCGTGAGTCAAGATCCGTGACGACGACAAGACCCCGCCGCAGCGGCGGGGCGATCCGGGCGGACGCCGAGTCCTGCCGCCGCCCGGATGACGGGTCGACAGGAGTGGATCGGCAGGAGTGGAGGACCCACGCAAGACGGGTCGCCGGAGCGCAAGTTCCGCGCAGCCCTTGGGGTGAAGCCGCGATGACGCGGCCGGGCCACTTCGCCAGCCCGAATCCGACAGGTCATCCTTCACAGGCGGCTGACGAAGGGTTGCGCATGACAACGCTCAATCGTGTCCCGTCGCTCATGGCCCGGGCCGGTACGGCCTCGGCCCTCACCCTGGCCGCGGTGGGCGGCTCCGTCGTGGTTCCGGGTGTCGCCTCCGAGGCGGCTGCCGCCTCGCCCGCGGCCAAGGCGCTGCAGATCGCGGCGTCGAAGAAGGGCTCCCCGTACGCGTGGGGCGCCACCGGGCCGCGCAGGTTCGACTGCTCCGGGCTCACGCTGTACTCGTACAAGAAGGCCGGCAAGAAGCTGCCTCGTACGGCCGCCCAGCAGTACAACAAGACCCGCCACATCTCGGCCAAGAACCGCAAGGCCGGCGACCTCGTGTTCTTCCACTCGGGGTCCAGCGTCTACCACGTCGGTATCTACGCCGGAAAGGGGAAGATCTGGCACGCCCCGAAGACCGGGGACGTGGTCAGGTTGCAGAAGATCTGGACGAGGAGCGTCTGGTACGGCCGGGTCTCCTGACCTGACCCCTGGGGCGCGGTGGTGGCGGCGCCCTGACGCACCGCCACCGCCCCGTCCGTCCCCGGCCCGCCCTGCACCTGGAACAGGGCCGGGAGCCCCTGCGCCGTCCGTGACGCCCTCCGGGCACGGGCGGCGCACTGCACTGCCTGGTGGACGCGCCCTACGGCTCCTGCGGCGCCGCCGCCGGCACCGGCCGCGAGGGGACGGTCCACGGCAGTTCGATGGAGACCGTCTTGCCGCCCTCGCGGGTGGGACGCACCCGCAGCCGGCCCCCGCACTCGTTGGTCAGCCAGCGGATGATGACCATGCCGCGGCCGTTGTCCTGCTGGACGGCGGCCGGCAGCCGCTTGGGGAAGCGCGGGTGGCTGTCGGTCACTCCGATGCGCAGTTGTTCGTCGCGGTCGAGTTCGATGTCCACCGTAAAGGTGGGTGACTGGCCGAAGGTGTGCTGTACGGCGTTGGTGGCGAGTTCGGAGACGATGAGCCGGATGGTGTCGGCCACCTCACTGTCCGGCGCCAGGCCCCACTCCGCGAGGGTGCTGACCACATAGCCGCGAGCCGCGGAGACCGAGGCTGGATCGCTCGGCAGAGTGACGGATGCTTCCAGATGGTCTGCCATGGCGAGGTCGTCCCTTTCCCACGGGACCGCAGTCCGACACGGAGCGGATGGTTCGAGTACGGTCCCGGACTGGTGCTTCGTCGCCAGACTGCCACTACCGCGCCGGTCACGGTGGCGATCCACCAAGATATGCATATATCTGTCGCTCGAAGCGGTGAACTCTGCGACGGCAGACCGTATTTGGGCGGCTCAGAAGGAGTAAGGAGTTTCCCATGCAGCACGGTCCCGCGGTGCGCCGTCGGAAACTTGGTGCCGAATTGCGCACACTGCGCAGCCGCGCCGGCCTCACGAGCGGCGAGGCGGCCCGGCTCGTGGGCTGGCACCAGTCGAAGGTGAGCCGGATCGAGACCGGCGCGAGCGGGGTGAAACCGGCCGACGTGCGGTTACTCCTGGATGCCTACCGGGTGACCGACTCTCAACTCCGCGAGGTGCTCCTGACATTGGCGGACTCCGGCGGCGGCTATGGCCGGGACCACTGGTGGCACGCCTACCGTGGGGTGCTGCCGCCCACCTACCGGGACTTCATCAGCCTGGAGTCCCAAGCGAGCGCGATGCGCACACTGGAGACCTCCGTCGTCCCCGGGCTGCTCCAGACACCCGAGTACGCGCGTGCGGTGACCCGGGCCGCGGTGGAGGGACTGGACGAGGACCGGCTCGACGCCCTGGTGGAGGTACGCCTGGCCCGGCAGGACGTGCTGCGTTCGCAGCCGCCCCTGGCGCTGAGCGCCGTACTGGACGAGGCGGTGCTGCGCCGCGAGGTCGGCGGACCGGATGTCATGGCCCGGCAGCTGGCGCGGCTGGTGGAGGCGGCCCGGCTGCCCCAAGTGCGGCTCCAGGTGTTGCCCTTCGCGGCCGGAGCCCACATCGGCATCACCGGGCCTTTCGTTGTCTTCTCATTTCCGAGCACTTCTGATCTGGATGTGGTTGTTCTCGACCACTTGACGAGTAGCCTCTACCTCGAACGGAAAGAAGACGTAGAGGCCTACACCGAGGCCTTCAACGTCCTTCAGTTCCATGCCCTTTCGCCCGAGGACTCGTTGGATTACATCGCCGGGATAGGTGACGGCGCGTAAGGAGGCACCATGACCGCACTGCCTCGGAACGTACCTTCCAGCACTCGACTGCTCGGTGTGCACTGGCTGCGCAGCAGCTACAGCACCGGAGCGAACAACTGTGTGGAGACGGCCCGGCCGGACCACGGCCCAGGGGCCGGACTGCTCGCCGTGCGCGACTCCAAGGACCCGGCCGGACCCGCGCTGCTCTTCTCTCCCGAGAGCTGGGCGGGATTCACGGCCTCGTTCCGGTGAGGCGCACCGATCCCTGACCACCCCCGACCAGCGTCACCTCCTGATCGAATCTGATCAGGTCCGCATCGCGTGATGCACGGCCGTGGTACGCCGACTCATGGTCGCGTTTCGCCGATCACACGTACAGCGCGTTCGACCTGGTCCCCGGAGAGGTCCGCGCGGGCCGTCAGCCGCAGCCGGGAGATGCCGTCGGGCACGGAAGGAGGCCTGAAGCAGCCCACGGCGAGCCCCGCGGCGCGGCAGTCGGCCGCCCAACGCAAGGCCCCCTCCGGGGACGGCGCGCGCACGGAGACGACCGCGGCGTCCGGGCGTACCGCCTCCAGACCCATGCCCGTCAACCGGGCGTGCAGTTCGCCCGCCACCGCGCGCACCCGCGCCGCCCGCTCGGGTTCGCGGCGCAGCAGTCTCAGCGCCGCCAGGGCCGCGCCCGTGGCCGCGGGGGCGAGGCCGGTGTCGAAGATGAAGGTCCTGGCCGCGTTGACCAGGTGGTCGATCACCCGGGCGGGGCCGAGCACGGCGCCGCCCTGACTACCGAGCGACTTGGACAGCGTCACCGTCACGACGACATCGTCGGCGCCCGCGAGCCCCGCCGCGTACGGGGCGCCCCGGCCGCCGTCACCGAGCACACCGAGGCCGTGGGCGTCGTCGACGACCAGCCCGGCGCCGTGTGTGCGGCATGCCTCGGCCAGTGCGGCGAGCGGTGCGGCGTCGCCGTCGACCGAGAAGACCGTGTCGGACACGGCGACGGCCGGCCCCTCGTGTGTCTGCAGCGCCTTGCGCACCGCGTCCGGATCGGCGTGCGCGACGACCTGTGTCGTGCCGCGGGCCAGCCGGCAGCCGTCGATCAGCGAGGCGTGGTTGCCGGCGTCGGAGACGATCAGGGAGCCGTGGGGCGCGAGTGCGGTGACCGCGGCGAGGTTGGCCGCGTACCCGGAGGAGAAGACCAGGGCCGCTTCGAAGCCGCAGAAGTCGGCCAGCTCGCGTTCGAGTTCGCCGTGCAGCTCGGTGGTGCCGGTGACGAGTCGGGAGCCGGTGGCGCCGCCGCCCCAGGTGCGCGCGGCCCGCGCGGCGCCCTCGGTGACCTCGGGGTGGCGGGCCAGCCCCAGGTAGTCGTTGCTCGCCAGGTCCAGCAGCGGCGTGTCGGCGGAGCGGGGGCGCAGGGTCCGTACGAGTCCGGCGCGGCGGCGCAGCTCCGCCTGCTCGTCGATCCAGCCGAACGCCATGAGCCCTCCGGGACTTTTGTAGGTAATGCACAGACCCTAGCGGGACGCAACGCAGCTCAGTGTGTGGCAATACCCACACGACGAACTGCCAGAGCTGTGCGAACTCTCCTTGGCCGGAGGTGGTGCCTTAGGACAGGATCGGCTCTCATGGACCTGCTGAACACGCTCGTGGACAAGGGGCTTCGGCGTGAGTTGCCGACCCGCGAGGAAGCACTGGCCGTCCTCGCCACTTCCGACGACGACCTGCTCGATGTGGTGGCCGCGGCCGGCAAGGTGCGCCGGCACTGGTTCGGCCGACGGGTGAAACTCAACTACCTCGTCAACCTCAAGTCGGGCCTGTGTCCCGAGGACTGCTCCTACTGCTCCCAGCGGCTCGGGTCGAAGGCCGACATCCTCAAGTACACCTGGCTCAAGCCCGACGAGGCCTCGCAGGCCGCGGCCGCGGGGCTCGCCGGAGGTGCCAAGCGAGTCTGTCTGGTGGCCAGCGGACGGGGCCCGACCGACCGTGACGTCGACCGGGTCTCCGAGACCATCAAGGCGATCAAGGACCAGAACGAGGACGTCGAGGTGTGCGCCTGCCTCGGTCTGCTCTCCGACGGCCAGGCCGAGCGGCTGCGCGCGGCCGGCGCGGACGCGTACAACCACAACCTCAACACCTCCGAAGGAACGTACGCGGACATCACGACGACGCACACGTACGCCGACCGGGTGGACACGGTCCAGAAGGCGCACGCGGCCGGGCTGTCGGCGTGTTCCGGTCTGATCGCCGGAATGGGCGAGAGCGACGCGGACCTCGTCGACGTGGTGTTCTCGCTGCGCGAGCTGGACCCGGACTCGGTGCCGGTCAACTTCCTGATCCCGTTCGAGGGCACTCCGCTCGCCAAGGAGTGGCACCTCACCCCGCAACGGTGCCTGCGCATCCTGGCGATGGTCCGGTTCGTCTGCCCGGACGTCGAGGTGCGCATCGCCGGTGGCCGCGAGGTGCACCTGCGCACCATGCAGCCGCTGGCCCTGCATCTGGCCAACTCCATCTTCCTCGGCGACTACCTCACCAGCGAGGGCCAGGCGGGCAAGGCCGACCTGGAGATGATCGCGGATGCCGGGTTCGAGGTGGAGGGCACGGACGAGGTGACGCTGCCGGAGCACCGGGCGACCGGCGGCTGCGCCTCGACGTGCGGCTCGGCGTCGGCGCCGGCGGCCGAGACGGCCCCCGAGGCGCGCACCGACCTGGTGGCCGTGCGCCGCAGAGGAGCCGGAACGGACCTCGCGCCCAATGCCTGAGCTGACCGTGTCCGAGCTGCTGGACCTCGACCGGCGGCACGTCTGGCATCCGTACGGGCCGATGCCGGGCCGGCAGGAACCGCTCGTCGTCGAGGCGGCGAGCGGGGTGCGGCTGAGGTTGGCGGACGGCTCGGGTGAGCTGGTCGACGGCATGTCGTCCTGGTGGTCGGCGATCCACGGCTACCGCCACCCGGTGCTCGACGAGGCCGCGCGTGAACAGCTCGGCCGGATGAGCCATGTGATGTTCGGCGGGCTCACGCACGAGCCCGCCGTACGCCTGGCAAAGCTCCTTGTCGACATGTCGCCCGACGGTCTGGAGCATGTCTTCCTCGCCGACTCCGGCTCGGTGTCGGTCGAGGTCGCGGTCAAGATGTGTCTGCAGTACTGGCGTTCGCTCGGCCGCCCGGGCAAGCAGCGCCTGCTGACCTGGCGCGGCGGCTACCACGGCGACACGTGGCAGCCGATGTCGGTGTGCGACCCCGAGGGCGGAATGCACGAGCTGTGGACCGGGGTGCTGCCCCGTCAGGTGTTCGCGGACGCGCCCCCGACGGAGTACGAGGAGTCGTACGCCGACCATCTGCGCGCGATGATCGAACGGCACGCCGACGAACTGGCCGCGGTGATCGTCGAGCCGGTGGTGCAGGGCGCGGGCGGGATGCGTTTCCACTCCCCCGCGTATCTGCGGGTGCTGCGCGAGGCGTGCGACGCGCACGACGTGCTGCTGGTGTTCGACGAGATCGCGACCGGCTTCGGGCGTACGGGCGCGCTGTTCGCGGCGGAGCACGCGGCTCTCGCGCCGGACGTGATGTGCGTGGGCAAGGCGCTGACCGGCGGCTACCTGACGATGGCGGCGACGCTGTGCTCCTCGCGGGTGGCCGACGGCATCTCGCGGGGTGAGGTGCCGGTGCTCGCGCACGGGCCGACGTTCATGGGCAATCCGCTGGCCGCGGCCGTGGCTTGCGCCTCCATCGAGCTGCTGCTCGGCCAGGACTGGTCGGCGGAGGTCAAGCGGATCGAGACGGGGCTGCGGGAGGGGCTGGCTCCGGCCGCGGACCTTCCGGGTGTGCGGGACGTCCGAGTCCTCGGCGCCATCGGCGTCGTCCAGCTCGACCACGCAATCGACATGGCCGCGGCGACGAGGGCGGCGGTGCGCGAGGGCGTGTGGCTGCGGCCGTTCCGCGATCTGGTGTACACGATGCCGCCGTACGTCACGAACGACGCGGACGTGGCGCGGATCGGGCGCGCGGTGTGCGCCGCGGCGCGGGAGGGATGACATGCCGGTTCTGGTGATCACGGGTACGGGCACGGAGGTCGGCAAGACGGTCACGACGGCCGCGGTCGCCGCCGCCGCACGGGCGGCCGGGCGTTCGGTGGCCGTGCTCAAGGCCGCGCAGACCGGCGTGCGGCCGGACGAGCGCGGGGACGCCGACGAGGTCGCGCGGCTCGCCGGTACCGTCACGGCGGCCGAACTCGCCCGGTATCCCGAGCCGTTGGCGCCGGGCACCGCCGCGCGGCGGGCCGGGCGGGCGCCGGTGCACCCGCAGGAGATCGCCGAAGCGGCGGCCAAGCTGGCCACCGAGCACGATCTGGTGCTGGTCGAGGGTGCCGGCGGGCTGCTCGTACGGTTCGACGCGGCGGGCGGGACCCTCGCCGACGCGGCCGGGCTGCTCGCCGCGCCGGTGCTGGTCGTGGTGTCCGCGGGACTGGGCACGCTGAACACCACCGAGCTGACGGCACGTGAAGTACGGTCCCGGCGGCTCGACCTGGCCGGAGTCGTCATCGGCAGCTGGCCCGGCGAGCCCGACCTCGCCGCCCGGTGCAACCTCGCGGATCTGCCGGAGGTGGCCGGGGCCCCGCTCCTCGGCGCCGTGCCCGCCGGCGCCGGGGCGCTGGCTCCGGCCACCTTCCGTGCGGCGGCGCCGGACTGGCTCGCGCCGCGGCTGGACGGGACGTGGGACGCGGAGGCGTTCCGGGTGCGTCAGGCGCCTGCGCCGCACCGTTAGGAGTCTGGCACCCAAGAGGTCGGCCGGTCCGCTCGGGCCCGCCGACCTCTTTCGTTGCGCCGCGGTGGCCGTTCGTCCGGCCCGAGCACCTGCACCGGCTGACCCGGTTGGTGACCGACGCCGCACAGGGCCGGGAACGCGCGCACCGGGACGAGGAGCCGGTGAACCCGTTCCACTGGGCGGCGGTCAAGCTGAACCGTTCAGCCCTTGGGCCGCTCTCGCTCTACGTGTCGGCCGAGCTGGTGGACCGGGCGAGTGGTGCCGGGACCTGAGCGACCGGCGGCGCCGCCGCGGGCGCGCGAGTCGTGCCCCGGCCCACCGCGAGGCTGACGCGGAGCGCTCCCGCCCAGACAAGCGCCGATCCGAGCAGATGCAGGACGACCGCGACCGCGGGCAGACCGGTCAGCGCCTGGAACAGACCGACGAGGCCCTGTGCGAGGAAGACGGCGAGGAACACCCCGGTGCGTCGGCGGGCCGGGGTGCCGCCGGGCAGGGCGGTGAACAGCAGGCCACCCAGGACAAGGCACACTCCCGCGAGCAGGCCGTGCACGACGGTTGCGCCGACCCAGTCGAACGGCATCCGGTCCACTTCGGAGGAGTCGCCCGCGTGCGGCCCCGAGCCGGTGACCGACGTGCCCACCACAAGCAGCAGGGCCGTCGACACCAGCAGGGCACGGGCCAGGACGGCACAGCGCCGCGGCAGGACCGTCGGGGCGGGCACGTCGTGGTCCGCATCGCGCAGCCGTTCCCACGTGACCACCGCAGCGGTCAGGAGCAAAGTGGCCGCGAGGAAGTGCGCGGCGACGATGTACGGGCTCAGCCGCATCCACACGGTGATTCCGCCGACGACGGCGTTGAGCACGATGACCCGGAACTGTGCCCACGCCCCGCGCAGCACCGGCCGAGAGGGTTCGCGCTGCAGCCGGGCGGCGATGATGAGCCAGCCGACCACCGCGCACAGCCCACCGGTGAGGAGGCGGTTGCCGAACTCGATCGCGCCGTGCAGTCCCATCTCCGCGGTGGGAGCGAGGCTGTCGCCGGAGCACGCGGGCCACTCGGGGCAGCCGAGCCCGGAGCCGGTGACCCGGACCACGCCGCCGGTGACGATGATCCCGATGGCGGCGACCACGGACGCCACGGCGGCCATGCGTACACTGCGCGGCCCCCAGGTGTATCGGCCGGCTAACCAGGACAGCGGTGTCTGCGCCATGACTCCTCGATGACGGTGTGCGTGACCCGAGCCATCCACCCTAGCCCGGGGGTCGTGGGCCCCTTGCCGAGACCCCCCGAGGGCGTGCTGCCGCGTTCGGCAGCCATCGGTGTGGGGCGTATGGCGCCGTACCGGGGGGAGAATCGCGGTACTTGCCCGTCCTGCGAGGGAGGTCCTCATGCCGCTACGGTCCGCCGGTGCCCGCAGGATGACGCGGGATCCTGTGCACCACCCGTTGTTCGCCCGCTACTACGCCCGCGTCAGCGTGGCCGCCGAGACCCGGCTGGGCATGGCCGGGGTGCGCGACCGGCTGCTCGCCGGGCTGTCCGGACGCGTGCTCGAGATCGGCGCGGGCAACGGACTGAACTTCGCGCACTATCCGCGTACGGTCTCGGAGGTCGTGGCGATCGAACCCGAGCGCAGTCTGCGGCAGTTGGCGGTGGAGGCCGCGCTGCGCGCCCAGATGCCCGTCGACGTGGTACCGGGGGCGGCGGAGGCGCTGCCGGTCAAGAGCGAGGCCTTCGACGCGGTGGTGCTGTCGCTGGTGCTGTGCAGTGTGCGGGATGTGCCGCGCGCCCTGGGTGAGGTGCGCAGGGTGCTGCGGCCCGGCGGTCAGGTGCGGTTCTTCGAGCACGGGCGGGGCGGCGGCCGGGCGATGACGTTCACCCAGCGCGCGCTGGACCGCACGGTGTGGCCGCAACTGAACGGCGGCTGCCATCTGTCCCGGGATCCGGTCGCCGCGCTCAGGGACACCGGGTTCGAACTGGGCCCGTACCGGCGGATGCTGATGCCGGAGAAGGGGCCTGTGCTGCCCACCTCGTTCTGCGTGCTGGGCACCGCGTGGCGCCCCGAGGAGTAGGGCCGGGCGTCACAGGCTCCACTGCTGCAGTTCGCGCGCGATGTCGTGCACCGACGCCTCACCGCTTTTCACCAGCCGGGCCAGGTCACGCACCTGCACGGGCGAGGTGACGACCTTGACGCCGCTGGCGACCAGGTAGGCGTACGCGACCGCGGAGGCGAACAGGGCGTTGGAGCGCTCCAGCGCGGGGACGTGGATCAGCAGTTGGAGCAGGGCCGCGGCGCGCGCGTACGGGGTGTCGTAGACGGGGACGTCGAAGATCTCGGCCTGGTGGCGCGCGACCGCGGCGACGAGGGCTCCCCAGTCGGTGACCTGGGGATCTCCCGGCGTCTTCTGTTCGGCGAGCATCAGGAGCCAGGCGAGGTCGATGGTGAGGTCGCTCAACGGATCAGTGGCGACCTTCACTCGTGCGGCCTTGACGGTCCTCCCCCACGCTCGACTTCTCCCCCACGCTCGACTTCGCTCGCGCGGGGGGACCCCCATGAGCGGGGGCACCCCCGTCGAACTCCTCGGCGAAGACGGACTCGTACTGCTTCATGAAGTCGGCGGCGGCCTCCACGAAGGTGTGGCCGACCTCTCCGGTGTCCTGCCGCACAAGCTCTTCGATGTAGCGGTTGACGCTCATGCCGCGCGCGAGTGCGCGTTCGCGGGCCGCGCGGGCGGTGTCCTCGTCGACGCGGACGTTCAGCTGGGTCTTGGCCATACCTCGAAGCTAGCGCCGGAATGCTAGCAGCGGCAAGGGCGTCGCCCGAGGGGCAGTGAGTGTCCCTTACAACCACATCCGGGGCCCGACCTGGGAGAGAAACCGTCTGCATCCTCGGCGGGATACCGTTTGTGGTGCGGATCACATCACCCGCGGCACAGGAACGGAACTCGTGACGTCCACGAGCGAGGCGCGATCGAGGAGGCAGCCTTGTCCACACCTGCTGCGGAGCACGCCCCGGGGCTCGCACCGGCCGACGGGGTCGCGGCCCGCGCCCGCCGTCTCACCAAGGCATACGGCTCGGGCGAGACGACGGTGCTCGCCCTGGACTCGGTGGACGTGGACGTCGCACGCCGCCGCTTCACCGCCGTCATGGGCCCGTCGGGCTCCGGGAAGTCCACGTTGATGCACTGTCTGGCCGGGCTCGACACCGTCTCGGCCGGACAGGTGTGGCTCGGCGACACCGAGATCACGGGGCTGAAGGAGCGCGAGCTGACCAGGCTGCGGCGGGACCGGATCGGGTTCATGTTCCAGTCGTTCAACCTCATCCCGACGCTGAACGCGCTCGAGAACATCACCCTGCCCATGGACATCGCGGGCCAGAAGCCCGACCGGGAGTGGCTGGACCAGGTCATCGACACGCTCGGCCTGCGGGACCGGCTGGGGCACCGGCCCTCGCAGCTGTCCGGCGGCCAGCAGCAGCGCGTCGCCTGCGCCCGCGCACTGGCCTCCCGTCCCGAGCTGATCTTCGCGGACGAGCCGACCGGCAACCTCGACTCGCGGGCCGGTCTGGAGGTCCTCGGCTTCCTGCGCGGGGCCGTCGACGACCTCGGGCAGACCGTCGTCATGGTCACCCACGACCCTGGCGCCGCCGCCCACTCCGACCTGGTGCTCTTCCTCGGCGACGGACGGATCGTCGACGAGATGGAGCGGCCGACGGCAGAGGCCGTGCTGGAGCGCATGAAGCGGTTCGACGTGATCCGCCGCCGGACCGACGACGCCGCCCCCGTCCAGAGGGACTGAAACCCGTGCTCAGGGCAACACTCCGGAGTTTCGTCGCCCACAAGGGGCGGTTGCTGCTCTCGGCGCTGGCCGTGCTGCTGTCCGTCGCGTTCGTCGCGGGCAGCCTGATCTTCTCGGACACCGTCAGCCGCACCTTCAACCGGCTCTTCGCGTCGACCGCGGCGGACGTCACCGTGACCCCCAAGGAGACCCTCGACGAGGTGCTGCCGTCCGGTGCGACGGCCACGCTGCCCGCCGCGCTCGCCGACCGGATCGCCCGGGTCCACGGTGTGGCCGCCGCCCGCGCGGAGGCCGAGGCCACGAACATCACGGTCGTCAACGCCGACAACGAATCGGTCGGCCCGACGACCGGCGCCCCCACGATCGGCACCAACTGGAACCCGAGCGACCGCAGCCCCGTCGAGCTGACCTCCGGCCACGCCCCGCACGGGCCCACCGAGGCGCTGATCGACTCCGAGACCGCCGACCGCAGGAACGTACGGATCGGGGACGTCGTGACGGTGATCGCCGCACCCGGCTCCTTCCGGGTCGAGGTCGTCGGCATCGTCACGTTCACGACCACCAATCCCGGCGCCGCACTGGTGTTCGTCGACACGCCGACCGCCCAGACGAAGCTGCTGGGCGTCAAGGGAGCCGCCACGAGCATCACCGTGGACGCGGCGGACGGCGTGAGCGACACCACGCTCAAGCAGCGCGTCGCGGCCGCCCTCGGCGCCGACCGCTACAACTTCCGGACCGCCGACGAGCAGGCCGAGTCGGACGTCGAACAGCTCGGCGGCTTCCTCGACGTCATCAAGTACGTGATGCTCGGCTTCGCCGGGGTCGCCGTCCTCGTGGGCGTGTTCCTGATCGTCAACACCTTCTCGATGCTGATCGCGCAGCGCACCCGCGAGCTGGGTCTGCTGCGCGCGCTGGGCGCCGACCGGCGCCAGGTGCGCCGGTCGGTGCTCACCGAGGCGCTGCTGCTCGGCCTGGTCGGCTCCACGCTGGGTCTGGCCGCCGGCATCGGGCTCGCCGCCGGCCTCATCGAACTGATGGGCCTGCTCGGCATGAACATCAAGTCCACCGAGATGGTCATCGGCTGGGGGACACCCCTCGCGGCGTACGTCGTCGGTGTCGGCGTCACCTTCGTCGCTGCGTACCTCCCGGCCCGGCGTGCGGCGGGCGTCTCGCCGATGGCGGCGCTCTCCGACGCCGAGGTCGCCGCGGTGGGCCGGCCGCTCAAGATGCGCGCGGTGGTGGGCGCGGTCGTGGGAGCGGCGGGCGCGGCGGCACTGGCGGGCTGCGTGATGTCGTCCGAGACGGGACCGGCGGCATCCCTGCTGGGCCTCGGGGTGCTCCTGACCCTCATCGCCACCGTGGTCGCGGGACCTCTCCTGGTCCGGCCGGTGATCCGGGTGCTGGGCGGGGCCTTCCCGGCGCTGTTCGGTCCCATCGGCCGGATGAGCCAGCGCAACGCCCTGCGCAACCCCCGCCGTACCGGCGCCACGGCGGCCGCGCTCATGGTGGGCCTCGCGCTGGTCGGCGGGCTGTCGGTGGCGAGCGACTCGATCACGAAGTCGTTCGACCGGCAGATCGACCGGACGCTCGGCGCCGACTTCGTGATCCAGAACAACTTCGTGCCCTTCCCGCCGGAGGTCACCGACCATGTGCGCGACACCGAGGGCGTGGGGCTCGTGGTGCGCTCGCGGTTCACGCCGATCGCGATCCTCCTGCCCGACGGCGCCCGCGTCGAGACGACCGCCGCCGGCTACGACCGGCGGCTCGACGAGGTCGCCAACATCACCTACGCCGGGGGCGACAGCGCCGCCGCGCTGGCCGCCGGACACCTTGCGATGGACCTGGACTTCGCGCGGGACCACGGCGTACGGCTCGGCAGCACGGTCCCCGTCGAGTTCCAGGGCGGCCGCACGGCCGAGCTGACCGTCGGCGCCCTCACCGACCAGGAGTCCGCCGAGGGCTTCGGGCTGCAGGGCGGGATCTACTTCGGCCTCGCCACCCTGGAGCGGTACGCACAGGGCGGGCAGGACTCCGTGCTGTACGTCAACGCCGCCCCGGGCACGAGCGACGACGACCTGCGCAGGAACCTGGAGCGGACGCTCGACGCGTATCCGCAGCTGCAGGTCCGGGACCTGGCCGACTACAAGCAACTGGTGCGCGACCAGATCTCCGTGCTGCTCTACCTCGTGTACGCCCTCCTGGGGCTCGCGATCGTCATCGCCGTGCTCGGCGTGGTGAACACCCTCACCCTGTCGGTCGTGGAGCGCACCCGGGAGATCGGGCTGCTGCGCGCCATCGGGCTGGCCCGGCGGCAGCTGCGCCGGATGATCCGGCTGGAGTCGGTGGTGATCGCGGTTTTCGGCGCGGTCCTGGGCCTCGGGCTGGGCCTGGTGTGGGGGGTGTGCACCCAGCAGGTGCTGGCGTTGCAGGGCATGACGGCGCTGGCGATCCCGTGGGGCACGATCATCGCGGTGGTGATCGGTTCGGCGGTGCTCGGCGTCGTGGCGGCGCTGCTGCCCGCCCTGCGGGCCTCGCGGATGAACGTGCTGACTGCGATAGCGCACGAGTGACAGGGAGGTACGGCGGGCGGGCGTCCGGATGCTGAAAATCGCGTGCCCCGAAGCGCCGCCGGTGATGAGATCACGCCATGACTGACCTGCGGATACGGGCCGCGACGCCCGACGACCTCGACACCGTGCTGGCCTTCTGGAAGACCGCCGCCGAGGGGACGAGCATCAGCGACGACCGGGACGGCGTGGAGCGGCTGGTCGCCCGTGACCCCGAGGCGCTGATCCTGGCCGAGCTGGGCGGTGAGCTGGTCGGCACGGTGATCGCGGGCTTCGACGGCTGGCGCTGCCACCTCTACCGGCTGGCGGTACATCCGGAGCGCCGCCGCCAGGGCATCGGCGGGGCGCTGCTCGCCGCTGCAGAGGAGCGGTTCGTACGGCTCGGCGGGCGCCGCGGGGACGCGATGGTGCTGACCCGCAACGAGAGGGCGCAGCACGCCTGGCGCGCGGCGGGGTACGCGCCCGAGGAGCACTGGCGGCGCTGGGTGAAGCCCCTGGCCGAGTCCTGACACCCTTTGCCGGTCCTTTACTCTTGGAGGACCACTCGGTCCTCCAAGAAAGGTGTGAGCGTCCGCCCATGGGCGAGCCTCCCAGTACCAGCCATCGCGCATTCCCCCCTGCCCTGCCGGAACATGGGACGGGGGTGACCCGATGACCGAAGTGCTCCTCCTCCTCGTGGCGATCCTGCTCTCCCTCGCCTGTGGCGCCTTCGTCGCCGCGGAGTTCTCGCTGACCACGGTCGAGCGCAGCGCACTGGAGCGTGCCGTCGAGCGCGGCGAGCGCGGCGCGTCCGGCGCTCTGAAGGCCGTACGGAAACTCACCTTCCAGCTCTCCGGTGCGCAGCTCGGCATCACCGTCACCAACCTGGTGGTCGGCATGCTCGCCGAGCCGTCCATCGCCCGGCTGATCGCGGGCCCGCTGGAGTCGCTGGGCATCTCCCGCTCCATGGCCTCGTCGATCGCCCTGGTGCTGGGCACCGCCCTGTCGACGGTCTTCCTGATGGTGGTGGGCGAGCTGGTGCCCAAGAACTGGGCGATCTCCTCGCCGCTGGGCGTGGCCAAGACGGTGGGCAACGCCCAGCGCTGGTTCAGCGCGGTGTTCCGGCCGTTCATCACCCACCTCAACAACACCGCCAACCGCATGGTGCGCCGCCTGGGCCTCGAACCCGCCGAGGAGCTCGCCTCCGCGCGCGGTCCGCAGGAACTGGCCGCCCTCGCCCGGCACTCCGCCCGCGAGGGCGCCCTGGAGCCGGACACCGCCGAGCTGTTCGTACGGACCCTGAACCTCGCGGACCTGACCGCGGAGAACGTGATGACGCCGCGCGTGCAGGTCGTGGCCCTCGACGTGCAGGCGACCTGCGAGGACGTGGCGAACGCGACCCGGGCCACCGGGCTGTCGCGGTTCCCGGTCTACCGCGGCAGCCTCGACTCGGTCGTGGGCACCGCGCACGTCAAGGACGTCCTGGCGGTGCCCGCCGAACGCCGGCCCCGCGTGCCCGTCTCCGAACTGATGCGCGAGCCGCTTCTCGTCCCGGAGTCCCTCACTGTGGACCGGCTCCTGGACCGGCTGTCCGGCAAGCGGACGATGGCCGTGGTCATCGACGAGTACGGCGGCACGGCGGGCGTCGCGACGCTGGAGGACATCGTCGAGGAGGTCGTCGGCGAGGTGCGCGACGAGCACGACCCGCACGAGACACCCGACCTCCTCCCGGCCGGCACGGACGAGGACGGACACGCGCTGTACTCCGCCGACGGTGCCGCCCGCATGGACCAGCTCGCGCGCGTCGGCCTGCGGCCGCCCGAGGGTCCCTACGAGACACTGGCCGGACTCGTCGCGACCGAACTGGGCCGGATACCCGCCGCCGGCGACACGGTCCAGGTGGCCGGCTGGCGCCTGGAAGTGCTGGACGCCGCGGGGCGCAGGGCGGCACGGGTGCTGCTGTACGCGCCGCTCGACGACGAGAAGGAGGCCCAGGCATGACCGCCGTACAGCTGCTGATCGGTCTGGCGACGCTGGTCGTCAACGCCTTCTTCGTGGGCGCCGAGTTCGCGCTGATCTCCGTACGCCGCTCCCAGATCGAGCCGTACGCCGAGCAGGGCGACCGGCGGGCGAAGAGCGTGCTGTGGGGCCTGCAGCACGTGTCGGCGCTGATGGCGGCGGCGCAGCTGGGCATCACCCTGTGCACGCTGGTGCTCGGTGTGGTCGCGGAACCGGCGATCGCGCATCTGCTGGAGCCGGTGTTCCACGCGATGGGTGTGCCGAGCGGCGCGGGACACGCGGTGTCCTTCGTGATCGCGCTGACCCTGGCGACGTATCTGCACATGCTGCTCGGCGAGATGGTGCCGAAGAACGTCGCGCTCGCGGAGCCGGTGCGCAGCGCGCTGCTGCTCGGGCCGCCGCTGGTGACGCTGTCCCGGGCGCTGCGACCGGTGATCTTCACGATCAACGCCTTCGCGAACGGGCTGCTGAAGCTGCTGCGGATCGAGACCAGGGACGAGGTCACGGCCGCCTTCTCCGACGCCGAACTGGCCCGCCTGGTCAAGGACTCCGGTGCGGCCGGGCTCATCGACGTCCGCGCGCAGGAGCGGCTGCACGACGCCCTGGAACTGGGCCGCCGGCCCGTGCGGGACGTCGTGCTCCCGCTGGAACGCGTCTTCTACGCGCGCGTGGGCGTCACGCCGGAAGAGCTGGAGCAGCTGTCGGCCGAGTCCGGGTTCTCCCGCTTCCCCGTCGTGGACGAGGGGCGCCGGATCGTCGGCTACCTGCATGTGAAGGACGCGCTGGACGCCTCGCCGCGGGATGTGCCGTTCCGGCTGCGCGACATGCGGTCCATCGCGCGTGTACGGGAGACGACACCGCTGGACGACGTGCTCACCGCGATGCGCGGCAGCCGTACGCACCTGGCGGCCGTGCTCGGGTCGGACGGGCGGCTGGCGGGGCTGGTGACCATGGAGGACGTGCTGCGGGAGCTGTTCGGGCAGCGTACGTAGGGGCGGTGGGTGAAGGGGCCCGACCGACCGTCGGGTATGCGCCTCGGGATACCATCTCGTACGCCATGCAGACGAATCCCTCTCCCCAGTACACCAGCCTGGTCGCGGTGGGCGACTCCTTCACCGAGGGCATGTCGGACCTGCTGCCCGACGGCACCTACCGGGGCTGGGCCGACCTGCTCGCGGCACGGCTGGCCGCCCGTACGCCCGGCTTCCGGTACGCCAACCTGGCCGTGCGCGGCAAGCTGATCGGGCAGATCGTCGACGAGCAGGTGGATGTGGCGGCCGCGATGGGCGCCGATGTCATCACGCTCGTCGGCGGGCTCAACGACACCCTGCGCCCCAAGTGCGACATGGGGCGGGTGCGCGGGCTCCTGGAGGAGGCCGTGGAACGGCTGGCTCCGTCGTGCAAGCAGCTCGTCCTGATGCGGAGCCCGGGACGGCAGGGCCCGGTCCTGGAGCGGTTCCGGCCGCGCATGGAGGAGCTCTTCGCCTGCGTCGACGAGCTGGCCGCGCGGCACGGCGCGGTGGTGGTCGACCTGTACGGGGCGCCCTCGCTCGGCGACCCCCGGCTGTGGGACGTGGACCGGCTGCACCTGACCGCCGAGGGGCACCGGCGGGTCGCGGAGGCGGTGTGGCAGACGCTCGGATACGACTCCGAGGACCCGGACTGGCACACGCCGATGCCGGCGACCCTGCCGCCGGGCTGGGCAGCGCGCCGGGTCGCGGACGTGCGATTCGCCCGACAGCACCTGCTGCCGTGGATCGCCCGCCGCCTGACGGGCCGGTCGTCCGGGGATGGGCTCCCGCCGAAGCGCCCGGAGCTCCTGCCGTACGAGGGCCCGGTGGCGTAGCTCCGCGCGGGGATACCGGCCGAAGCGGCCCGAGCTCCTGCGAATGGGACGGGTAGGACGGCGGGGGCGAAGACCTTCCCACCCTCCCGGGCGTGACCCAGGTCTCGTAGGTTCCACCAAACGCATCCGTGGCGTTGGCCTGCACAAACCGCCAGTAGAATCCGTTTACGTGACTTCTGCGCCCGCCAAGCCCCGCATCCCGAACGTCCTCGCCGGACGCTACGCCTCCGCCGAGCTCGCCACGCTCTGGTCGCCCGAGCAGAAGGTGAGGCTGGAGCGTCAGCTCTGGCTCGCCGTGCTGCGGGCCCAGAAGGACCTCGGGATCGAGGTGCCGGACGCGGCGATCGCCGACTACGAGCGCGTCCTCGACCAGGTCGACCTGGCCTCCATCGCCGAGCGCGAGAAGATCACGCGGCACGATGTGAAAGCGCGGATCGAGGAGTTCAACGACCTCGCCGGGCACGAGCAGGTGCACAAGGGCATGACCTCCCGCGACCTGACCGAGAACGTCGAGCAGCTGCAGATCCGGCTCTCGCTGGAACTGATGCGCGACCGCACGGTGGCCGTCCTCGCGCGCCTGGGCAAGCTGGCGGGTGAGTACGGCGAACTGGTCATGGCCGGCCGCTCGCACAACGTCGCCGCGCAGGCCACGACCCTCGGCAAGCGGTTCGCGACCGCGGCCGACGAGCTGCTCGTCGCGTACGGACGGGTGGAGGAGCTGCTGGGCCGCTATCCGCTGCGCGGCATCAAGGGCCCGGTCGGCACGGCGCAGGACATGCTGGACCTGCTCGGCGGGGACGCGTCGAAGCTTGCGGAGCTGGAACAACGGATCGCCGACCACCTGGGCTTCTCCACCGCCTTCACGTCGGTCGGCCAGGTCTACCCGCGCTCACTCGACTACGAGGTCGTCACCGCGCTGGTGCAGCTGGCAGCGGCGCCGTCCTCGCTGGCGAAGACGATCCGGCTGATGGCCGGGCACGAGCTGGTCACCGAGGGCTTCAAGCCGGGCCAGGTCGGCTCCTCCGCCATGCCGCACAAGATGAACACCCGCTCCTGCGAGCGCGTCAACGGCCTGATGGTGATCCTGCGCGGCTACGCCTCGATGACCGGCGAGCTGGCGGGCGACCAGTGGAACGAGGGCGACGTGTCCTGCTCGGTGGTGCGCCGGGTCGCGCTGCCGGACGCTTTCTTCGCGCTGGACGGACTGCTGGAGACGTTCCTGACGGTGCTCGACGAGTTCGGCGCGTTCCCGTCGGTCGTGGCGCGCGAGCTGGACCGCTACCTGCCGTTCCTGGCGACGACGAAGGTGCTGATGGCCTCGGTGCGCGCGGGGGTCGGCCGTGAGGTCGCACACGAGGCGATCAAGGAGAACGCGGTGGCATGTGCTCTGGCCATGCGCGAGCAGGGCGCCGAGCGCAACGAGCTGCTGGACAAGCTCGCGGACGACTCGCGCATCCCGCTCGAACGTGCGCAGCTGGACGAGCTGATGGCCGACAAGCTGTCCTTCACGGGCGCCGCGGCCGACCAGGTCGGCACCGTCGTCGGCCGGATCGAGGAGCTCATGAAGCAGCACCCGGAGGCCGCGGGCTACACGCCGGGAGCGATCCTCTGACGCGCTTCACCGCGGAGGAGTTGGAGGCCGCTCGCGACCGCCTGGTACCGGACGTGGTCGCGGACGGCCTCCGCGTGCTGTTCTGCGGCATCAACCCGGGCCTGATGACCGCGGCGACGGGCCACCACTTCGCCCGCCCGGGCAACCGCTTCTGGCCGGTGCTGCATCTGTCCGGGTTCACGCCCCGGCTCCTGAAGCCGTCCGAGCAGGGTGAGTTGCTCTCGTACGGGCTCGGGATCACCAATGTGGTCGCGCGGGCGACGGCTCGGGCCGACGAGCTGAGCGCCGAGGAGTACCGCGAGGGCGGGCGCCTGCTGTCGCTGAAGGTGGCGCGGTTGCGACCGCGCTGGCTGGCGGTGGTGGGCGTCACCGCCTACCGGGCCGCGTTCGACGACCGCACGGCCCAGGTGGGGCCGCAGGCCAGGACGATCGGGAACACGCGGGTGTGGGTACTGCCGAATCCCTCCGGGCTGAACGCGCATTGGACTGCGGCGACGATGGCGGAGGAGTTCGCGCGGTTGCGGGCGGCGGCGGAGGTCTGACGGTCCCGGTCGTGTTCGTCACGGCGGGTCGGTCGCGGTGCCGACCGCGAGGAGCCGGGCGGTGTCCGACTCGTCCCGGTCGGCCACGCCGACGGCGACCCAGCGGCCGGTGCCGCGCGCTTCCCGAGGTAGTAGCCCAGCCCCTCTCGTCCGACCAGCCGTGGGCCGCGGGCAGGGGGCTTGCGCACAGCCGGTCGATCGTCTCCAGGCACCGCACGATGTTCATGCCCCGGTAAACCCGGGGCCACTGACAGTTGCCGCCGCGTCAGGCGTCCCGGCGCCGCACGCTCCACGCGCCCGCCACCAGGGCCGCCGCCGTCCACAGGGCGGTCACGGCGAGGCCGGTCCACGGGCCGAGGGTGCCCTCCGGGGTCTCGTGGAACACCAGCTGGCCGGCCTTGTCGGGCAGGAGGTCGGCGACGGTGCCGGACATGTCACCGATCACGAAGGACACGATGAGCAGGAACGGGATCAGCACGCTCAGCGTGGCCACGCCGCTGCGCAGCAGGGCGGTGAGCCCGGCCGCGAACAGCGCCATCAGCGTGAGGTAGACGGCACAGCCGACGACCCCGCGCAGCCCCTCGCTCCAGGAGAGGCCGTCCGCCTCGTCCCCGAGCACGGCTCTGCCGACGGCCAGGCTCGCCGCGCCCGTGACGAGGCCGGCCGCGAGGACGGGGGCGGCGATCGCCACCGCCTTGGCCGCGAACCACCACCCGCGCCGCGGCACCGCGGCGAACGTGACGCGCAGGGCACCGCCCTGGAACTCCGAGGAGACGGCCGTCGTACCGAAGGCGACCGCGGCGATCTGCCCGAAACTGACGCCGAAGAATGCCGCGAACAGGGGGTCGAAGTCCGCGCCGCCGGTGTCCAGACCGCCGAGCGCCGAGAACAGGGTGGTGACGAGCAGAACGGCGCACAGGGCGCCGAGGAGCGACCGCAGTGTGCGGATCTTGATCCACTCGGCGCGGAGCACGGGCGTGAATTCCATGGTCAGGCCTCCTGGGGCTGTGCGGTGAACTCGGTCTCGGCCGCCGTCAGGTCGAGATAGGCCTGCTCCAACGTGCCCTCCTCCGTGGCCAGTTCGAGGATCGGCACGCCCGCGGCCGAGGCGATGCGCCCGATGTCGTCCACGCGCGCGAGGGGCACGGTCCAGATCCCGTCCTCGTGCTCCACGGCGTCGTGACCGTGCCGGGCGAGGGCGCTCTTGAGGGCCGCGGGGTCCGTCGTGCGGATCCGCACGCGCGGCTGCACGCGCGCGTGGATGAACTCCCGCATCGGGGTGTCGGCCAGCAGGCGGCCCCGGCCCAGGACGACGAGGTGGTCGGCGAAGGACGCCGTCTCGTTCATGAGATGGCTGGATACCAGGACCGTGCGCCCCTCCCCGGCGAGCCGGCGCATCAACTCCCGGATCCAGATGATGCCTTCGGGGTCGAGGCCGTTGGAGGGCTCGTCGAGCATGACCACCTCGGGGTCGCCGAGGAGGGCTGCGGCGATGCCGAGCCGCTGGCGCATGCCCAGGGAGTACGTCTTCACCCTGCGGCGCGCCACCGACGCGAGCCCCGTCTCCTCCAGCATCTCGTCGACGCGCCGGTCCGGGATGCGGTTGCTCGCCGCCAGGACGCGCAGATGATCGCGGCCGGTGCGGGAGCCGTGCGCGGCCTGGGCGTCGAGCAACGCGCCCACGTGACGTAGAGGTTCGCGCAGGGTTGCGTAGGCGCGGCCGCCGATGGTGGCGGTGCCGGAGGTCGGCCGGTCGAGGCCGAGCACGAGCCGCATGGTGGTGGACTTGCCGGCGCCGTTGGGGCCGAGGAAGCCGGTGACGCGGCCGGGGAGGACGGTGAAGGTGAGGTCGTCCACGGCTCGCCGGGTGCCGTACTCCTTGGTGAGGGCCTGGACTTCGATGCTGGTCATGCCGGCAGCCTGGCTGCTGGGGCGCAGGCGGTTCCTCCCCCGCGGGTGGAGATCGTCTCCCCCGCGCGGGGGAGGCTCGTTGTCAGTGACGGCTGGCACGATGACGGAATGGTCCGCTGGCTGCGCCCGTTCGGCAGGGCGGTGACGTACACACGATTGCTGCATCTGTTCATCGCCATCGTGTGGCCGTCCATGTGGCTGTTCGTCAAGGAAGCCTGGTGGACCTGGCTGGTGGCGGCCGTGGTGCTCGCCCCCGTCGGCCTGGTGCCCGCAATGCGCACCGTGGAGGGGATGCAGGCCAGACTGCTGCTGACCGGTCACCGGCACGACAGTGAGGGCACCGACATCGTCGTCGCGCCGTCCGCCTCCTGGAGAGACCGGGGACGGCTCGTGGTGTGGCTGGAGACGCGGCTGCTGCTCGGCTGCGCGACCTCGCTGTTCACCGTCCAACTGCTCCTCGCCTCGGTGGACTTGGTGTCGGCGGCGTTCGGCCGTGACGTAGAGGAGGGCGTGCTGCTGCTCCTCGACGGCCACGAGTGGTGGCACGTCCTGCTCGTGCCCCTGGCGCTGGTCACGCTTGCGGTGACCGTGGTCGCCTCGGGCCACCTCATCACCGCACTCGCCCACCGTCTCCTGGGCCCCTCCCCTGCCGAGCGCCTCGCCGCCATGGAGGAACGCACCGAGCAGCTTCTGGAACGCACCCGCATCGCTCGCGAACTCCACGACTCCATCGGCCACGCCCTGACCGTGGCGGTGGTGCAGGCGGGTGCCGCGCGCGCGGCAGGCGATCCCGCCTTCACCGACCGGGCCCTGGATGCCATCGAGGAGACCGGCCGGGCGGCCCTGGAGGACCTGGATCGCGTCCTCGGCATCCTGCGTGAATCGGAGCGGCCGGTCAGCAGCCGGCCGACGCTGACGGACGCAGATCGTCTGCTGGAGTCCGCGCGTGCCTCCGGTGCAAAGGTAGAGGTCGAGATGACCGGGCCGCTGGAGACCGTGCCCGGCCCGGTCTCCCGGGAGGGCTACCGCATCCTCCAGGAGTCCCTGACCAACGTGCTGCGGCACGCGGGGTCCGTCGCCGTCCGGGTCCGCATCGCCGTCGCGGGCGGCACGCTCACCCTCGAGGTGCGCAACCCGCTCACCGCCGACATACCGGGGCCCGGTCGCGGCAGCGGTCTGCGCGGCATACGGGAGCGCGCTGCCCTGCTGGGCGGCCGCGCGCGGACGGGGCCCGACGAAGGTGACTGGCAGGTGCGTGTGGAGCTGCCGCTCGGCTGATCTACGCTGGCCGGATGCCGGTCACCGTTCTCCTCGTCGACGACGAGCCCCTCGTACGGGCGGGCCTGCGGGCCGTGCTGGAGGCGCAGCCCGACATCGAGGTCGTCGGGGAGGCGGCCGACGGGGCCGCGGTGATTCCGCTGGTGCGGCAACTGCGGCCCGACGTGGTCGCCATGGATGTACGGATGCCGCTCCTGGACGGCATCGAGGCCACGCGCGCGGTGCTGCGGACGATCGACGAGCCGCCGAAGATCCTGGTGGTGACGACGTTCGAGAACGACGAGTACGTCTATGGGGCGCTGCGGGCCGGCGCCGACGGGTTCCTGCTCAAGCGGGCCCGGCCGGCCGAGATCGTGCACGCGGTACGGCTGGTAGCCGAGGGCGAGTCGCTGCTGTTCCCTGCGTCGGTACGGCAGCTGGCCGCGGAGTACGGCGAGGATGGCGGGAATCGTGCGGCGCGGGCGGTGCTGGAGCGGGCCCAGCTGACCGAACGGGAGGCGGAGGTGCTGCGGTTGATGACGCGCGGGCTGTCCAACGCGGAGATCGCCGGGCAGCTGGTCGTCGGCACGGAGACGGTGAAGTCGCATGTCAGCGCGGTGCTGGCGAAGCTGGGGGCGCGGGATCGCACCCAGGCGGTCATCACGGCGTACGAGTCGGGGTTCGTGTCGCCGGGCTGACGGCGGTCGTCGCACCGGACCGCAGGCGTCCGCCTCTCGCCCGGCTGTCCCGCGCCGAGTACCATCCGGCCAACACGCGCACGAGCTGGGAGGACGGACGGTGGGGCGGCTGACCGGCGGGGATCCCTCGCTGTTGCGAAGGATCAATTCCGCGGTGGTGCTGCACGCGCTGCGTGCCACGGACTGCGCGACGCTGACGGAGATCACCCGGGTGACCGGGCTGTCCCGGCCGACCGTCGAGGGCGTCGTCGAAGGGCTCATCGAGGCCGGTCTCGTGGTGGAGAAGGCGGCCGAGGAGGGTGCCGCGCGGCGTCAGGGGCGGCCTGCGCGGAGGTTCAGGTTCCGGGCCGAGGCCGGTCATCTGCTGGGGCTGGAGATCGGGGCGCATCGCGTCGCCGCGCTCCTCGCCGATCTGGACGGGCGGGTGATCGGCGCGCAGGCGAAGGACGTCGACGAGACGGCGCACGCGGACGAACGCCTGGAGCGGCTGCGCACCGCGGTCGCCGAGCTGCTGCGACGGGCCGGCGTGGCGCGCGGCTCACTGCGGGCGGTGGGGGTGGCCACGCCCGGGATCGTCGAGGCGGACGGCACGGTACGGCTGGGTACCGCACTGCCGGGGTGGACGGGGCTGCGTCTCGGGGAACGGCTGGGCCGCTCCTTCAAGTGCCCGGTCCTGGTGGAGAACGACGCCAACGCGGCGGCCGTTGCCGAGCACTGGAAGGGTTCCGCCACCGAGTCCGACGACGTTGTGTTCGTACTGGCGGGGTTGAGCCCCGGCGCCGGTTCGCTGATCGGCGGGCGGCTGCACCGCGGGTTCGGCGGGGCAGCCGGTGAGATCGGCGCGCTGCATCTGCTGGGCCGGGACGTCACCCCGGAGACGCTGTTGTCCACAACGGACGAGCCGCTGCATCCGCTGGACGAGCAGGCGGTCGCCCAGGTCTTCGCCCAGGCCCGCCAGGGCGATCAGCGGGCCCGGGCTGCCGTCGACCGCTTCATTCAGCGGCTGGTGCACGATGTCGCCGCGCTCGTGCTGGCCCTCGACCCGGAGCTGGTCGTCATCGGTGGCTGGGCGGCGGGACTGGACGGCGTACTGGACCCGCTGCGGCGCGAGCTAGCGCGCTACTGCCTGCGGCCGCCGAAGGTGACCCTGTCCCTGCTCGGCGAGGCCGCGGTGGCGACAGGGGCACTGCGACTGGCCCTGGACCATGTGGAGGAGCAGCTCTTCGCAGTCGAGAGCACGGTGACGGCACGCCACTGAAGCGCCCGCCGACGGGCCCGGAAAACCCCGCGTGCCCCCGCCCCATCGGAGCGCGAGACGTCGGGACCGGCGGTCAGGATGCCCGGCGCTGTGGGTCCTGGTGGATCTCCACGCCGCCCGAGTCCCCGAAGGTCAGCCGGCAGGTGTCCGCGCGGTAGGTGGCGACGGAGAGCACGGCGGTGCGGCCCTCGGCGAAGTAGCGGGTGGTGACGACGAGCACGGGCGCGCCCGGCAACCGGTCGAGTTCCTTCGCGTCGTCGGCACGGGCCGAGCCCAGCTCCACGGCGCTGTCCTGGCCCTCCAGCTCCATGCGCTGCAGCTCACGCAGCAACGCACGCACGCGCGCCGGTCCGGCCGGGGCGTCGATGGCGGACAGTTCGGGCACGGACGACTCGGGGATGTACAGCAGCTCGGCGGCGACCGGCTGGCCGTGTGTCATCCGGGTGCGGCGCACTGTGTGCACGGGTTCGTCGCGGTCGGCCTCCAGGGCGTCGGCGACCGCCGCCGGCGGTGCCGCCATCGTGCAGTCGACGGCCTGCCAGGCATCGCCGGGCGCGCCCGGCCAGGCGTGCTGTTCGGTGCCGACGGCCACTCCCACGCGCGGCGGCGCGACGGTCGTACCGACGCCGCGGCGGCGTTGCAGCCGGCCTTCCAGTTCGAGCTGTTCCAGGGCCTGGCGCAGCGTGGCGCGGGCGACACCGAAGCGGGCGGCGAGGTCGCGCTCGTTGGGCAGGATCTCGCCCACGGAGAACTCGGAGTCCAGTGCCTCCGTGAGCACGGTCTTGAGGTGCCAGTACTTCGGTTCCGGCACCGATTCCAGCTGCGTGGTCCCCACCCTGTCCTCCGCAATCGCCGTGATCCGGCGGCGTTTTAGCGCCCTTGTTTATTAAAGGTTGTTGCACTTATCTGCGACCATAAGACGGCCCTCACCCTTGGTCAAGACCAATCCTCGATCCCTTGGGCGCCGCACGGGCGGACCGACGTGAAGCGTTCACGGGGCGTTCGCAAAACGCCGTATAGGTGACATGGCGGCAACGGTGGCTACTCGCCGACCAGCCTCCGCAGCTTGTCGGGGTTGCGGATGACGTAGACCGAATGGATGCGCCCGTCGAGGACGTCCAGCTGGAACACGGCGTCGGGCTCGTCCCCGGACAGGACCAGCACCGCGGGGCCGCCGTTGAGTTCCAGGAACCGGAAGGACACCGCCGCAATGCCCTTGCGCGCGGCGCCGACGAGGAAGCGGCCCACGTTGTCGGCGCTCTGAAGTACCCGCAGGGGCGCCTTCGCCTTGCCGCCGCTGTCGCCGACGAGCCGGACGTCGGGGGCGAGCAGCGACATGAGGCCCTCGAGGTCCCCGTCCGCCGCGGCGGCGAGGAACCGCTCGGTGAGATCACGGCGCTGGACGGGGTCGACGTCGTAGCGCGGCCGGCGCTCGTCGACGTGCTTGCGGGCGCGGCCCGCCAGCTGCCGCACGGCCGGCTCGGCCCGGTCGAGCATGGCGGCGATGTCCGCGTACGGGTATCCGAAGGCCTCCCGCAGGACGAACACGGCCCGCTCCAGCGGCGACAGCGACTCCAGGACGACGAGTACCGCGAGGGACACGGAGTCGGCCAGCATCGCCCGCTCCGCCACGTCCGGGACGGCGCCGCCGAACTCGGTGACATACGGCTCGGGCAGCCAGGGGCCGACGTACGCCTCGTTACGCGCCTTGATCTGGCGCAGCCGGTCGACGGCGAGGCGGGTGGTGACACGCACCAGGAACGCGCGCGGTACGCGCACTTCGGACCGGTCGGCGCCGGACCAGCGCAGCCAGGCCTCCTGGACCACGTCCTCCGCGTCGGCCACGCGGCCGAGCATGCGGTAGGCGACGCCCAGGAGGACGGCGCGGTGCTCTTCGAAGACCTCGGTGGCGGTGTCGGTGGTCACGCCCTCATCCCATCCGACGCGTCCGGTCGTGTCCAGGCGGATTTCCGCGGGCGGGGCTTCGCGGTCCATACGGCTGAGTGGTTGACGACAACCGGGGGCTACCCGGCGGTAGCTATTGCTGACAAGGTGTCTACACCACGTCCGGCGCACGAGTCTTCGGCAAGGAGCTGTATGTCCGCCACCGTCTCCTTCAAGGTCCCCACCCAGCACGGCCCGCGGAGTGTGACCGTCTCCTACGCGCGCGTGGGCACCGGTGCACCGCTGCTCCTGCTGCACGGCATAGGTCACCACCGGCAGGTGTGGGATCCGGTGATCCCCGCCCTGGCGCCCGAGCGCGATGTGATCGCCGTGGATCTGCCGGGCTGTGGGGAATCCCCGGCGCTCCCGGCCGGACTGGCGCACGACCTGCCGTCGATGACTGCCGTACTCACCGCTCTGTGCGAGGCGCTGGATGTCGAACGGCCGCATGTGGCGGGCAATTCGCTGGGCGGTCTGCTGGCGTTGCAGCTCGGTCGCGACCGGCTCGTCCGGTCGGTCACGGCCCTGTCCCCGGCCGGGTTCTGGTCGCCGGTCGAGCGGCGCTACGCCTTCGGTGTCCTGATGACGATGCGACAGATCGCGCAGCGGATGCCGGTGCCCGTGGTCGAGCGGCTCGCCCGCCCGGCGCTCGGCCGTACGCTCCTGACGAGCACCATCTACGCCCGCCCGGCCCGCCGTTCACCCGAGGCCGTGGTCGCGGAGACGCTCGCGCTGGCGCGTGCCGAGGGCTTCTCGGAGACCCTGCGGACCGGCAGGGACGTGCAGTTCACCGATGACGTGCCGGGGATTTCGGTCACGGTGGCCTGGGGCAGCAGGGACCGGCTGCTCGTGCCCCGGCAGGGCGTCCGCGCTAAGTACGTCATTCCCCGGGCCCGGCTGATCCGGCTGCCCGGCTGCGGTCACGTCCCGATGAACGACGACCCGGCGCTGGTCGCGCGGGTCCTGCTCGACGGCAGCCGCTGAGCGGAGCCGGTCCCTCAGGAGGCTCTACTGTTCTTGCGCCCCGGTCGCCGCCGCTTTTCCGTGCGCCCACGGTCAGTTGTTCACTTGTGGTTTCCGTGTGCGCTGCGGCGCACCAGTAGTTGTGGCATCGCAACTGGCCGGAACCGTCCTGTCCTGGAGGCGCCCCATGTCACACCGTCCCTTCCCCGGCCGCCGCAGCGTCCTGCGCGGCTCCCTCGCCGCGTCGGCGGCCCTGACCCTGCCCGTCGGCCTCGGCGCGGCGCCGGCCCTCGCCCGGTCGGGGCGCCCCTCGGCGGGCTGGGGCGTACAGACGGGCGACGTGACCGCGCATTCCGGGCTGGTGTGGGTACGGTCCGACCGGCCGGCCCGGATGATCGTCGAGACGTCCGCGACCGAGTCGTTCCGCAACCCGCGCAGATGGCAGGGCCCGCTGCTCGGCCCCGGCACGGACTTCACCGGCACGACCCGGCTGCGCGGACTGCCGTCCGGCGAGCAGATCCACTACCGCGTGCTGCTCGCCGACCCGGACGACCCGCGTCGCACCGGCGAGCCGGTCACCGGCACCTTCCGCACGGCGTCCGACCGGCGGCGCGACGGGGTGCGGTTCGTCTGGTCCGGCGATCTGGCCGGACAGGGCTGGGGCATCAACCCGGAGCTCGGCGGTTACCGGATCTACGACGCGATGGCCGCCCTCGACCCGGACTTCTTCATCTGCAGCGGTGACAACGTCTACGCCGACGGTCCGATCACCGAGACCGTGGCCCTGCCCGACGGGCGGACCTGGCGGAACATCACCACCGAGGAGAAGTCCAAGGTCGCCGAGACGCTGGCGGAGTTCCGCGGCAACTTCCGCTACAACCTGCTGGACGAGAGCCTGCGCGCCTTCAACGCCCAGGTGCCGTCCATCATCCAGTGGGACGACCACGAGGTCACCAACAACTGGTACCCGGGTGAGATCCTCACCGACACCCGGTACACCGAGAAGAACGTCGACGTGCTCGCCGCGCGCGCCCGGCAGGCGTTCTCGGAGTACTTCCCGATCTCGACGCTGCGCCGCCCCGACGGCCGGGTCTACCGGGTCCAGCACCACGGCCCGCTGCTCGACGTCTTCGTCCTGGACATGCGCACCTACCGCAACGCGAACTCCACGGACGACCAGCCCACCGACCAGCAGGGCATCCTAGGCCGCGAGCAGCTGGAGTGGCTCAAGCGGGAGCTGTCCCGCTCCCGGGCGGTGTGGAAGGTGATCGCCTCCGACATGCCGCTCGGCCTGGTCGTGCCGGACACCGGGGACGGCAAACCGAACATCGAGGCGGTCGCGCAGGGCGACCCCGGGGCGCCCCTCGGCCGTGAACTGCAGATCGCCGAGCTGCTGCGGTTCGTCAAGCACCGGCGGATCACGGGCACGGTGTGGCTGACCGCCGATGTGCACTACACCTCGGCGCAGCATTACCAGCCGTCGCGGGCCGCGTTCACCGACTTCGAGCCGTTCTGGGAGTTCGTCTCGGGCCCGCTCAACGCGGGCGCCTTCCCCGCCAACACGCTCGACAACACCTTCGGCCCGGAGCGGGTGTTCGTGAAGGCACCGGCCACGGCCAACGTCTCGCCGGCCGGCGGCTACCAGTTCTTCGGCGAGGTGGACATCGACGGCCACAGCGGGGAGATGACGGTGCGGCTGCGCGAGCAGGACGGCACCGTGCTGTTCACGCAGGTGCTGCAGCCGGGCCGCGTCGGCCAGTAGATTCGGTGCGCGCGGCCCAAGGCGCGCACCGGTGTCATCCCCCGGTGCGCGGCCTTGGGCCGCAGTCCCCAACCTCCCCTCGATCAGGGCCTTTCGCAGGTCAGGCCGATTGTCAGTGGTCGCCTCTACGGTTTTCCCATGACGCGATCTTTGCAGGCCGTGGCCTATCGGCGACCCTCCGTGCTGGAGTCCGCGGCGGACGGACAACGCCTGGGGTTGGAGACCTCACGAGGTGCGACGCCTTCGGGCGTGCAGGACCATCCGCAGTTCTTCGCAGGCTTCCTGACCTCCCCTCAGGTCGCCTCGGCCGGGCTGTTGGCGGTGGCCGACGTGGCGGCCGCGCGGTACTACCAGCGGCAGCTGCGCGCCTCGCTCGACCCGGTGGTGACGGGCAACGGTGACCGGCTGCGCTTCGAGTCCTTCTCGGGCTGCGGCGGGGTGTACGCACGCCTGGACGTCATGGAGCCGGGCCTCGAGGGCGGCGAGGTGGGGCACGGGACGACGAACGTCGACGTCAACAACCCCCTGCGCGAGGCCCTGTCGAGGATCGGCCCGGCCGACCCGCTGCACATGCGGGTGGGTCCCGACGAGTTGTCCGTGACCACGCTGGACGGCCCGGTGGTGGAGCGGAAGGTGCCGCTTCCCGACCGGTGGCTGCGCGGGTTCGCCGAGGCCCAGGTCATCGCCGCCGGCTTCGACCTGCGCGCGGAGCTGCCGGCCGCCGAGGCGGTGCGGTTCCTGCGGTCCCTGCCGCGTGGCGGAGCGCGCGGTGCGTCGGGGGGTGCCCGGTGGGTGGTGCCTTCGGGTCACGGGCTGCGGCCGACGACCCGGGCGGTGCCCGGCGCGGTGTGCCTGCCCGGCCCGGAACGGCTGGTCGCACTCCAGCGGGTGCTGCGGCATGCGACCGCCCTGCGGGTCTACGGTCCCGCCGTCACTGGCGGCAGCGCCCCCACGGCCGGCGCATGGGAGGCCGTGCTGCCCGGCATGCGGCTCACCCTGACGCTGTCCCCCGACGCCTCGCGCGGGTTCTCCGGCGAGGGCGGAGTCCTCGATGCGCTCGCAACGGACGAGGCCGCAGAGGACGCGGAGCTGATCTCGGTGCTGCTGGCCTGGGAGCCCCGCATCGACGTCGCCGACCTCGCCACCGCTTCCGGCCTCACCGCCGAGCGCGTCCGCGCGGCCCTGGTCCGCCTCGGCACCTCGGGACGCGTCGGGTACGACGTGGCGGAGGCGGCCTACTTCCACCGGGAACTGCCGTACGACGCCGAACGCGTGGGCCGGCACAACCCGCGCCTGCGCTCCGCCCGGGCGCTGGTGGCGGCGGGCGCGGTCGCCCTGGACGGCGCGGTCGCCACGGTGACGGCCGAGGACGGGCACGTCCACCGGGTGCGCGACCAGGCGGGGGTGTTGAGCTGCAGTTGCCTGTGGTGGGCCAGATATCGGGGCGGGCGCGGGCCGTGCAAGCACGCGCTGGCGGTGCGGATGGTGCGGCGGGGTGTCGCGGTGGAGCAGGTCGGGGCGCGGGTCGAGGGGAGTGTGCGATGAGTGCGCTGATGGATGCGGTGCGGGCGGGCCGTACAGCCGAGGCGGTGGGTCTGCTCGACGGGATGACGGACGCCGAACGGAGGTCGCACTTCCCCGAGTTGAAGGCGCTGCGCAAGGAGCTGAGGGCGGCCCCCTGGGACGCGCAGTCGCGGCGCGCCCTGCCCGCCCTGCACGCGGCCGGGGCGGCATGCCAGACGGGGGCCGCGGGGGTGGCCGGGTGGATCGCCGCCGCGGACCTGCGCTGGTCACGGGTGTCGCCCGGACTGCTGCTGCACGTCCTGGGCGACCGGGACACCGACTGGCTCACGGATGTGACGCACCGGCTGGCGCAGCGCCCGGTCACCGCGTGGGTACCCTTCGAGCTGATGGCCGGCCTGGTGCGACTCTCCGGCTGCCCGGTACCGACGACCGAGGCCTACGTCCGGGGCTGGGTCGATCACCTTCACGGCTCATGGCAGCGCGGGGGGACCCTGTTCGACCGGCTGCGGCAGGATCCGCATCTGCCGCAGCTGGCGGCGGCGCTCTTCGAGACGAACGACATCGGCGGCAGGCTGGAATGGCCGAACCAGGAGGGCCCGGACAGCTGGACCGGAGCGCTCGCGCAGCTGACCGCCGAGGGCGCCCTCGACCGCCGTGCGACGGTCGACGCGTGCGTGGCGCGGCTCCTGCGGGGTGGTCCCGCCGCCGATCAGCGGGTGTTCCTGCGGCTGCTGAAGACGCTCGCCCTGACCCGCGCCGAGGAGCGGGAGCGGGTCGCCGACTGGCTTGCGCTGGCCTCGGACGCGGCGTCCCCGGTCGCCTCGCACGCCCAGTCCGTCCTGGGAAACCTGGCTCTGGACGGTGAGCTGACACCACGTCATCTGGCGGAGTTGTCGGGAGCGGTGCTGTTCCGGACCGAGAAGAAGCTGGTGCGGGCGCAGCTCGTGCTGCTGAGCAAGGTGCTCGCGCGGGACGCGTCCACGGCCGAGGAGCTGCTGCTCGCCGCCGCGCAGGCCTTCGGGCATGCGGACTCGGAGATGCAGGAGCGGGCGCTCAAGCTGGTCGAGCGGCATGTCAAGAGACTGAACACGGCCGATGCGCGGGACGAACTGGCCGTGGCCGCCGAGCAGTTGGTCCCCGGCCTGCGCGCCCGGGCATCCCGCACCCTGGGTATCGCACCGGCGGCACCTGAGCCGGTGACGTACGAGGAGGTGCTGCCACCCGTGCCGGAGCCGGTCTGTCTGGCGCCGGCACCGGAGTCCGTGGAGGAACTCGCCGAGGAGGTGGGAGCGGCACTGGCGGGCGAGCCCGGCGTGACCGGCTTCGAGCGGGCGTTGGACGGGCTGGTACGGCAGGCGTACCGCAACCGGGACGCCCTGCTGCAGGCCCTGGAGCCGGTGATGACCCGCCGCTGGTGGGACCGCGCCGACACCCTGCACGCCGGCGACCGGTTCGGCACCGCCCACCACGGCGTGTCCAACGCGGCGGACGGGCTGGACATCCTCCTCGCCGCCCTGCGGGGCAAGGTGCGCACTGCCACGCTGCACGCCCGGGTCCAGCACGGGACGACCGGCCGTGACTGCGTGCACAGCGCCCTGTCCCGGGCCTTCGACAGCCGCGTGTGGGAGGTGGCGTACCGGATACGCACCGATCCCCTGCCCTTCCTGCTCTCCACCCCGACCTGGAGCACGGGGCTGCTGGAACCCGCCGAACTGGTGGAACGCCTGGAGGTCTACGGCCGGCTGGGCGCCCGCGTCTCGTCCGCCGACTTCGCGCAGGCCCTGTTGCGGGTGCGGCGCGGGGACCGCGAGGCGGCCCGGACGGCAGCCCACCGGGCGGCGGCGCTCGGCACGGCGGAGGGGAGACGGCTCGCCGAGTGGCTGACCTCCGAGGCACCGGCGTTCCCCACCGCCCGGCGGCGGACGTCGGGGCCGCGTGTCCTGGTCGAGCTGGCTGAACTGCTGGAACTGCAGGAGCACTTCCCGGCGGAGTTCCGGCCGCTCGGGCGACCGGTGGGCGTCTTCACGGAGCGGCACTACTGCTACCACTGGAGCGACGACATACAGCAGCACTGGCTGGCGCTGCTCCCGGAGCGGCGCGAACTGGTGGCGGTGCGGTTGCTGCGCGATCTGTCCGCCCTCGCCGTGGACGACTCACGGGGCGCCGCCTCGGTGCTGCCGCTGCTCGCCGAGTCGGGTGGCGAAGCGGGCGAGGCCGTCCATCTGGGTGTGGCGTACGCGCTCGGGGCACGGCATCCGGAGGACCGGCTCGCCGCCGTGGACGCGCTGCTGGTGCTGGCCGCGCGTGGACAGCTGGACACGGCTCGGCTCGGCGCCGACCTCGGTCAGCTGATTCGGCGGGGAGCCGTGAAACCGCAGCGGCTCGCCGAGTCGGCGCGGACCGCGGCGGCCACCGAGGCCAATGCCTCCATCTGGGGCATCCTCCGCCACACCCTGCCCATGCTGCTCGCCGATCTCGCGACCGGCGGGGCGACCGCACCGGCCCGCGGGCTCGGCGATCTGCTGGCGGTGGCGGCCGAGTGTGCCGAGCGGTCCGGGGCGCGCGGCGAGCTGCCGCACCTGGCGCAGACGGCGGCGCGGCGCGGCTCGTCGCGTCTGGTGGCCCAGGCACGCCGGCTGCGTAGTTCGCTGGCCGGGGAGCCGGCCGCCTGACGTAGGCCTGCAGGCAGGGGCCCGTCGGCACGGCCGGTGTCACCTCGTTGACACCTCTGACGCAACACATTCGTAAAAAGAACTGCAAAACGGACAGAACCATGCTTTACCGATCAGTCACAAAGCGTTCGTGATCACGCAACACCTTTCCTTCACAGTGGCTGCATGAGTCGAGACATGTCTGATGTGACGCGTGCGAAAAACGGGCGTCCTGTGCACCACTGGCGACGGGACGTCGTCGAACTCGCCGCCCTCTTCACCGCCGTCGCGGTGGCCGATGCCGTGGCGAACCTGATCGGCCACGGACCCGACGGTCCGGCGCTGCTGGTGATCTCGGCGGTCGTCCTGCTCGCCACGGCCGCCTTCCACATCTGGTGGGCACGGCGCCACGGTCACGCTCCTCCGAAGAGCGATACCGGCGCCCGGCCGCGCTCCCCGGAGCAGCAGGCCGGGCCGTCCACGAGCCCTGAGTCCGAGGCCGGGGAGGGCACGCTGTGGCGGATGCGGACGACGGTGAAGGACGAACCGGGCTCGCTGGCCGCGCTGTGCACGGCCCTCGCCGGGCACCGGGTCGACATCCTGAGCCTGCAGACGCATCCGCTGGGTGACGGCACGGTCGACGAGTTCCTGCTGCGGGCTCCCGCAGAGCTCGCGGCGTCCGAGATCACCCGGGCGGTCTCGCAGGCGGGCGGTACGCACACCTGGATCGAGCGGGCCGACGCCCACGACCTGGTGGACGCGCCGACCCGGATCCTGGGCCTCGCCACCCGCACCGCGCTGGACGGCGCCGAACTGCCGCTCGCGCTAAGGCAGTTGCTCGGCCGGTGCACCATCCGTTCGCTGCCCGCCCCGGCAGGGGGCGACCGCGGGACGGACGGCATTGCGGTGGAGGGAGCCCTGGAGGACACCGTGATGCGGCTGCGCGCACCGGAAGGCGGAGTGATCACCGTGGAGCGGCCGTATCTGCCGTTCACACCGACCGAGTTCGCGCGGGCGCGGGCGCTGGTGGAGCTGGACGCCCGGCTCGGGCCGCGCATCCCGCGCAGCCAGGACGTGCTGACGCTGCCGCAGGGCAGTGCCATCACGGTGCGCCGGGCCGACCCGAGCGACCTCGAGGCCGCGAAGGAGATGCACGAGCGGTGCTCGAAGAGGACGCTCGCGATGCGCTACCACGGTCCGGTCGGTGACGCGGACCGCTACCTCAACCATCTGCTCAGCCCGCGCTTCGGCCGGACGCTCGCCGTACAGACCGCGTCGGGCCACATCGTCGGGCTCGGTCATCTGCTGTGGGACGGGGACGAGACGGAGGTCGCGCTGCTCGTCGAGGACGAGTGGCAGCGGCGCGGCATCGGCGGCGAGCTGCTCGGCCGCCTGGTGACGATGGCGGTGGAGGCGGGCTGCGAGAGCGTGTACGCCGTGACGCGGTCGTCCAACACCGGCATGGTCGCCGCGATGCGTGGACTGGGCCTGCCGCTCGACTACCAGATCGAGGAGGGCACGCTGGTGATCACGGCCCGGCTGGACGCGACGCCGGTCAGCTCGCGGCTGCCGTACGACCACGAAGAGGCCGGCCAGTCCAGCGTGCGGGACTGACCCTTCGACGTCCGCAGGGAACGGCCCGGTGGTGAACGCCGGGCCGTTTGCGCGTGCCCCGGATCAGCCGCGCGCCGCCGAGGCTCGCTGCTGCGGCGGCGACACCCGCTCCCCCAGGGCGCGGTCCAGGTCGGCCCACAGGTCGTCGACGTCCTCCAGGCCCACCGACATCCGCAGCAGCCGGTCGCTGACGCCGGCGCCCCGGCGGTCGTCCGCGTCGACGATGCGATGGCTGATGGACGCCGGGTGCTGGATGAGGGTGTCGACGCTGCCGAGGCTCACGGCAGGAGTGATCAGCCGGACGCCGCCGATGACCGCGTGCGGGTCGCCGAGCACCTCGAAGGCGATCATCGCCCCGCCGATGCGGGGATAGTGGACGCGGGCGACGCGCGGGTCGGCGGCAAGGCGGCGGGCGAGCTCGGCGGCGTTCGCCGACGCGGCCCGCACCCGGACCGGAAGGGTCGAAAGGCCACGCAGCAGCAGATAGCCGGCCAGCGGATGCAGCACCCCGCCGGTGGCGAACCGCACCTGCCGCAGCCGCCGGGCGAACTCCTCGTCGCAGGCGACCACACCGGCCATGACGTCCCCGTGCCCGCCGAGGTACTTGGTGGCACTGTGCAGCACCAGCCGGGCGCCCTGCTCGGCGGGACGCTGCAGCACCGGCGTGGCGAAGGTGTTGTCGGCCAGCAGCGGGACGGAACCGCAGGCGTGGGCGACAGCCCGCAGGTCGAGTTCGGCGAGGGTGGGGTTCGCCGGGGACTCCACCATGACCAGCCCGGTGTCGGGGCGCAGCGCGTCCGCGATGCCGGCCGGGTCGGTCCAGGTGACCTCGCTGCCGAGGAGGCCGGCGGTGAGCAGGTGGTCGCTGCAGCCGTACAGCGGACGTACGGCCACGACGTGGCGCAGCCCCATGGACCCCCGTACGAGAAGGACCGCGCTCAGCGCGGCCATGCCGCTGGCGAACGCCACGGCCGACTCGGTGCCTTCGAGGCGGGCCAGGGCGGTCTCGAAGCGGGCGACGGTGGGGTTGCCGAGCCGGGCGTAGACGGGCGCGCCGTCCGGTTCCGCGCCGGTGGCGGCGAAGGCGTCGATGCGGGCGGCCTCGCCGCGGCTGTCGTAGGAGGGATAGGTGGTGGACAGGTCGATCGGCGGGGCGTGCAGTCCCTGACGGGCGAGGTCGTCGCGGCCGGCGTGCACGGCCTCGGTGGCCAGTGCTCTCGATGCGATGGGCGTGTCCATGGAGGGAAGGGTGAACACTGACCGGGTCACTGGGGGCAGAGACCGTGATACGTTCGACAGATGGCCGAATCTGTCGAACTGGATCCGGTGGATCTCGATCTGCTGCGGCTGTTGCAGAACGACGCCCGGACGACCTACCGCGATCTCGCCGCCCAGGTCGGGGTCGCCCCGTCGACCTGCCTGGACCGGGTGACCAGGCTGCGCCGCGCGGGCGTGATCCTCGGTCATCAGCTGCGGCTGGATCCGGCCAAGCTGGGGCGTGGGCTGCAGGCACTGCTGTCGGTGCAGGTCAGGCCGCATCGGCGGGAGCTGGTGGGACCGTTCGTGGAGCGGATCCGGGCGCTGCCGGAATCGCTGACCGTCTTCCACCTCACCGGTCCCGACGACTATCTCGTCCATGTCGCGGTCGCGGACATGGCGGATCTGCAGCGGCTGGTCCTGGACGAGTTCACGTCGCGGCGTGAAGTCGCCCGCGTGGAGACCCGGCTGATTTTCCAACAGTGGGACTGCGGCCCGCTGTTGCCGCCTTCGCCGTCGGCTCAATCCGGGTGACGCGCGGCGGCACCTCGTATGAGGATGGTCCGCATGTCACAGACCAACAGCCCGCTGCCCCGTGAGGTAGCCGACGCCTACGTCGACGAGCTCATCGCCCTCGATCCGATCACCGGTACCTATCTCGGCGTGCAGGAGAGTTCGAGCCGCCTGCCCGACACCTCGCCCGCGGGCCAGGAGGCGCTCGCGGAGCTGGCGCGCAGGACGCTCGCGCGGCTCGACGAGGCCGAAGGCCGGCCGGGCGCGGACAGTGACATCGAGCGCCGGTGCGCACGCCTGCTGCGCGAGCGGCTCACCGCCGAGCTCGCCGTGCACGAGGCCGACGAGGGGCTGCGCAGGGTCGGCAACCTGGGCACGCCTGTGCACTCGGTGCGCGAGGTGTTCACCGTGACCCCGGCGGAGACGGAGGAGGACTGGGCGGCCATCGCCGAGCGGCTGCGGGCGGTGCCGGCCGCGCTGGCCGGCTACCGCGAGTCCCTCGCGCTCGGTCTGGAACGCAAGCTGTACGCGGCTCCCCGGCCGACGGCGACCCTGGTCGAGCAGCTCACCGAGTGGTCGGACACCGACGGCACCGGCCGCGGCTGGTTCGAGGACTTCGCCTCGGCCGGTGCCGAGTCGCTGCGCGCGGAGCTGGACGACGCCGCCCGCGCCGCGACGGCGGCCGTCGTGGAACTGCGGGACTGGACGCGCGACGTGTACGCACCGACGATCGAGGACGCGCCGAACACCGTGGGCCGGGAACGCTACGCCCGCTGGTCGCGCTACTTCAACGGCACCGACCTCGACCTGGACGAGGCGTACGCGTACGGCTGGGCCGAGTTCCACCGCATCCTCGCGGAGATGAAGCAGGAGGCCGAGAAGATCCTGCCCGGCGCGAAGACGCCGTGGGTGGCGCTCGCGCACCTCGACGAGCACGGCCGGCACATCGAGGGCGTCGACGAGGTCCGGCAGTGGCTGCAGGACCTGATGGACCAGGCGATCGAGGCGCTGGACGGCACGCACTTCGAACTCGCCGAGCGGGTCCGGAAGGTGGAGTCGTGCATCGCCCCGCCCGGCAGCGCGGCCGCCCCCTACTACACGCCCCCGTCGGAGGACTTCTCGCGTCCGGGCCGCACCTGGCTGCCGACCATGGGCCAGACCCGGTTCCCGGTGTACGACCTGGTCTCGACCTGGTACCACGAGGGCGTCCCCGGCCATCACCTCCAGCTGGCCCAGTGGACGCATGTCGCCGGGAACCTGTCCCGCTACCAGGCCACGATCGGCGGGGTCAGCGCCAACGCCGAGGGCTGGGCGCTGTACGCGGAGCGCCTGATGGACGAGCTGGGCTTCCTCACCGACGCGGAGCAGCGGCTCGGCTACCTCGACGCGCAGATGATGCGGGCCGCGCGGGTCATCGTGGACATCGGTATGCACCTGGAGCTGGAGATTCCGGCGGACTCGCCCTTCCACCCGGGTGAGCGCTGGACCCCCGAGCTGGCCCAGGAGTTCTTCGGCGCGCACAGCAGCCGGCCGGCGGACTTCGTGGAGAGCGAGCTGACCCGCTATCTGACGATCCCGGGCCAGGCGATCGGCTACAAGCTCGGTGAACGCGCCTGGCTGCTGGGCCGCGAGAACGCCCGCAAGCGGCACGGTGACACCTTCGACCTCAAGGCCTGGCACATGGCGGCCCTCTCCCAGGGCTCCCTGGGCCTGGACGACCTGGTGGACGAGCTGTCCGCCCTCTGATCAGCGCCGGAATCCGCCCTCGGAGTCGATGACCTGACCGGTGATCCACGCCGCCTCGTCCGTCGCCAGCCAGGCGATGAGGCGGGCCGGGTCGTCGGGCATGCCCCACCGCCCGGCGGGGAACCGCTCGGCCACGGCCGCGTAGGCCTCGCCGGTCAGGTAGTCCGTGTCCACAGGGCCGGGGTTGACGGTGTTCACCGTGACCGCGTGCTCGGCGAGCGTCGTCGACAGGGAGCGGGTGATCGAGGCGAGGGCGCCCTTCTGGAGGGCGTAGGCGATCTCACCGGGCATCCCGCCCGCGATGTCCTGTCCCGAGGTCATCATCACCACGCGCCCGCCCGGCGTACGCGGCGGCAGCCCGGCCCGCAGCCGCGCATACTCCTGCACCAGCAGCAGGACCGAGCGGGTGTCGACCGCCCAGTGGGCGTCGAGCATCGTGGCGTCGATCGTGTCGAGGG
The DNA here is from genome assembly GCF_042672405.1 of Streptomyces sp. NPDC127197. Lineage (NCBI taxonomy): Bacteria > Bacillati > Actinomycetota > Actinomycetes > Kitasatosporales > Streptomycetaceae > Streptomyces > Streptomyces sp. NPDC127197. Next base: position 97,542 of record NZ_JBHXVG010000004.1, on the reverse strand, counting down.
TGCCGTCGGAACCGCTGAGGGCGTGGTTAGCGACGAGGATGTCGAGCCGTCCGCCGAGTGCCGCGGCGGCGGTGGCGATCAGCGCGGCGGGCGCGTCCGGGTCGGAGAGGTCGCCGGGCCCGGCGAGGACCCGGGCGTCCGGGTCGCCGAGCGCCCCGCGCACGGAGGCGACCACGTCCTCCGGCCGGTCGGCGCCCCAGGGCATGGCGGCGTCGTGCGGCACATGGTGGTGCAGATAGACGCTTGCCCCGTACGCGGCCAGCCGCCGGGCCACGGCATGCCCGATGCCGCCTCGTCGGCTCGCCCCGGTGACAAGCGCGGTCCGGCCGTGCAGGGGCAGGGGGTCGCGGCGCAGCTCTTCGGGGGCGGGGTGCGGAAGTTTCGGCATGACGACCATGCTCGGGAAGCTGCGGGCGGGGCGCACATGAATTTCCGCACCGGGCGTGTGGCGTCAGCCGCCGCAGTCCTCCCCCTGCACAGGAACCGTCAGCACCCGCAGTCCTCCGCGTCGACCGGCGCCGTCAGCGGGTCGGCGGGGCGTCGCTCGCGGCCCTGCCAGGTCTCGTACTCGAAGCCCTCGCGTACCCAGTACTCGAAGCCGCCGAGCATCTCCTTGACCTGGTAGCCGAGTTCGGCGAGGGCGAGGGCGGCACGGGTGGCGCCGTTGCAGCCGGGGCCCCAGCAGTACGTCACGACCGGCACCGACCGGTCGAGGAGCTGCTCGGCCTGCTCCGGGACGAGCGCGGTCGGCAGGTGGATCGCGCCGGGGACATGGCCCTGGTCCCAGGACTCGGTGGAGCGGGAGTCCACGACGACGAAGCCCGCTTCGCCGCCGGCCGCGAGCGCGGCGGCCACGTCGGAGACATCGGCGTGGAAGGTGAGGCTTGCGCGGAAGTAGGCGGCGGCCGCGGCCGGTGCGGCGGGGGCGACCCGCAGGACGGGGTTGACGGCGGTCGTGCTGCTGCTCATCTCTGGCCTTCCGTTGCGGGCTTCGTCGACCGGAAATCTACGCCTGGTGATCCCCTTCCTTAAGGAGCGATCCACGGCGTTTCCCTTGATCAGCCGGGGTTTCCCCTGCTATCCATCGGGGATGACCGCGTTTTCCCCGGACGCCACCGACTGGCGCATCCTCGATGTCCTGCAGCGGGAGGGCCGGGCCAGTTTCGCCGAGCTGGCGCGTGCCGTCTCGATGTCCGCGAGCGCGGTCACGGAGCGGGTGCGGCGCCTGGAGGAGGCGGGGGTCATCCAGGGGTACGCGGCCGTCGTGGACCCCGAGCGGCTGGGACTGCCGGTCCTGGCGTTCGTGCGACTGCGCTATCCGAACGGCAACTACAAGCCGTTCCACGACCTCGTCGCGGCGACCCCCGAGATCCTGGAGGCGCACCATGTGACGGGCGACGACTGCTTCGTCATCAAGGTCGCCGCGCGCTCGATGCGCCATCTGGAAGAGGTGTCCGGCAAGATCGGCGCACTGGGCTCGGTGACCACGAGCGTGGTCTACTCGTCCCCCCTGCCGCGCCGCCCGTTGGGACGGTGAGCTCAGCCGACGCCCCGCTGCCGCAGCACCGACCCCGATCTGCCCTTCACCACCTCCAACTGGGCATGGATGCGCCGCCGCAGATCGGGGACATGGCTGACGATGCCGACGCTGCGGTCCCGCTCGCGCAGGGAGTCGAGGACGTCCAGGACCTCATCCAGCGTCTGGTCGTCGAGGCTGCCGAAGCCCTCGTCGATGAACAGGGTGTCGAGCCGGACCCCGCCCGCCTCGTCGGTGACGACGTCCGCGAGACCGAGGGCGAGCGCGAGCGACGCGAAGAACGTCTCGCCGCCCGACAGGGTTGCCGTGTCCCGCTCACGCCCGGTCCAGGCGTCGACGACGTGCAGCCCGAGGCCGCTGCGGCCGCGGCCGGTGCGGTCGTCGGAGTGGACCAGGGTGTAGCGGCCGGAGGACATGCGTTGCAGTCGTACGGTCGCGGCGGCGGCCACCTGTTCCAGGCGGGCCGCGAGGACGTACGACTCCAGGCGCATCTTGCGCTCGTTCTCGGCGGAGGTGCCGGCCGCGAGCCCGGCCAGCCGGGCCACCCGGTCGTACTCCTCGCGCAGCGGCCCCAGCCGTCGTACCCCGGCGGCGGCCCGCGCGGAGAGCCGGTCGAGTTCGCTGCAGCGGCGGGCGGCGGCGTCGCATGCGGAGGCCGCGTCACGCATCCGCTGGGCCGCCACCGCTGAGGTGCGCTCGGCCGTGGCGAGGTCGGCGCGCGGCTGCCGGGCGGCGGCCGCGGTGTCGGCCTCGGCCAGGACCGCGCGCACGGCGGCCTCCTCGGACTGCCAGGCGTCGAGCCGTCGTTGCAGCTCACGGTGCGCGGTGTCGTCCAGCAGGGCGGCGGCCGCGGCCTGCGGGGTGTCGAAGCCGGCGCGGAAGGCGGCGTCGGCGAGCCGGGCGTCGGCGTCCTTGAGCCGCTGGGCCGTGTCCTCGGCGACGCGGGCCGCGTCGGCCGCCTCGGTGAGCCGGGCCACCTGCAGCTCCAGTTGCGCGGCGCGCGCGGCCACACTGCCCGAGGAGCCCCGCGCCTGTATCAACTCCCCTTCCAGGGACGCCTTTTCACGGTCCAGAGCCTCCCGGCGGGCCAGCCGGGAGGCGGCGCGCAGCTCTGCCTGTCGCCGGGCGGTGGTCCGCCGCTCGTGTTCGTGCTCGGCGCGGCGCAGCTCCTCGCGCGCGGCGTGCAGCCCGGACGCGTCCCGACGAGCCTGGGTGAGGAGCCGCTCCAATTCCTCGGCTTCGTCGGCGAGTTGCTCCGTCGGGGCGTCGCCCGCTTCGGCGGTCGCGGCGGCGAGGGCCTCTCGTACGAGGGCGAGGCGCCGCTCGTCCTCGGTGTGCGCTTCCTCCGCACGCTGGTAGGCGGTCAGCGCCTGCTCCTCCGCCTCGCGGTCCACGTGCCCGGCGATCTTCCGCGCGGGGGCGGGGTGTTCGGCGGCGCCGCAGACGGCGCAGGGCTCGCCGTCCTCGAGGTTCGCGGCGAGTTCGGCGGCGATGCCGTTCAGACGCTGTTCCTTCAGGTCGAGCCAGTGCGCCCGGGCCCGCAGCGCACGTTCCCCCGAGGCGAGGGCCTGCTGCTGGGCCCGCTCCGTGTCCCCGGCCAGCTGGTCGCGCAGCCGCGCGGCGCCGAGCCGCTGCTGCACGGGCCCGCGCTGCACGGCGAGCTGCTCGGCCCTGGAGACGGCCTCCTGCGCGGAGTCGATGCGCGCCTGCAGCCCGGCCCGGGTCGTCTCCCACTCGGCCAGCCAGGTCTCCGCCTCCCGAAGGGCGTCCTCGTCGGCGCGCTCCTGGCGGTCGAGGTCGGCGCGCTCCTCACTGAGTGCGGCCAGGCGCTGCTCGGCGCGGCGGGCGGATTCGAGGCCGCCCAGCTCCTCGGCGGTCCGGCGCGCGGCGGCCGCGAGCCCGGCCGCGCCCGCTTCGGCGAAGCCGTCCGGCAGCGCGGCACGCGCGTGTGCCTCGGCCGTCGCCGCCTGCTGGTGTTCGGCGCCGGCCGACTCCCGCAGCTCCAGGGCGGGCGCCACCGCCTCGGCCTTGCGGCCCCGCTCCATGCGCTGCCGGTCCGCCCGGTGGGCCTCGCTTCTCTCCTCCAGCAGCCGGGCCCGCTCCTGGGCCTGTGCGAACCGCTTCTGCAATCGGTCCACTTCGCGTACGCCGTCGAGCGCGCGGTCGGCGGCGGCCTGGGCGGACTCCGCGGCGGCGAGGCCGCACCGGGCGACGGTCAGCTGCTCGCGGGCGGTGCTGCGGGCGATGGCCGCGGCGGTCAGGACGGCCTCGGCCAGGCCGGGATCGCCGGGCGCCAGTTCGGGCAGCTCCATGGAGTCGGCCGCGGCCTGCTGCATGCGGTGCGCCTCGGCCAGCAGCGCCGCGTCCCCGTCGCGCACCCCGGCCTCGGTCGCACGCCGGCGTTCGGCGAGCCGCTTCTCGACCTCCGCGAATCGGTGGGTGTCGAAGAGGCGGCCCAGCAGTCTCCCGCGGGCCTCGGCGTCGGCGCGCAGGAAGCGTGCGAAGTCACCCTGGGGCAGCAGGACCACCTGGCAGAACTGCTCGCGGCTCATGCCGAGCAGCTGGGTGATCTCCTCGCCGATCTCCTGGTGGGAGCGGCTGAGGTCCTTCCAGCTGCCGGCGGTGGCGTCGTACTCGCGCAGCCAGGTCTGCGCCTTGTCCAGGGTGGTGCCCTTGCCGCGCTTCTTGGGACGCTCCCACGGCGGCTGCCGGGTGATCTCCAACCGGCGTCCGGCGACGGTCAGTTCGAGGGTGACCGACGTGCGCGTGGCGGGTGCGGCGTGGTCGCTGCGCAGGGTCGCGCCCTGGCCGTTCTGCCGTGCGCCGGGTACGGAGCCGTAGAGCGCGTAGCACACGGCGTCCAGGACGGACGTCTTGCCGGCGCCGGTCGGTCCGTGCAGCAGGAAGAGTCCCGCGGCCGACAGTTCGTCGAAGTCGATGGTCTGGGTGCCGCCGAAGGGGCCGAAGGCGGTGATGTCCAGCCGGTGCAGCCTCATCGGGCCCCCTCCACCATGATGTACGGCATCACCGCGCCACCTCCCGCACGGCCTGGTCCGCGCGCACCGCGTCGAACGCGTCGCGCAGCACGGCCTGTTCGTCCGCGTCGGGCCCCGCACCGCGCACATGGGCCACGAAGTCCTCGGCGATCTGCTGGTCGCTGCGGTCCGCAAGACGGCGGGCGTAGGACACGTCGGGCTCATCGGCGGCCCGCTCGGGATCGAAGACGAGGCTGAGGGTGTGGGGGAACCGCTCGGTCAGGCGCGCCATGGGGTCGGCCGGGCGGACCGGGTCGGTGAGCGTCGCCTCGACCCAGGCCTCCTCGTGCGGCGCGAGTGCCGGATCGGCGAGCAGCTCTTCCAACCTGCCTCGGATCCGGGCCAGCGGGCGCGGCACCGGACAGTCGATGCGCTCGGCGGCGACCGAGCCGTCGGCGTCGAGGTCGACGAGCCACATGCTCTTGCGGTGCGCGGTCTCCGAGAAGGAGTACGCCAGGGGGGAGCCGGAGTAGCGCACGCGCTCGGTGAGGGTCTGGCAGCCGTGCAGATGCCCGAGCGCCACATAGTCCACGCCGTCGAAGACGGCCGCCGGCACCGACGCCACACCGCCGACGGTGATGTCCCGCTCGCTGTCGCTGACTTCACCGCCGGTGACGAAGGCGTGCGCGAGGACGACGGACCGCGTGCCCGGTACGCGCGTGGCGAGGTCAGCGCGGACCCGGTCCATGGCAGCGGCGAGCACGGCCTCGTGTCCCGGCTTCTCCACCCCGAACTCGTCCTTCACCAGGGCGGGTTCGAGGTAGGGCAGGCCGTAGAACGCCACGTCTCCGTGCTCGTCCGCCAGGATCACCGGCATCCCGGCCGCGGAGGGATCGGTGCACAGGTGGATGCCGGCCCGCCCGATCAGCCCGGCGCCGACCCCGAGACGGCGGGCGGAGTCGTGGTTCCCGGAGATCATCACCGTCGGCACGCCGAGGTCGGCGAGCCGGTGCAGGGCGTCGTCGAACAGCTCCACTGCGGCCAGCGGCGGTACGGCCCGGTCGTACACGTCTCCCGACACGACGACCGCGTCCACGTCGTGCTCACGCACGGTCGTGACGAGGTGGCCGATGAACTCGGCCTGGGCGCCGAGCATGCTCACCCGGTGGAACGCCCGGCCGAGATGCCAGTCGGAAGTGTGCAGCAATCTCACAAAATCGCTCCGACCTGCATGTTTCCCCTCCTGCACCCCAAAAACCAGCACGAACCAGCACGGGCTCGCGATCAGCGCTCACCACGCTAACGCCTTTGGGGTCCTGATCCACCACGGGTCTCAGCTCCTCACCCGCTTCCGGCACCGAGTTGCCGGAAATGTCCGCGGCGATCTGGTTGACGGTACGGCCGAGGCTTCAAGGCGTGCCGAGGAGGGGCCACGAATCCCACATGCGTCCCCCAAAGCCTCTCGTGCGAGACCGTGCGAAAGAGAAGGTACAGGTCAAGGCCCCGGGGAGGTCATTCACGTCAGCTGCCCGAAGCGGAGAGTGAGCTGCGGGAGCGCCTCGATGAGTTCGATGTTGCCGGGTCCTGTTGACGATGACGTTTCGGCGCGGTACTGCTCCAGCTGGGCCACAGCGGCACGTCGCTGATGCTCCAGCGCGTCGAAACCGTTTGCGGATCCCCTTGCGAACTCTGCTGTGGTCTCAGGGCCCCCGGCGTCGTCACCGCCGGCTCCGGCCAGTTGGTCGAGCAGCAGTTCCTTGCGGCGGGCGAGGCTCTCCGATTCTTCCTGTAGGCGTTGGATGTCAGCTGACCGATCACGGCCGACGGGTGCAACGGCAGCGGCGGCTTGTTCGAGGAGCGGGCGGCGGTGGGGTCCGAAGATGCTCCGCACTCTGGCCGCCTGCCACCGGTCCCGACGCATCCACGCCGTGGCCGATTCCGCCTACCACGGCAAGCCGCTGCGCGACCTGCCCGAACGGGTCACTTTCACCACCTGGCTACCGAAGAACGCCATCCTGTACGCCCCGGCACCCCCGCGCACCGGCCTGTGGTACGGCTCCCTGCACACCCGCACCGTCCGCCTCCTACTCGTCCGCGACACCGACCGCGACCGGCCGCCCTTGGTCCTGGTCAGCACCGGCCTCCAGGCACCGAAGGCGAGGTACCCCTGGCGTGCAACAGGTCCACTCGGTACTGCGGGAGATCGACGCGCAGCGCATCTCGGTGCCGCCCCCGGAGGGATCGTCCCGTTCCCGTATCGCCCAGCGCCTGCCCAGGTCGCCGTAGACACTGGGTAGCCGGACATCGGCCCGGGCGCCCGGTCGTAACTGCCGCCCATCTACCCTCCCGCATGCCGCTGTGGCTCCGAAGCTGTACATACGCTGCTGCGCCTGAGCTCCACTTGTCCGAGAGGGAATCCACCCGATGGAACCGATAGCTCTTGTCTGCCTACCCTTCGCGGGGGCGGGCGCCTCGTTCTTCAGAGCCTGGGAGAAGCACGTACCGGAGACCTTGCGGATAGTGGCGGTGCAGCTCCCGGGGAGGGAGGAGCGCTTCGTCGAGCTGCCCCACACGGACGTGGCCCAGGCCGTGGCGGACGCGTACGACCAGGTCGTGCGGCTCACCGGCGGTGCGGGCCGGGTGGCGGTCTTCGGCCACAGTCTCGGCGCCGTTCTCGCCTACGAACTGGCCCATAAGCTGGGCGAGTTGGAAGGGATCAGTGTCGAGAGGCTGTTCGTCAGCGGCTCGCCGGGGCCCTGGGATGGCAGGGAGGCCCGGGCCAGCGACCTGGACGACGAGGCCTTTCTGGCTCAGGTGCGGCGCTTTGCAGGGTATGCGCATCCGGCCCTGGAGCACCCGGACATGCGGGAGTTGCTGCTGCCCACGCTGCGCGCGGACGTCGCGATGCACGAGAACTACCGGCCCTCGACGGACAAGTCCCTGCAGGTGCCCGTCACGGCTCTGCGGGGCCGCCACGACGAGTTGGTGAGCGGGGCCGCGGTCGCCCGATGGGCGGATGTCACCGAAAGCGGGCTGAGCATGGTCGAACTGGACGGCGGCCACATGTACTTGGCCGACGACGTGCCGGCTCTCCTCCGGGTGATCGACGCACAGGTGCAGACACTCCCGGGAGCCGACCGTGCGCCTGTCCGGTAAGACCGCCCTCGTCACGGGCGCCGCCCGGGGGCTGGGGCGTGCCTGCGCCACCGCCTTCGCGAAGGAAGGCGCGGACCTCGTCCTGCTCGACATCGCCCGGGACCTCGACCAGGTGCCCTATCCGCTCGGGTCCGCCAGCCAGCTCGCGCACACGGTGGAACTCTGCCGAGACCTCGGCGCCTCCGTCCTCGCTCAGTCGGTCGACGTACGGGACGCGAACGCGGTCGATGCCGCGGTGGACGCGGCCGTCGCACGGTTCGGCGCGATCGACGTCCTGGTCAACAACGCAGGCATCGCGGCTCCTTCCGGCAAGGTCGCGCACGACATCGACGAGGCCGAGTGGAACCTCATGCTCGACGTCGATCTGTCCGGGGCCTGGCGCCTGATCCGGGCAGTGGGTGGCCGCATGATCGAGCGTGGTTCGGGCAGCATCGTCAACGTCGCCTCCACCGCCGGACTGGTCGGCTACCGCCACTTCGCCGCCTACGTGGCCGCCAAGCACGGCCTCGTCGGCCTGACGAAGGCCGTGGCGCTGGACTACGCGCCGCGCAAGGTGCGGGTGAACGCGCTCTGCCCGGGATCGGTCCGGGACGCGGACCACGTCGAAGGGCGCATGCTGTCCGAGATCGCCCGTGCCCTGGACGTCCCGGTGGACGAACATGAGGACACCTTCGTGCAGTCGCAGCCGATGAACGCGCTCGTCGAACCGGAGGACATCGCGGCGGCGGCCCTGTGGCTGGCCTCGGATGAATCGCGCCAGGTCACGGGCAGCGTCCTCACCGTCGATGGCGGCTTCACCGCGCGCTGACGCCCCGACACGCTCCTGCCGGGCGCTGCGCCCTCCCACCACGTCCACGCCACCTGGAGTCGAAGCCGTGCCCCGAATCGATACGTCCTGGCTCACCCCCGCCGCCGGCGCCGCGTCCGCACGCTGCCACGCCGTCCACGTCCGCCTTCCGGAAGGCGCGGACGCGGAGCTGATGGGCCGGACGCTGGACGAGGCGGTCGGGGCCTGGTGGGGTGAGGACACCGGGTGCAAGCTGCCCAGGCTGTGGCACGAGCGGGTCCTTGCCGACCGAGTCGCCGGGAGCGACCGGGTGCGCGCCGAGACGACCCGTGCTCTCCATCCTCGGGACGAGGCCTTCCGCGCCGTCCTGCTCGAATTCGCCGACGGACAGGCCGAACTCGTCCTCGTGGCCCATCGCGAACGGCTGGACGCGGAGTCCTTGCGCCTCGTCGCCGACGTCCTGACGGGCCGCTCCCGGTACGAAGAGGTGCGTCCCGTCGAACCGGACGACCGTGGGGAGGCGCGGGAAGAGACGCTCCAGGAGTGGCGGGCGGCGGAGTGCGCGGCAGGGCTGGACTGGGCGGCCGGGGAAGGGAACGCGGGCGAGCGTACGGGACATGTCACCGTCGAACTGCACGCCGGAGCGGCCGACTTGGGAGCCCGGCTCGCGGTGGCGGCCGCGATCGTCCTCGCCCGGTTCGAGGAGCAGGAGAGGCCGCTTCTCGGCGTGCTGCGGAACTGGCGGGACCGGCCCGCCGGGGCGCTGGGCGCGTTCGACACCGGCACCTTGCTCACGCTGGACCTCTCCGGTGCTGTCGACACGGCGGGCCTTCTGGCGCGCGCGGGGGAAGCGCTCGCAGGACGCGACGGCCGGTGCGGAGCGGACCAGTACGCGGACCTCGTGCTCGGCGCGGGCGGCAGGGTTGCGGTGGGCATCCTCGCCGGGACCGGCGATGAGCCCTCGTACGCCGACGACCATCTCTACACGGCGTGTCAGACCGCTCCCTTTCCGCTCACCGTCGTCCCCGGACGCACCGCCGCGGGGGCGCCGCAGCTGATCGTCCACCATCGCTTGGGTGAGGTGGGCGAGGAGTCGGCGAGGCGGTTCGCGCGGCACGTCGCCTTCGTCTACGAGCAGTTGGGCACCACGGCAGGGCAGCTCACGCCGGGTGACATCGGGCTGCTCGATGAGGAGGAGGCGCGTCGTACGGCCGAACTCGGTGCTCCCGCAAAGCCGTTGACCTGGACGCCGGATCGGATCGACGCGGTCTTCGCCGCCAGAGCCGCCGAACGGCCCGATGCCGTGGCGGTCACCTGCGAGGGACGGACGCTGACCTACGCCGAACTGGAGGAGCGGGCCGCGCGCTGTGCCGCCGCTCTGCGGGTCGGCGGGGTCGGTGCCGGTGAGCGCGTGGGGATCTGCCTGGATCGGTCGCTCGATCTCGTGGTCGCCATGCTCGCCGTGCTGAAGGCGGACTGCGTCTATGTGCCGATGGACCCGGCCTACCCGACCGACCGGCTCGCGTACACCGCCGAGGACGCGGGGCTGCGGGCCGTCGTGACCACCCTCGACACCTTCCCCGGGACCGACGGCATGTGGTGCGTGCGCCCGGAGGAGCTGGAGGCGCGGGGGGAGGACGTGGGTGCGGCGCCGGAAGAAGTGAAGCCCACGCGGGCCCCCGAGGAAGCGGCGTACGTCATCTACACCTCGGGCTCCACCGGCCGCCCCAAGGGCGTCGTCGTACCGCACCGCAACGTCGTGGCCCTCCTCGCCGCCACGCGGGACGGCTTCGGCCTCGTCCCGGACGACACCTGGACCCTCTTCCACTCCTGTGCGTTCGACTTCTCCGTATGGGAGGTGTGGGGAGCACTGCTGACGGGGGCCCGGCTCGTCGTCGTGCCGTTCTGGGTCTCCCGGTCGCCCGAGGAGTTCCACGCCCTCATGCTGACCGAGCGGGTCACCGTGCTCAACCAGACCCCGTCGGCCTTCGCGCAGCTGATGGACGCCGATCGCCGCAGCGGGGAGCAACTGGCCGTCCGGCTGGTCGTGTTCGGCGGTGAGACCCTTGACACCCGCCTGCTGCGGACGTGGTTCGACCGTTACCCGGAGGACCGCTGTCGTGTGGTGAACATGTTCGGCATCACGGAGACCACCGTCCATGTCACGGCCCAGACAGTCACACGACGCGAGGCGCTGTCCGGTTCGCGCTCGGTGGGGCCCGCGCTGCCCGGCTGGTACGTGTACGTCCTCGACGAGCAGCGGCGCCCGGTCCCGTGCGGCGCTCCCGGCGAGATCTACGTCGGTGGCGAGGGCCTCGCCCTGGAGTATCTGGGACGTCCCGGCCTGACCCGGGAACGTTTCGTGCCGGACCCCTTCACCGGCGGGCGCATGTACCGCAGCGGCGACCGCGGCCGGCTTCTCCCGGACGGCAGGCTGGAGCACCTGGGGCGCCTCGACTCGCAGGTGAAGGTGCGGGGCTTCCGGATCGAGCTGGACGAGATCCGCACCGTCCTGCTGGAGGAACCGCACGTCACGGCGGCGGCGGTGGTCGTCGAGGGAGGCGAGACCGGAGACGCCGCCCAGGCCCGTATCACCGCGTACGTGGTGCTGGGCTCCGGCGGCGACACGGCGGCGGTGCACCGCCGCGCGCAGAGCGTCCTGCCCTCGTACATGGTGCCGACGTCGGTGATCGCCGTCCCGGCCCTGCCCCTGACCGCGAACGGCAAGCTGGACACGCGCAAGCTGGCCGAACACGCCGTCGTCTCCGCGCCGCCCGCGCCCGTGGACGTGGCCGAATCACCGGACGGTGACCGCACCGACCTTGTGGCGTCCCTCACCTCGGTCTGGGAAGCGCTGCTCGGGGTGCCCGTCGGACCGGACGACAACTTCTTCCTGCTCGGCGGGAATTCACTGCTCGCGGTGCGGCTGACGGCGGTCATGCGCGAGCAGGGGATGCCGCCTCTGCAGCTGCGGGAACTGTATCTCCACCCGACAGTGACGCGGCTGGCGCGGGTGCTCGCGAGCAGCCGCACGTGACGCCGGCGTCGCCGAGCAGCCCCAGGGAGGCGTCCTCAGCGCCGCCGTCCTCCGGACTGAGAAGTGAGGAGGTCGCCAGCAGGTAGCCCAGCTGGGCCCGGCTGCCGCTGGCGAGCTGCTGGGACACCTTGCGGACGTGCTCGGCCACACTGCGCCGGCTCATGCCCAGGCGCCGGGCGATGGAGTCGTCCGTCTCACCGGACACGATCGCCCGCAGGATGGTGCGCTGGATGTCCGAGGTGATCTCGGGCGGCCGCACCGGGGTGGCCCACGGAACGACGGGGACCGCCCTGTCCCAGGCGTTCTCGAAGAACTGCGTCAGAAAGCGGACGAGTCCCGGATGCGTGACCCGGAGCGCGGCGACGGAACGTTCCTCGGACGCCGGTATGAAGGCGACCTCCCGGTCGCAGATGATCATGCGCTCGAAGACCTCGGTCAGGGTGCGGACCTGGGCGCCCGCCTCCGTGACCTCCTCGATGTACGACATCGTCGCCTGGTGCGAGCGGACCGTGTGCTGGTAGATGGTGCGCTGCCGGACACCGCGCGACAGCAGGCTCACATCCCGCTCCCTGGCCTCTTCGAGGAGATTCGGGGCACGCCCACCGCCGGGCTGCGCCGTCAGCAGCTCCTCGCGACACCCCGCCACGGCCGCCTCCAGGGCCGAGCTGATCAGGCTGCCACCGGTGAGCAGAGTGACCGGCGACTGCCGGTCCCTGCGCGCATCCGCGTACGCCTCCGACAGGACGGCGAAAGTGGCCTGGGCCGACAGCAACTCCTTGCGCCTGCGCGCCAGTTCCTCCTCCAGCGGCCCGAGCGCCGCGTAAGCCGCGGCCTCAGGCGGAACAACCTCCGCCGAATCCGGTGACTCAGCGCATTCGCGGACAAGGGACAGCTTCCACAGGCAATCCGGTACGTCCGCGCGGGGCAGGGTCCCTGCCGAGAGCGCTGCGCGGTACAGGTCGCGTGCGGGAGTGCAGGGCGAACTCGGCTGCGGGGTGTCGCATTCGCACAAGTTCGGCCGAGGTTGTTCGAGGCTCACAAGTGTGAAGGTTACATTTGTGCGCCCTGGTGGACCTATGGCGACGACCACGCCCTCGGCAAGCATGGCGACAGGCGGCCGCACACCGCCCGACCACTTGTTCCGAAGGGGGACCCACCCATGCGTTACCTGATCCGTGCCACGATCGCATCCTTCGCCCTGGGGCTCATCGCCCTCGGCGGCCAAGCCCAGCCGGCCGGAGGAGAAGCGGACACGCACGTCAGCGCCGACTCGGCCTGGGGCCGCGCCATCTCCCTCGACCACCAGCAGTGACCTCACCGCACCCGGTGCGGCACGGCGACGATCTGCTGTCGTACGTCGAGGCCGGGACGTCGCCCTACCACGCGGTGGAGGAGGCGACGAACCGGCTGCGGACGGCCGGGTTCCGGGAGCTGAGCGAGGGTGCCCACTGGGCGGACGCGACAGGCGGCTGTTTCGTGGCCGGCGGGGGCACCCTCATCGCCTGGTACGCCCCGCCCGGTGCCCCCGGTCCGACCCCGATCCGGCTCGTGGCCGCGAACACCGACGCGCCCAATCTGCGGATCGGACCGGCGCCGGACACGGGGGCTCGGGGGTGGCAGCAGATCGCCGTGGAGGCCTACGGCCCAGTCTGTCTCGGCAGCTGGCTCGACCGGGACCTGGGAGTGTCCGGCCGGCTCGCCCTGTACGACGGGACCACCCGACTGGTCTGTGCGGACTCGCCTCTGCTGCGGGCCCCGCAGCCGTTGCCGGGGCCGGGACCCGACGGCGGTCCTGGTCGTGACAGCCGGGAGCTGGCTCCCGTTTGGGGACTGGGCGGGGAGGATCCGGGCCGTCTGCTGAGCCGACTGGCGAGCGAGGCGGACGTCCATGTCGACGACGTGCTCGACTGGGACCTGATGCTCCACGACGTGCAGCCTCCGGGCTTCCTGGGCGATGCCGAGGATTTCGTCGCATCGGCGCGTCTGAACAATCTCGTCTCCGTGCACTCGGGGCTCACCGCACTGCTGAGTGCCGCGGAGCGCGGGCCCTCCGCGGTCACCGCGTTCGCGGCCTTCGACCACATGGCGGCGCGCCCGGGGTCGGCAGGCGGGTCTCAATGCGCCCTGCTCGCCCGGGTGTTGCGCCGCTCCGTGGAGGCGCGGGGCGGCTGCCGGGACGACTGGCAACGGGCCGTCGCGGGAACGCTGGCGGTCGCCGCCGGGATGACGGACGCGCTGCACCCGGACTTCCAAGAGCCGCGTCGCCCGCTGCCCAACGGCGGGCCGGTCGTGGAGATCGGCACCGGCCGCACCGGGACCGCCGACGGCCCTCGTATCGCCGAGTTCGCACGTGCCTGCGAGCGGGCCGGCGTGCCCTGGCAGCCTTCCGGCCGCCGGGGCGACCTGCCCGAGGGCTCGCCCGTGGCGCCCCTGCTCGCCTCCCGCCTCGGCATCCCTGTCATCGACGTGGGCGTGCCCGGCCTGTCGCTCAATTCGGTACGCGAACTGTGCGGCGCCCATGACCCCAGACTGCTCACCCGCGCACTCACCGAGTTCCTCCTGGCCGACCCCGCGCACTGACCACTCGCTCTCCTCATCACGACGGAACTCCCATGAAAGGGCACGCACTTGACGGCGACGATCAACGCCATGAGCCTCGGCGACCTGCTCCAGCACTACCGCGGCCGTGCCCGGCTGACGCAGACCGAACTGGCCGGGCTCTCCGCCGTGAGCGTACGGGCCATCCGCAACCTCGAACTCGGGCTCGCGAAGAACCCGCGCAAGGAGACGATCCGGCTGCTCGCCGACGCGCTCAGACTCGGCGGCGGCCGCCGGGCAGCGCTCTTCGTCGCGGCCGGACTCCAGGCCGACGACGCCAGTTTCGAGGCCCTGTCGGTGCTGCCCGCCGTGGCGGCGACACGCCCGCACGGCCGGGGCGCCGACCTGGACCGGACCGTCGGGCTGCTGCGCCGGCCCACGGGGAGGACCGTCACCGTCGCCGGTCTCGGCGGCTCCGGCAAGACCCGCCTCGCCCTGGCGGCAGCCCACACCCTGCACACCGGAACCGGCGTGCCCACCTTGTGGATGAGCGTGCCCCGCGCGGCCGGAACCGACGCAGGCGCCTACCCCGACGGACTCCAGGTCGCCCCGGCCTCCTGGATGGAAGGACTGCTCGCCCGCACCGGCGGGGCGACCGCGGAGGCCGCACGCCTGGTCGGTGACCGGGACGTCCTGCTGGTGATCGACGGGAACGACACCACCCCGGACGGCGACCACGTCTCCCGCGCGACCATGGACTCCCTCCTCGCGGAGTGCCCCCGGCTGCGCATCCTGGAGACCACGCGCACCGCACGCGACCGGGAGCAGGACCGGACGGTCCAGCTGGGTCCGCTGCACGACCAGGACGTCGCCGCGCTCGGCGGACCGCACCCGGCGCCGCCCTCGCCCGCGCTCGCTGTCCTCCTCGACCGGATCGCCGAACTGCGCCCGGGCTACCGTCCGGACACCGGTGACGCCGCCGCGCTGCGAGAGATCTGCTCCCTGCTCGACGGGCTGCCCCGCGCCCTGGAGTCGGTCGCCTCCTGGCTGCTGCTGTGCGCGCCCGACGAACTCGTGTCGATGGCCCGCACCGAACCCCTGCTCCTGGCCGCACCACCCTGTGACACCCCCTCCGGCAGCTGGGTCGACCGGGCGCTCACGCAGGCCCTCGCCGAACTGACGAAGGATCAGCGGATGTTGCTGGCCCAGCTGGCCGACTGGGGCGGTCACTGGACGGTGGAGCAGGTGGCGCAGCGGCTCGGCCTGAGTCGTGCGTCCGCCGCGGTGACGGTGCAGGCACTGCTGCAACAAGGGCTCGTGCGCCGCGAACGCACGGACAGGCGCATCGCGTTCAGCGTCCTCAACCTCGTGCGGGCGGCATGTCCCTCCGTACCGCCCCATCTCCCCCATCTCTCTCACCCCTCACAGCGACAGGAGGAAGACCCCCATGACGGCGCAGACCATCGTCGGGATACTCGCCGATTCGGTACGGCTGCGGGTCTTCTCCGCGATCGTCCTCGGCGCGACCACGCTGCCTGACGCGGCCCGGGCAGCCGGTACGGCACCCAAGGACACCGCCGCCGCGGTGCGCAAGCTCGTCGCAGGCGAGCTGGTGACCGATGACGACGGTGAACTCCGCCCGAACATCGCGTACTTGAGGGCCGCGGCACGTCGGACGGCCACCGTGGCACCGGCACCGGGCGGCGGGCCCGAGACGTCCCTGCTGCGCACCTTCGTCGTGGACGGCCGCCTGCGGAGCCTGCCGGCGCAGCTGGAGCGCCGGCGGACGGTGCTGCGCCACCTGGCCCAGGGCACCTTCCAGACCGGCCACACCTACGACGAACCCGCCGTCAACGACCTGCTGCGCGCCTGGTGCGAGGGCTCCGGGACCGACCACGTCGCCGTCCGCCGGTACCTGATCGAGCTCCAGATCCTGGACCGCGGCGACGGCAGGTACTGGCTGCGCGACGACACCGCGCAGCGCGACTGACCCCGGCACCCACGAAGCCGCCCGCAGGAGGAGCAGGAATGCCCCAGCACGTCTGGACCACCGTCATACGACCCGCACAGGGCACGGCCACCGGCCGCGTCGTCGTCCTCGCGCACTCGGGGGCGGGCCCCAACGCCCTGCTGCCGACAGTGCGTTGGCTGCCCGACGACATTGAGGCCGTCGGCGTCACGCTGCCCGGCCGGGAGCGCAGGTTCGGTGAGGACGCCCGCCAGATCCTGGACGACCCCGAGGGCGCGGTGGCGGCCGTGGCCGGAGAACTGCGCACCCTGTCCGTCCTGCCGACCGTCCTCTTCGGGCACAGCATGGGCGCCGCCTTCGCCGTGGCGCTCGCACTGGCCGCCCCGGACCTGTGCCGGTCCCTCGTGCTCAGCGCTCACCCCAACGGCGGCTCGCGTGCCGAACTCGCGGGGAAGTGGAGCGAGGAAGACCTCATGGACATCCTCGAACGGGGCGGCGGCACGCCCGCCGAAGTCCTGCAGGACGAATACCTCCAGGCACACCTGCTCGCCGTGCTGCGCTGCGACCTCACCCTCGGGCACCGCCTGGCCACCCGCCACGCCCACCGGACCCTGTCGGTCCCGCTCACCGTGCTGGGCGGCCGTGACGACGCGCTGACCGAGACCGCCGAACTCACCCGGTGGAGCCGTCGTGCTGGTGCGGGCCTGCGCGAACGGGTCTTTCCCGGGGGCCACTTCTACCTGCTGGACGAGGCCAACCAGAAGGACGTGGCGGACGAGATCGCCGGTGCCCTCCGGGTGGTGACAACAGGCTGATAACTGCCCCCGCACTGCCGGTGGGAATGCCGAAAGGTGCGGGGAAGGCGCGGTTAAGGTTCGGGAGATGGGTTGCTCGTCCGACCCGTGATGTGCGGAGGGGCATTGATACCACGACGAATCTACGACGTCTCATCGGGTGACCGGTTCATGGAACTCCCGGGATTCACGACGGGATTCTCCACACACGTCAAGATCGAGGGTCTCAACCCGGCCGGATCCATCAAACTGAAGACGGCCCGGGAAATGATTCTCGATGCCGAGGCGCAGGGACGCATCGCTCCGGGGTGCGAACTCATCGAATCCACCTCGGGAAATCTGGGAGTGGCCCTCGCCTCCATCTGCGCGGCCCGGGGCTACCGCATCACCCTGGTCACCGACCCCAACGTGAACGCGCGCACCCTGCGCTTCATCAAGGCACTCGGCGCCGACGTCGTGATCGTGGACGAGCGGGACCGGGCGGGCGGCTATCTCGCCACCCGTATCGAGTACATCCGCCGTCGTACCGCGGCCGACTCCCGGCTCGTGTGGCTGAACCAGTACGCCAACCCGGCCAACGCCATGGCACACAGCACGCACACCGTGGGTGAGATCCTCGCCGGCTTCGGCGCTCCGGACTGGCTGTTCGTGGGCACCGGGACGTCGGGGACACTGATGGGCTGCGTACGGGGACTGCGCGAGGCGGGGGCGTCGACGAACGTCGTCGCGGTCGACGCCGTGGGCTCGGTGACGTTCGGCGGGGGACCCGGACGACGCTGGATCCCCGGGATCGGCACCAGCCACGTCCCCGAGATCTTCGTCGATGACGGCTCGTTCCACAAAGTCCTCGTCGACGAGCGGGACGCCGTCCGCACCTGCCGCAGAGTCGCCCGCGAACACGGACTGCTGCTCGGCGGATCCTCCGGCAGCACGTTGGCGGCCGTCTCCGCGTTCAGCGACCGGATCGCCCCCGGGAGCCGGGTACTGGCCATCTCCCCGGACATGGGGGAGGGATATCTCGACACCGTCTACAACGACGACTGGGTCGTCGAACGATTCGGGGCCGAAACCCTCGCCGCCGCCACCGAGCGAAGAGAAGCCGAATACCTGCCGGGCTGACCACCACCAGACTCAGAGGAACGAACGTGCTTGAATTCTCCGTGCTCAGCGGCAGCGACGTCATGGCGATACTGGCAGGCCGGGAAAAAGATGTCATCGCCAGCGTGCGTGACGCCTACCTCGCCCATGAGGCGGGCGACAGCGTGAATCCGGACAGCTATTTCCTCCGGTTCCCGGACAAGCCCGATTCCCGCATCATCGCCCTTCCCGCCTATCTCGGTGGCACCACCGATGTCGCCGGAATCAAGTGGATAGCGAGCTTTCCGCGCAATGTGGAGTCAGGGCTCCCGCGCGCCTCGGCGGTGCTCGTCCTCAACGACTACACGACCGGTTACCCGTTCGCCCTGCTGGAAGCGGCGGGCATCAGCGCCGCGCGTACCGCGGCGTCCGCCGCGCTCGCCGCCACGACCCTGAGTCATGGCACACCCACCAGCATCGGAGTCCTCGGCGGCGGCGTCATCGCGCGCACCATCTGCCGGTACCTGCACCACTCGGGCACACCGCTGACCGATGTCCGCTGTCACGACATCGACGAGCCCTCGGCGCAGGCCCTCGCCGGCCACCTCGTGACCGAGTACGGGGCTGCCTCCCGTACGGCGTCCGCCGACGAGGCCCTCGACTGCGATCTGGTGGTGCTCGCCACCACCGCGCTGCGCCCCCACATCTCTGCCGACCGCGCTCTGCGGCCCGGGCAGCTGATCCTCAATGTCTCGCTGCGCGACCTGGCCCCGGAGCTGCTGCTCACGGCGGACAACGTGCTCGACGACGTCGAGCACTGCATGAAGGCGAACACCTCTCCCCATCTGGCCGAACAGCTCACCGGAAACCGGGACTTCGTCACCGGGACGCTCGCGCAGGTGCTCACGGGGCAGGTGCGGACCGACCCGGCGCGGGCAACCGTCTTCTCGCCGTTCGGCCTGGGCGTCCTCGACCTGGCCGTCGGCCACTACGTCCATGCGCAGGCCGCCGTCGAAGGGCGACTTCGGACGATCCCCGACTTCTTCGGCGAGACCCGCCGCTGGTAGGCCCCGTGCCGCCTCCTCCTGTCAACCCACATCGAACGGGAACCGCAACCATGAATGTCGCAGACCCGCGCCCGTCCCGGGCCGAGACCGAGGCCAAGGTCGCCGCCGTGATGGCTCAAGTGCTGGAGCTCGACTCCGTGGCCCCCGAGGACAACTTCTTCGACCGCGGCGGACATTCGATGCGCGCGATGCGGCTGTGGGGCGAACTGCGCGCCGCCTTCGGGGTGGAGTTCGAACTGCGGCAGATCTTCGAGACCCCCACGGCGGCCGGTCTCGCCGTGGCTCTGGAGAGCGCCGCGCAACCGGCCGTCGCGCGGCCCAAGTTGGTGCGCCGGTCCTGACGGCCCTCCCGGACGTCGCGCTGTCGCTTTGAAATCTTCCTGGAGGGTGAGCATGTTCCCGTTGTCCCACGTACAGCAGCGGATGTGGTTCTTCGACCGTCTCGAAGGACCGTCCCCGACCTACAACGTGCCGTTGGTGGTGCGTGTGGGTGGGGTGTTGGAGGCGTCGGTGGTGGAGTCGGCGTTGGTGGATGTGGTGGAGCGGCATCAGGTGTTGCGGACGGTGTTCCGTGAGGTGGGGGGTGAGCCGCGGCAGGTGGTGTTGCCGGTGGCCGATGCGGGTGTGGTCGTGAAGGTGGTGGATGCCGTTTCGGGTGATGTCGAGGCGGTGGTGCGTGAGTTGGCGGAGTTGCCGTTCGATCTCGATGTGGATCTGTTGGTGCGGGCTTCGTTGGTGCGGGTGTCGGCCGAGGAGCATGCCCTGGTGCTGGTGATGCATCACACGGTGTGTGACGGCTGGTCGATGGGGCCGTTGTTGCGGGACTTGGAGGTGGCGTACAACGCGCGGACGGCGGGTGGCGTTCCTGAGTGGGAGCCGCTGCCGGTGCAGTATGCGGATTACACGTTGTGGCAGCGCGAGCTGCTGGGTGACGAGAGTGATCCGGAGAGTGTGGTCAGTAGCCAACTCGCCTACTGGCGTGAGGCGTTGGACGGGCTGCCGGAAGAGCTGGACCTGCCCTACGATCGCCCTCGCCCCGCAGCCGCCACTTACCACGGCGCCGAGATCACCTTCGACATCGCGCCTGAGGTCCACGCGGGACTCACCGAGATCGCCCGGCAGTCGCGGGCGACGCTGTTCATGGTGGTGCAGGCCGCTGTCGCGGCCCTGCTGTCCCGTCTCGGGGCGGGCACCGACATCCCGCTCGGCACCTCCATCGCCGGCCGCACCGACAAGGCGCTCAACGACCTGGTCGGCTGCTTCATCAACACCCTTGTCCTGCGCACCGACGTCTCCGGCCGCCCCACCTTCCGCGAACTCGTCCAACGTGTGCGGGACGCCGGTCTGTCCGCCTACGCCCACCAGGACGTGCCCTTCGAGCGCATCGTCGAGGAGATCAACCCGACCCGCGTCCGCTCCCGCCACCCCCTCTTCCAAGTCGGCGTGGAGCTCTTCGACGGCGGGCTCACCCTCGACCTCGACGGACTCACCACCGAAGTCGAACAGCGCAAGATGGCGGTCGCCAAGTTCGATCTGTCGGTCGTCCTGAACGAGCGGATCGCCCCCGAGGGCACCCGCCAGGGAATCACCGGCACCCTTGAGTACGCGACCGACCTCTTCGACGAGACCACGGCCGCCGCCTTCGCGGACCGCCTCGTCCGTTTCCTCGGCGACCTGGTCGCCGACCCCGACCGCGACGTGACAGCCGTCGACATCCTCACGCCCGGCGAGCGGGAGCTCCTCGCGCAGTGGACCGACACCGCGCGCGAACTGCCCGACGCGACGGTCACCACCGTCTTCGAACAGCGCGCCCAGCAGAACCCGGACGCGGTCGCCCTGGTCAGTGGTGAAACGAGCCTCACCTACGCCCAGTTGAACACCTGGGTCAACCGCTTCGCGCACCACCTCATCGGCCTCGGAGTCGGCCCCGACGCGCTGGTGGCGGTCGCTCTGCCCCGCACCGTCGAAGCCGTCGTCGCCTGGCTGGCCGCCTGCAAGGCGGGCGGCGTCTACACCCCGATCGACCCGCAGCTCCCGGCCGAGCGTATCCGGACCGTCCTGAAGGACGCCGAACCCACCGTACTGGTCACCACCGACGCCCTCGTCGAGCGCATAGGCCGCACGTCCGCCCTGCCGCCACTCGTCACCGAGCACACGCTCGCGGACGCCCCGGACCACAACCCGACCGACGCGGACCGGCGTTCACCCCTGCGCCCGGACCACGCCGCCTACGTCATCTACACCTCCGGCTCGACCGGCACGCCCAAGGGCGTGACCGTGCTGCACCGCGCCCTCACGAACCTGCTGACCTTCCACAGCGGAGTCACGTTCCCGCCGCCCCGGACCCCCGAGGACCGGCGACGCGTGGTCCTGTCGGCCTCGCTCGCCTTCGACACCTCGTGGGAGGGCGTGCTCGCCATGATCGCCGGGCACGAGCTGCACCTCCTCGACGAGGAGACCCGCCGCGACCCGGCCCACATGGTGCGGTACATCGCCGAGCACGGCATCGACCAGCTCGACGTCACCCCGAACGTCGCCCAGCAGCTGCTGACGGAGGGCCTGCTCGCCCCCGGCACCGCACCGCACACCCTGATGCTCGGCGGCGAGGCGGTCCCCGAGGCGCTGTGGAGCGAGCTGCGCGCCGCCGACAGCACCCACGTCTTCAACTACTACGGGCCCAGCGAGTTCTGCGTCGAGGCATCCGGCTGCGCACTGAGCGAGAGCTCCCAGGCGACCATCGGCCGGCCCGTGCACAACACCCGCGTGTACGTGCTCGACGAGCACCTCAACCCTGTCCCGCCGGGCGTCCTCGGCGAGATCTACCTGGCAGGCGCCAACCTCGGCCGCGGCTACCTCGGCCGCTCGGCCCTCACCGCCGAACGCTTCGTCGCCGACCCGTTCGGCGCCCCCGGCAACCGCATGTACCGCAGCGGAGACCTGGGTCGCTGGACCGCGGACGGCTATCTGCTCTACGCCGGCCGCTCCGACGACCAGGTGAAGCTGCGCGGCCTGCGCATCGAGCCCGGCGAGATCCACAAAGTGATCGCCGACCAGCCGACCGTCGCCGACGCCGCCGTTGTGGTGCGTGAGGATGTGGTGGGGGACAAGCGGTTGGTGGCGTATGTGGTGCCGGCGGTGGGGGTGCCGGTGGATGTGGGTGTGCTGCGCGGTGAGGTGGGGCGGGTGTTGCCGGATTACATGGTGCCGTCGGCGTTCGTGGTGTTGGGTGCGTTGCCGTTGACGCGGAACGGGAAGTTGGATCGTCGGGCGTTGCCGGTTCCGGATTACGGGTCTTTGTCGGCGGGGCGTGAGCCGCGTTCGGAGCGGGAGAAGGGGGTTGCGGCGCTGTTCGCGGAGATTCTGCGGGTGGAGTCGGTGTCGTTGGACGACAACTTCTTCGAGTTGGGCGGTCATTCGCTGCTCGCGACCCGTCTGGTCAACCGCATCCGCACCACCCTCGGCACCGAGGTCAACCTGATGCGGCTGTTCGCCGACCCGACCGTGGCCGGTGTCGCGGCGAGCCTGGAGGACAAGCCGCGGTCCGCCGCCGCGCGCCCCCGCCTCGTCCGCCGGACGGAGGGATGAGCCGGATGAGCATGTTCCCGTTGTCCTACGCCCAGCAGCGGATGTGGTTCCTCAACCGCCTCGACGAGCCAGGACCTGCCTACAACGTGCCGTTGGTGGTGCGTGTGGGTGGGGTGTTGGAGGCGTCGGTGGTGGAGTCGGCGTTGGTGGATGTGGTGGAGCGGCATCAGGTGTTGCGGACGGTGTTCCGTGAGGTGGGGGGTGAGCCGCGGCAGGTGGTGTTGCCGGTGGCCGATGCGGGTGTGGTCGTGAAGGTGGTGGATGCCGTTTCGGGTGATGTCGAGGCGGTGGTGCGTGAGTTGGCGGAGTTGCCGTTCGATCTCGATGTGGATCTGTTGGTGCGGGCTTCGTTGGTGCGGGTGTCGGCCGAGGAGCATGCCCTGGTGCTGGTGATGCATCACACGGTGTGTGACGGCTGGTCGATGGGGCCGTTGTTGCGGGACTTGGAGGTGGCGTACAACGCGCGGGTGGCGGGTGGCGTTCCTGAGTGGGAGCCGCTGCCGGTGCAGTATGCGGATTACACGTTGTGGCAGCGCGAGTTGCTGGGTGACGAGAGTGATCCGGAGAGTGTGGTCAGTAGCCAACTCGCCTACTGGCGTGAGGCGTTGGACGGGCTGCCGGAAGAGCTGGACCTGCCCTACGACCGCCCCAGACCCCCCGTGGCCAGCAATCGCGGCGGTGTCGTCGAGTTTCCCGTTCCTCCCGCGGTGTATGCGGGGCTCGCCGATGTGGCCCGGCAGTCGCGGGCGACGCTGTTCATGGTGGTGCAGGCCGCTGTCGCGGCCCTGCTGTCCCGTCTCGGGGCGGGCACCGACATCCCGCTCGGCACCTCCATCGCCGGCCGCACCGACGAGGCACTCGACGACCTGGTCGGATTCTTCGTCAACACCCTCGTCCTGCGCGTCGACGTCTCGGGCGACCCGACGTTCCTCGACCTCGTGGAGCAGGTCCGGGACTTCTCCTTCGCCGCCTACGCCCACCAGGACCTGCCCTTCGAGCGGCTGGTCGAAGACCTCAACCCGACCCGCACCCGCTCGCGTCACCCCGTTTTCCAGGTCAACGTCGAACTGCACGAGGGCGGCACGCCACAGCTCCGGCTCACCGGGCTCGACACCTCCCTGGAGGTCCTCAGCACTCCGACCGCCAAGTTCGACCTCTCGTGGGACTTCGTCGAGACCGCCCCCGACGTGGGCGACGATCCCGGCCTGACCGGCCATCTCAGCTACGCCACCGACCTCTTCGACCGGTCCACGGCCGAGCGGCTCGGAGAGTGGATGCTGCGTCTGCTCGCCACGGTCGCCGCCCGGCCCGCGACACCCGTACGCGACATCGGCCTGCTCGACGCGGCCGAGGAACGCGAACTGCTCGACGGGGCACGGCCGGCCCACGCGGGCATCGAGACCAGTGTCGTGGACCGCGTACGTCGGCACGCGGCCGAACACCCCGGCGCCACGGCCGTGATCGACGAATACGGCCCGGTCGGCTACGCCGAACTCGTCGGACGTTCCAGCGGCCTTGCGCGCACACTGGCCTCAACGGGCGTACAGGTCGGGACCGTTGTCGCCGTCCTCGCCCACCGCGGGGCACAGGCCGTCACCGCGATCCTCGGGATCACCACCGCGGGCGGCGTGTACCTGCCGCTCGACCCCAAGGCGCCGCCCGCCCGCACCCTCGGCCTGCTGCGCGACGCCGGCTGCTCACTGGTCCTGGCGGACACGGCGCACCTGGAAGCGGCACAGCAGCTGGCTGCCGAAGCCACCGGTACCGATCAGGCCCTGCGCGTCCTGCCGGCCGACGCTCCGGCCGACCCGCTCGATGGTCTCGTACCGCCCAAGGGCGGTCCCGACGACCTCGCCTACGTCATCTTCACCTCGGGCTCCACAGGACGCCCAAAGGGGGCGATGGTCCACCGGCGCGGCATGATGAACAACCTGTTGTGCGAGGCCGAGGCCGTCGGTATCGACGGCCCCTGCACAGTGGCCTCCACCGCGCCCCTCACCTTTGACATTTCCGTCTGGCAGATGTTCGTGCCCCTTGTCTTCGGCGGCACCGTGCGTGCTGTGCCGGACGAGGTCGTGCGCGACCCGAGCGGCCTGTTCGCGCTCGCCGCGGACGAAGCCATCGACGTCCTCCAGGTCGTGCCCAGTCTGCTGCAGGCCGCGGTCGACGAGTGGGACGACGGCGCGCAGCCGCCCGTGCTGCGCCTCGACCGCCTCGCCGTGACCGGCGAGGCGCTCCCGGCGGCACTGTGCCACCGCTGGGGCGCCCGCTATCCGCACATTCCACTCGTCAACTGCTATGGGCCCACGGAGTGTTCGGACGACGTCACGCACGCCGTGATCGACGCGGGTGACCTGCCCGCCGATTACCGCACGCCCATCGGGCGCGCCGTGCGGGGCAGCCGTCTGTACGTGCTCGACGACGCGCTGCGGCTGACACCGTCCGGTGTCGTCGGCGAGCTGTACATCGGCGGCATCGTGGTGGGCCGCGGCTACTTCGGCGATCCCCTGCGCACGGCGAGTACGTTCGTCGCCGACCCTTTCTCGCCGGAGCCGGGGCGCCGGATGTACCGCACCGGCGACCTCGTCCGTCGCCGTGAGGACGGCCAGTTGGAGTTCCTCGGCCGCCGCGACCACCAGGTCAAGATCCGCGGCCAGCGCATCGAACTCGGCGAGATCGAGCACGCGCTCCAGGCGACCGGCCTGGTCCGCGGGGTCGCTGTGGTGGTGCGTGAGGATGTGGTGGGGGACAAGCGGTTGGTGGCGTATGTGGTGCCGGCGGTGGGGGTGCCGGTGGATGTGGGTGTGCTGCGCGGTGAGGTGGGGCGGGTGTTGCCGGATTACATGGTGCCGTCGGCGTTCGTGGTGTTGGGTGCGTTGCCGTTGACGCGGAACGGGAAGTTGGATCGTCGGGCGTTGCCGGTTCCGGATTACGGGTCTTTGTCGGCGGGGCGTGAGCCGCGTTCGGAGCGGGAGAAGGGGGTTGCGGCGCTGTTCGCGGAGATTCTGCGGGTGGAGTCGGTGTCGTTGGACGACAACTTCTTCGAGTTGGGCGGTCATTCGCTGCTCGCGACCCGTCTGGTCAACCGCATCCGCACCACCCTCGGCACCGACCTCAGCCTCCGCCAGCTCTTCGACACCCCCACGGTGGCCGCCCTTGCCGAGGCCGTCGAGCGGCACGAGTCCGCCACGGCCGCTCGCCCGCGCCTCGTGCGCCGCGACAGGCAGGGGTGAGGGCGCATGCTCCCGCTCTCCCACTCCCAGCGACGCCTGTGGGCCTTCCACCAGCAGGAGGGCCCGCACGCCGCCTACAACGTCCACGTCGTCCTGCGCCTGACCGGTGCGCTGGACGTCACGGCTCTGGAGCGCGCCCTCGTCGACGTCCTCGGCCGGCACGAGGTCCTGCGGACGGTCCTGCGGGACACGGACGACGGGCCGCGGCAGGAGATCCTGCCCGAGGACACCGCCGGTTTTGTGCTCATGCCACTGACGTGCGGCACGAGCCGTTTCGAGGACCTGCTGAGGGACGGCGCGGCCCTCGACCCGGCCCTGGCCGAGGCGCTCGACCGGCCCTTCGACCTCGACGGCGACGTACTGCTGCGCACCTGGCTGATCCGGCTCGCGGCCGATGAGCACGCCCTCGTCCTGGTCATGCACCACGCGGTGCACGACGGCTGGTCGATGGGCCCGTTGCTGCGGGATCTGGAGGCGGCGTACAACGCGCGGACGGCGGGTGGTGTCCCCGAGTGGAAGCCGCTGCCCGTGCAGTACGTGGACTACACGCTGTGGCAGCGTGAGCTGCTGGGAGACGAGAACGACCCGAAGAGCGTCAGCGGCCGTCAACTGGCCTACTGGTATGCGACGTTGAAGAACCTCCCCGAGGAACTCGCGCTGCCGTACGACCGCCCCCGACCCCCCGTCGCCACGTACGAGGGCCGCGAGATCACCTTCGACGTCGCGCCGGACGTCCACGCCGCACTCCTCGACCTGGGACAGCGCGGCCGGGCGACCCTGTCGATGGTGCTCCAGGCCGCGGTGGCCGCGCTGCTGCACCGCCTGGGCGCGGGCACCGACATCCCGCTCGGCACCGACATGTCCGGCCGCACCGACGAGGCACTCGACGACCTGGTCGGATTCTTCGTCAACACCCTCGTCCTGCGCGTCGACGTCTCGGGCGACCCGACGTTCCGTGACCTCGTCGAGCGCGTACGGGACGTGTGCCTGTCCGCGTACGACCATCAGGACCTGCCTTTCGAGCGGCTGGCCGAGCACCTCGCCCCGGCCCGGACCCGCGCGCGCCATCCGCTGTTCCAGACCGTGGTCAAGCTCCACAACGGTGACGAGACGGAGCTGCCGGTCCGGCTCTCCGGCCTGAGGTGCGCACTCGAACCCGTCGCGACGACCGCCCTTCGCTACGACCTCGCCTGGGACTTCGTCGAGGTGCCGGGACGCCTCACGGCCCATCTCACCTACGCCACCGACCTGTTCGACCAGCGAACGGCCGAGGGGCTGAGGGACGGGCTCATCCGGCTCCTGGACGCAGTCGTCGCGGCCCCCGACACCCTCGTACGCCACCTCCACACCCACACCGAGCCCAGGGGAGAGCAGTGACACCCGAGATCGACGACCTCTTCGCGGCCATCAAGGCGGAACACGGCAGCGACGCGCTCGACCGCGTCGAGGAGATGCTCGAACCGCGCCGGCGCAGCGAGGCACGCCACCCCCTCCAGCAGGACGCCAAGTGGGTGCTGCCCGGGATATCCCAGACACCGTGGCACGACCCGTACGCCTACCCCGAACTCCTGCCGCTCATCACCGCGTTGGAGTCCCACCACGCGCAGATCAAGGCCGAACAGGAGCAGGCCTGGGCGGGCAAGCGGGACAGCTTCTCGGACTACGAGCACTACCTCGTACGCCAGCAGAACTGGCAGGCCCTCTACCTCTACCGCGACGGCGCCCTGGTCGAGGAGTCGCAGCCCGTCGCGCCCACCGCGTACCGCGTGCTGAAGGAACACGCCGTCGACACGGACGTGATCTGCCCCCTGCTCGAGTCGCATTTCTCGACGCTGCTGCCGGGTGCCTCCATCAAGCCGCACTGCGACCTGTGGAACTTCAGCATCAATCTGCACCTGGCCATCGACATCCCTGAGGGCGCAGGTCTGCGGGTCGCCGACGAGGCGCGTAGCTGGGACGAGGGCAAGTGCCTGCTGTTCGACTACTCCTTCGAGCACGAGGCGTGGAACGGCAACGACACGCGTACCCGTACCTGTCTGCTCGCCGACCTGTGGCACCCCGAGACGACGCGCGCCGAGCGGGTGGCGCTGACCGCGCTCATGAAGGAAATCCAGAAGATGATGGCGGGCTGACCATGACCACCACCTCCGACCTCGCACGGAGCGCGCTGCTCCGCACCGACCTGGCCGATCCGCAGATGTTCGCCGAGGCCGACTACCACCGGATCTTCCGGTATCTGCGCGAGCACGACCCCGTGCACTGGAACCCCAACGGCGTCGAACCGGGCTTCTGGTCGGTCACCCGGTACGACGACTGCCAAACGGTCCTCAAGAACACGAAGTCCTTCAGCTCAGCCGTCACCAACACACTCGGCCAGCAGCGCTGGCACGGCGACGAGGGCGCGGGACGCATGCTCACGCACACCGACGCCCCCCGCCACACCGAGCTGCGGCAGATCGTCAACAAGTCCTTCACCCCGCGGGCCGTCGCCGCGCTCGAACCGTATCTGCGCTCCGTCATCGGCCAGGCCCTCGACCGCGCGCTCGACGCGGGCGAGTGCGACCTGGTGGACGTCGTCGCGCTGCTTCCCGTGGCGTCCATCGCCGCGCTGCTCGGCGTCCCGCAGGACGACTGGGAGCCGCTGCTCACCCTGACCACGGCTGCCTTCGGCTCGGCCGACCAGGACGTGCAGACGTCGCCCAGCGCCCGCGCCAGCGCCGCCCAGGCCCACGCCCAACTGCTCCTGTACTGCCAGGACTTGATGTGTCAGCGCGCCGAGGAGCCGCAGGACGACATCGTCACGAGCCTGGTCGAGGCGCAGCGCGCGGGGGTGCTGACCGAAGAGGACGCGATGCTCTTCTTCGACCTGCTGCTGCTCGGCGGCAACGAGACCACCCGACACGGCGCGGTCGGAGCCCTGCTCGGCCTCATGGAATTCCCCGACCAGTGGCAGCTGCTGCGCTCCGACCGTTCCCTGCTCACCCCGGCGGTGGGCGAGGTGCTGCGCTGGGTCTCGCCCAGCAAGCACGTCCTGCGCCATGCAGTGCAGGACGTGGAGCTCGGCGGACAGCGCATCGAAGCGGGGCAGGACGTCGCGGTCTGGCACTTCTCGGCCAACCGCGACAAACGAGTCTTCACGGACCCGGACCGCTTCGACGTGACCCGCAACCCCAACCCCCACCTGGGACTTGGCGCCGGTTCGCATTACTGTCTGGGGGCGTCGCTCGCGACCATGGAACTGCGTGTCTTCCTCGACGAGCTGTGCGACCGCGTGGGGGCCGCGGAGATGCTGCAGCCCCCGGCACGGCTGGCCTCGACGGTCATCAGCGGCTTCAAGAACCTGCGGCTGCGGCTCAGCCCTGCCTGAACCGGCTGCCACACGGCGTGGACACCAGAGCTCGTACGAACAGATGGGTGGAACAGTGACGCAACAACCGGTGACGGGCGACCGGCCCGAGCAGGCCGATCGCCCCACGGTGTGGCACAGCAGGAACTTCCTGCTGCTGTGGGGCGGGCAGACCGTCGCCGAGCTGGGCTCACGGATATCCAGCGTCGCGGTCCCGCTGCTCGCCGCCGAGACACTCGACGCGAGCGTCTTCCAGATCTCGCTCCTGACCACCCTGGCCTGGCTGCCGTACCTGCTCATCTCGCTGCCGGCCGGGCTGCTCGCCGACCGGGTCGACCAGCGCAAGCTGATGATCGCCTGCGACCTGGGTCGCATGGCGCTGATGCTGTCGCTGCCCGTCGCCTCGATCGCCGGGGCGCTGAGTCTGGGATACCTGTACGCCGTCGTCGGGATCTCCGGCGTACTGACGGTCCTGTTCAACGTGGCCTACCGGGCGAAGCTGCCGCGCCTGCTGGAAGAACACCAACTCGTCGACGGAAACGCCAAGCTCACCATGAGCCAGGACTTCGGCGAGCTGGTCGGCCCTTCGATCGGCGGTGTGCTCATCGGGTTCGTCGGCGCCGCCAAGACCTTCTTCAGCAACGCCCTCGCCTACCTGCTCAGCGCCGTCACGCTGTGGCTGATCCGAGAGGAGTCCGCCGACCGGGAGGTCAAGACCGCCGAGGAGCGGGTGCCGCTGCGCACCGAGCTGACGGAGGGGCTCGTCTTCGTCCGCCGACAGCCGATCCTGCGCAGCCTGCTCCTGTGCAGTACGACGTCCAACTTCTTCGTCATGGCCTCCGGGTCCATCGAAGTCACCTTCATGGTGAGGGAGTTGGACGCCGCGTCGTGGCTCGTCGGTCTCGTGTTCAGCATCAGCGCCATCGGTGGCCTGCTGATCGGCGCCCTGACCAAATTCATCTCGGAGCGGGTGGGCACCGCCCGCATCATCTGGGTGGCCATGGCAGCGCCCGGCCCGCTGTACCTGTGCATGCCGCTGGCACAGCCCGGCTGGGGCGTCCTGCTGTACGGCATCGGCCTTGCCGCTTTCTCCGCCAACGTCGTGCTGTACAACGTCGCCGCCACCTCGTACCAGCAGCGCGTCACCCCGGCCAACCTGCTCGGCAGGGTCAACGCCTCCTTCCTGTGGATCTGCTACGGAGCCATCCCGCTGGGCTCCCTGACCGGCGGAGCCCTCGCCAGCTGGCTCGGCCTGAGGGCCGCGCTGTGGATCTGCGTCCTCGGCACCTGGAGCGCCGCCCTGTGGGTCTTCTTCTCCCCGCTGCGGACGATGCGTGACCTTCCCGAGGTCCGTGACGTCCCCGAGACCGCAGGAGCGTGATCAAGGTGAACCACCGGACCTCGGACCACAAGACCCTGCTCGACTGGTTCACGGACAGTGTGGCCCGGGTGCCGGACCGGCCCGCCCTCGTCGTCGAGGACACCGAACTGACCTACGCGGAGCTGGACGCGGCGGCCCGGGCGACCGCCCGCCGCATCCCCCGCACCGGTCCGCGGCCGCCGCGGGTCGCCCTGCCCGCCGCGCGCAGCGCCGCGACCTACGTGGGCTATCTCGCGGTCCTGTACGCGGGTGGCGCCGTCGTCCCGCTCCACCCGGACCACCCCGGCGAACGGCACTGCAGAACCCTCGAACTGGCCGGCGTGGACGCCGTGGTGGCCGACGCCGACCTCGACACGTCGTTCGCGCGGGCGGCAGGTGTGCCGGTCGTGCCGCTCGCTCCCGAGGAGCTGCGTGGGGAGCCCGCGAGCGAGGAGACCGGACCGCGCCCGGCACCGGACGACGTGGCGTACATCCTGTTCACCTCGGGGTCCACCGGGACGCCCAAGGGGGTGCCGATCCGGCACGCGAACGTGGACGCGTTCCTGCGGTACAACATCGAGCGCTACGAGGTCGGCCCCGGCTGCCGGCTCTCCCAGACCTTCGGCCTGACCTTCGATCCCTCGGTCTTCGACCTGTTCGTCGCCTGGGGAGGCGGCGCCACGCTCGTGGTGCCGAGCCGGGAGGACCTGGTCGACCCGGTGACCTTCGTCGCGGAGCGGGGCATCACGCACTGGTACTCGGTGCCGTCGATCATCTCGCTCGCCCGGGGGACCGGAACCCTGGAGCCGGGCAGTATGCCCTCGCTGCGCTGGAGCCTGTTCGCCGGTGAGCAACTCACTCTCGACCACGCCGCCGCCTGGGCGGCGGCCGCACCGCACAGCACGCTGGAGAACCTGTACGGGCCGACGGAACTGACGGTGACGGTGACGGCGTACCGGCTGCCGGCGAAGCCCGCCGACTGGCCGGTGACGTCCAACGGCACCGTCCCCATCGGCAGCGTGTACCCGCACCTCGACCACCGCATCGCCCCGGACACCGGTGAACTACAGGTACGTGGCCCGCAGCGCTTCCACGGCTACCTCGATCCGGGGGACAACGCCGGCCGTTTCGCGGAGGCCACCGGACCGGTCCCTGGACCCGAGGCGTGGTACCGCACTGGAGACCGGGTCGCCACGCAGGACGGCCAACTCGTCCACCTGGGCCGCCTCGACCACCAGGTCAAGATCCTGGGCCAGCGGGTGGAGCTCGGTGAGATCGAGGCCGCCCTGCGCACTTGGGGTGGACTGCGCGACGTCGTGGCGCTGGTGCACGGCGCCCCCGACGGCGCCTCCCAACTCGTCGCCGTGTACAGCGGGCAGGAAGTCGCGGTGGCGGAACTCCGGCGCCGCATGCGGTCCCGCGTGCCCTCGTACATGATCCCCAAGCAGATCGTGCGGCAGGAGAGCCTGCCACTCAACGCCAGCGGCAAGATCGACCGGGCGGCCTGCTCCCACCTGCTCGCCCGGACCTGAAAACTGCCCCTCAGCTACCGGTGGTTGTGCCCTCAGCCATTCCCCGTCGTCATTACGCTCGCGCATACCGAATCCATTCTTCTGAATGAATTCCCCGACGCGGAAAGAGTGTGACGTGGCGAATCCGTTTGACGACGAAGACGGAAAGTTCCTTGTCGTGGTGAACGACGAGAACCAGCACTCGCTGTGGCCCGATTGGCGTGAGGTTCCCGCCGGTTGGCGGACCGTGTCCGGCCCGGACAGCAGGCAGAACTGCATGGCGTACATCGAGCGGAACTGGACGGACCTGCGCCCCGCCAGCCTCGTGCCGGCCGAGCCGGCCCCCGCGGACGCCGTCTGACGCGTCAACGCCCGGACGGCGTCCCTATTCCCTCAGGAGTTCATGGTGTCCGAATCCGCGGAACTCTCCGCGCCTCGACTCATATTCACGCGCACCCGGGTTTCTTCGCGCGACCAGTGGGCCTTTGTGGCCAAACTCGGCATCGCGCTCGCGCTGGGTGCAACAGGTACGGGAATGGTCCTGGCCGGCCACCCGCTGTCCGTGACTGCCGGAGTCGTCGTCCTGGGCCTGCTCTACACGCACATGGTGGAACTCCAGCATCAGTGCCTGCACCACTCCGCGTTCCTGTCCTCCGCGGCCAACCGGCGGGTGGGCATCGTCCTGGGCCTGCCGATGTTCGTCTCCTACAGCCACTACCGGGTCCGCCACCTTCAGCACCACCGCTACCTCGGCACCGACCGCGACAGCGAGTTCTTCGGGTTCGACACCCGCAAGCCGCTCACCCTCGGCGCCGTGCTGCGGGGCATGTTCGACTACCCCCGGTTCGCCACCGTGGCCGGTGAGGTCTGGCACAGCTGGCGGGGCACCTGGCAGTACGAGGACGGGCAGGTGGCCGGACGGATCCGCAAGGACAGCATGGCTGAGTACCGGCTGATGTCCGTGACCGTCCTGGTCGCGGTGGCCGCTGCGCTCGCCGGGTTCGGCGGACTGGTCCTGTACCTGTGGGTGGCGCCCCTCCTGCTCGTGGCGACGCCTCTGCACTTCCTCGTGGAGCTGCCCGAGCACGTGCGCTGCGACACCGACAGCACCGATGTGCTCAGGAACACCCGCTCCATCAGCGGGAGTTGGTTCAGCCGGTGGTTCACCAACGGAAACAACCTGCACATCGAACACCACGCGGCGATGACCGTGCCGATCAACCGCCTGCCCGAACGGCACGAGGAAGTCCGGCAGTTCGCCAAGTACGTGGATCACAGCTACTGGACCTTCTACCGCCAGGTGGTCCGCGAGGTCCTGCGCCGGCCCAGCGGCAGCTGACCGCGGTCCGCACACGAGTCGGCGCACCACGCGTGCCCACACCCCACACCACTGAGGAGAGCGCATGCTAGCGGTATCCGGCCCGGGTGCCCTTGCGGACGCCCTGAGGTCCGTCCCATACCTGCCCACGGCGACGCTGGAGGAGTACGCGCTGCGCGTGCGGGACCAGCACCCGCTCCTGAGCGCGCTGCTCGACTACGAGCGGCCCGGAACCCGCGGCGCCCTCGACGCGCTGGCCGCGACCGTCACCGAGTTCGACACCGACGAGACGGGACGCGGCGACTCCTACCGCAGCGCCCAGCGCGACTGCGGCGTCCGCTGGACGGGCGCGCGCCAACTGCTGCGCCTGTGCATGCCCGACGCCACGTCCGAGGGGGTCGTCCTCGACGTGCTCGGCGGCGACGGCCTGCTCACCAGGGCGCTGCGCACCCACGGCGGGTCCGCCGATCCCCGGCCCACCCTCGTGACCGGCGACATCTCGGGACAGATGGTCGACCAGGCCCTCGCCCAGGGCCTGCCCTCCGTCCGCCAGGCCGCCGACTTCCTCTTCCTGCGTGACGCGTCGGTGGACGCCGTCCTGCTCGCCTACGGCACCCACCACATCGCCTCGCAGGACCGCCCGAAGGCTGTGCGCGAGGCGCTGCGCGTGACCCGGCCCGGCGGACGCGTCGTACTGCATGACTTCGACGACGCCAGCCCCATGGCCCGCTTCTTCACGGATGTGGTCCACCACCATTCGGCCGCAGGCCACGACTACCCGCACTTCACCCGGGAGTCGCTGCACGGCCTGTTCGCCGGCGCAGGCGCGAGCGCCCGCGTCGTCGACCTGTACGACCCGCTGGTGGTGCACGGCGCCACCGAGGACGAGGCGCGCCGCGGGCTGTGCGCGTACGTGGGCGCCATGTACGGCGTCTCGGAGCTGTTCCACCGCGAGGGCCCCGACGCCTCCTGGGCCCTGCTGGAGACGGTCTTCGACCACTCCGCGTACCTGGCCGGTCTGCCCGAGCCGCTCGACGTCCCCAAGGCCCCCGTCGTCCACCGCAGCGAGGCCGGATTCGCGGCCGAGCTGCCGCGCGTGGCGATCGTGGCCGTCGCAGAGAAGGCGGTCCCCTCCGCATGAGCACCTCCCACCTGCTCAACCTGGTCCAGCCTCCCGAGCACCCGAACGGCACCGCCCCAGCCGTCGTCAGCGTCGACGGTGTCCTCTCCTACGACGAGTTGTGGCGGCGCATCCACGTGACGGCGTCCCTGCTGAACCGTTCCGGGGTCGCCCCCGGCGACCGGGTCGGGCTCTTCTTCCATCGCTCCGCGGACTACGTGACCGCGCTCCTCGCCACTCTCCACGCGGGCGCCGTGGCCGTGCCCATCGACGCGGAGTACCCGGCCGAGCGCGTCGACCAGATCATCGAGGCCGCCGACCCGCGGGTGGTGCTGCGCGGCCGCGGCTGCCGTCACGAGGACGAACTGCTGCGGCCCGACCGGTGGGTCGACGCGACCGCCGCCGACCCGGACACCGATGAACCGGCACCCCGGCGCGCCGAGGTACCGGACCCCTCGAGCCCTGCCCTGATCCTGTTCACCTCCGGCTCCACCGGCAAGCCCAAGGGCGTCGTCCTCCACCACGCCGGGGTCTGCAACCGCCTCGAATGGGGCCAGCGACGCTACGGGATCGACGCCTCCGACCGCGTACTGCACAAGGCGTCGATCGCCTTCGACGCCTCGCTGCACGAGATCCTCTCGCCTCTGACGGCGGGCGGCACCCTGGTGATCGCCCCGCCCGGCCTGCAGTTCGACAGCCGCGGCCTGGTCGAGCTGATCCAGGACGAGCGGATCACCACCGCCCACTTCGTGCCCTCGATGCTGCGCTACGTCCTCGACGAGACGGACCTGGAGTTCTGCCAGGACCTGCGGCGCGTCTACTGCGGCGGTGAAGCCCTCGACATGGAGATGGTGCGCCGCTTCCGGGCCGCTCTGCCGGCCACCGAGCTGTTCAACCAGTACGGCCCCACCGAGACCTCTCTCAGCGTCACCTACTGGGACACCGCGGAGCCGTACGACGGGGACATCGCGCCCATCGGCTGGGCCATCGACGGCGCCGAACTCCACGTGCTCACCAAGGACATGGAACCGGTCGCCGACGGGATGACCGGCGAGCTGTGGGTAGGCGGCTGCCAGGTCGGGGTCGGCTATCTGGACGACGAGGCGCAGACCCGGGAGCGCTTCCGAGACGACCCGTCCGGCACGCCCGGCGCACGCATCTACCGCACCGGCGACCTGGTGTGCCGCGCCCCGGCCGGCTACCTGGAGTTCCGCGGCCGCGTCGACGACCAGGTGAAGATCCGCGGTGTCCGCGTCGAGCCCGCCGAGGTCGGCGCGGTGCTGCGCCGCCACCCGCTGGTCCACGACGCCGCCGTGGTCGCGGCGCGCGACGACGACGGGGAGACGAGCCTGGTGGCCTACGTCGCCGCCAAGCGCCGCAACTCCCCGGTCGTGGACGGCCTGCACCGAACCCAGCTGCCCAACGGCCTCGCCGTCACCGCCGCCTCACCCGAGGAGGCGCTCTTCCTCTACCGGCAGATCTTCGAGGAGGACGAGTACGCGCGCTTCGGCGTCCACCTGACCGACGACGCGGTCGTCGTCGACGTCGGCGCGAACATCGGCCTGTTCTCCCTGTGGGCCCACCGACAGGCGTCCGGCGTACGGCTGGTCTCCGTCGAGCCCAACCCCGACGTCCTGCCCTACCTGCGCGCCAACCTGGACGTCCACGACGTCCGCGCCGACATCGTCCCCATGGCGGTGACCCGCTCCGTCGGCACCGATGAACTGACGTCCTTCCCCCAGCTCTCCTACCTGTCCGGCCTGGGCGAGGCCCGGGAACTCGCAGCCGCCGCGCTCGTCGACTCGTACTACCGCAAGACCGCGGCGGTCGACGGCGAACTCACCCCGGAGGAGACGGCCTCGCTGCGCGAGCAGGCCGAGAGCCGCCTCGACTTCACCTCGCACGTCGTGGAGACGACCGACCTGTCCAGCCTCCTCGACCGGTTCGAGCTGGACCGCGTAGACCTGTTGAAGATCAACACGGAGGGTGCGGAGCTCGACGTCCTGCACAGCGTCCGCCCCGAGCACTGGGCCAGGGTGCGCCAGGTGTGCCTGGAGGTCGAGCGCAGCAGCATCGTCGGCGACCAGGTCAAGTCCCTGCTGAGCGAGGCCGGTTACACGGTGAACGAGGTGGACGACTGGAGCCTGGGCACCGACGCCGACGTCACCTACGTGTACGCGGTACGTCCCGAGGCGGACACCGCGCGGACCACCCCGCCCGGCCTCCCGGCCCCGGTGGAGCCGCTGCTGACGGCGAGGGCGCTCCGCACGTTCACGGCGGACGCGCTGCCACCCGCCATGCGGCCCGAGCACATCATCTTCGTGGAGGACCTGCCGCGCCTGCCCAACGGCAAGGCGTCGCTGGGGGACCTGCCCGAACCGCCACGGCACCGCGCCGCCCCGGACGCGGGAGCCGACCGGAGCGCGGAGGAGAAGCTGCGCGAGATCTGGCGGCAGGCCCTCGGCGTCGACGCGGTCGCGGACGACGACGATTTCATCGCCCTGGGCGGCCACTCCCTGATGGCGCTGCGCATCAGCGCCCGTGTACGGGCGGACCTCGGCGTCGAGACCTCGCCCGGGGAGTGCCTGCGCGCCAGGACCTTCGGCGAGTGGTGCGCCACGGCACTCGGCCGGGACGCCGCACTGCCGGGAGGAGCCCGGACGTGACGGCGACCGCGCGCAGAACCCTGTCGGACATGCAGCAGTCGATGCTGGCGCACGAGGCCTTCGAGGACCGTCCGCTGTACAACATGCCGCTGTACTTCAGGATCGACGGCGCCCTCGACGCCGACGCGCTCGCCTCGGCGCTGGCCCACGTCGTCGGTCGGCACCCGGTGCTCCACTGCCTCTACGAAGGCGCCGAGGCGACGCCCGCCGTCCCCGCCGGGGCGGCCCTCCTGCGCGGCACGGCCACGTCGGCGGCCGAGGCGGCCGCAGTCGTGGCCCGGGCGTGGGAGGACCCGCTCGACGTGCGGACCTCGACCCCGGTACGGGCAAGGCTCGTGTCGGTGTCCTCGGAAGAACACCACCTCGGGCTCGGAGTGCACCACGTCGCCGGGGACAGCTGGTCGCTCGTACTCCTGCTGCGGGAGCTGGCCACGGCCTACAACCGGCTCGTCGGCGGCCGGGAACCGGACACCGCACCGGCGGCGCCCGACTTCTTCGACCACGCGGAGCGGGAACAGCGCGAGACCTGGGACACCACCTGGTGGTCCAGGCAGCTCAGCGACGTACCGCCCCGGCCGCACCCACGGACCGACCCGCCGGGGGACGAGGACCGCTGTCGCGTCATCCCGGTTCCACTGGCGCTGGACGCCGCCGACACACGAGGCGTACGTGAACTGGCGCGCGCCGTCCGGGTGTCACCCGCATCCGTGCTCCTGACGGCCGTCAGCCTGGGCACGGCTGCCGAGGAGCCCGGTGGCGAGAACGTGATCGGTCTCCCCGCCGCCCTCAGGGACACCCAGGCGCTGCAGGAGGTCATGGGCCCCCTGCTCAACACCCTTCCGATACGGGCGACTTGGCGGCCGCAGGCCCCGGTCGACACCCTCGTACGGGCGCACCACGACGCCGTGCAGGACGCGCTCGCCCACAAAGAGGTCCCCTACTCCCGCATCCTCCGGGGAGCGGGAGGACGCCGCAGGCCGGGCACGACGCCGCTGTTCCTGCACGTGGTGAACGTCGACAACGAGCTCCCCCGCCTCAAGCTGCGCGGAGCCCGCAGCACCTGGATCCCCATCGAACCCAAATGGGCCATTTTCCCGGCGCATTGGGAGTTCTCCTGGGGCGCGGTCGGCAACATCCAGGGCGTGCTGCGCGCCTCGGCCGACGCCTTCGACGCCGGACAGGCGGCGCAGTGCGCCTCCGCGTTCCGGTCGGCCCTCAGCCGACTGCTCCGCCCCTGATCCACCGCACCACTCGATCGGACAGAGAAGAGTTCCCGTGGTTCCCTCCCAGCACACAGCAGCCCCGCCCGGCCCCGCGACACGTAGCGCCGGCAGTCCGCACGAGGAGATCCTGCGCGGACTGTTCGCCCAGGTTCTGGGCCTGCCCCGGGTCGAGGCCGACGACGACTTCTTCGATCTCGAGGGGGACTCGCTGACGGCGATGCGGCTCATCGGCCGGGTACGGTCGGTGCTCGGACTGGAGCTGAGCATCCGGGAGTTCTTCAACGCGCCGACCGTCACCGGCACGGCCGCGACCCTTGCCGCGAAGACCCCGGTGGAGCCGGCGGCCCCGCTCATCGAGGCACCCGCGCGGACCCGGCCCGCCCGTGTACCCCTGTCGTTCGCGCAGCAGCGCCTGGGGTTCCTCGCCCATCTGCAGGGACCGAACCCGACGTACAACATCCCGATCGAGCTGCGCCTGTCCGGACGCGTCGACCCCGAGGTCCTGGAGCGCGCGCTCACCGATGTCGTGGAGCGCCACGAGGCCCTGCGCACGGTCTTCCCCGAGGAACGGGGAGCGCTGTTCCAGGACGTCCTGCCGCCGGAGCGCGCACGGCCGCAGTTGCGGAGCGTGACGTGTCCCTGGGCCGAAGTGGACGACAGGGTGATCGCGGCCGCACAGCAGGTCTTCGACATCACCGTCGATCTCCCGCTGCGCGCCTGGCTGTTCACCGACGACCACGACGCCACCGAACACGTTCTGCTGATCGTGCTGCACCACATCGCCGGCGACGGCTCCTCGCTGCGCCCCCTGCTGCGGGACCTGACCCGGGCGTACGAGGCCAGGAGCGCAGGCGCCGCTACCGACTGGGGCCAACTGCCCGTGCAGTACCCGGACTTCACCCTGTGGCAGCGCGAGACGCTCGGCGACGAGCGGGACCCGGACAGTGTCCTGGCCCGCCAGATCGCCTACTGGCGTGATGCGTTGGACGGGATCCCGGACGAGCTGACGCTGCCCACCGACCGACCCCGCCCCGCCGTGGCCGGCCATCACGGCGACCGGGTGGACGTCCTGATCGACCGCGCGCTGCACGAGCGGCTGGCCCAGCTCGCGCAGACCGGCGGCGTCACCCTCTTCATGGTCCTGCAGGCTGCTCTGGCCGCAGTCCTCACGCGCTCCGGCGCGGGCGAGGACATCCCCATCGGCACTCCCGTCGAGGGCCGCGGCGACGAGGCGCTGGACGACCTCGTCGGATTCTTCGTGAACATGCTCGTCCTGCGCACGGACACGTCCGGCACCCCGACCTTCCGCCAACTCCTCGACCGCGTCCGGGCGACGGACCTCGAGGCGTACGCCCACCAGGACGTCCCCTTCGACCGGCTCGTCGAGGCGCTGAACCCGAACCGGTCCGTCGCACGCCACCCCCTGTTCCAGGTCGTGCTCTCCTTCGGCGGCGCCGCCCGCGTCAGTGTCGAATTGCCCGGGCTGAGCGGCACCGCCCGCATCGCGCAGATGCCGGTGGCCAAGTTCGACCTCGGTCTCTACCTGGACGAACTGCCCTCGGCGGACGGATCCCCGCAGGGTATCGGCGGAGTGCTCGAGTACCCGACCGATCTCTTCGACCGCCCCACGGCACAGCGGCTGATCGACGACCTGATCGAACTCCTGGCGCAGGTCACCGAGAACCCCGACCTGACGGTCGGCGCCGAAGGGAGCACCCATGCCGGCGAGTGAGACGGCGGCAGTCCGCCACTATCAGGACCTCGGCGCGTGGGTGGTCGCCGACAAGGAGACCGCGCGGGCCGCACTGGGTGACGCGTCCCTGTCCTCCCGCACCGTCGAGAACGGCTTCTATCTGCCGGCCGGCCTCCGCGAGGAGTGCGCCGAACTCCTCGACGTCGTCAGCCGGTGGTTCGTCCTGCGCGACGGCGAGGACCACCTCGCCGCCCGCCGCGCCATCCAGCCCATGTTCTCGCCGGGGAAGATCCGCAAACTGCGGGGCGACATCGACGCCATCGTCGGACAGGTCCTCGACGAACTGCCCGACTCCGGAGTGGTCGACGTCGTACCCCGGCTGACCGAGCAGATCTCCGCCCGCGCCCTGGCGCGGCTCCTCGGTCTGCCCGGCACCGGCGTCGACGAACTGCACCGCTGGGCCCGCGCCCTCGCTGCCTTCCTCGCCGCCTCGTACCGCAAGGACCACGCGCGTGCCGCCCAGGACGCGCTCCGCCAGATGCGCGTCAGGTTCCAGGCCGGCGCCGACGGCGAGGACACGATCTGGAACCGGGTCGACGGCAGCCCGGAGGACCGGCTCGCCACCTGCTCCATGGTCCTGTTCGGGGGACTTGAGACGACCACCTCACTGATGGGCACCGCCCTCTGGTACGTCCTGGAGAACCGGCTCGTCGAGCAGGTGACCGGCACCGCGGGCGCCGCAGAGGCGGAGTCGGTGGTGGAACGCGTACTGGAGCTGTACCCACCCCTCGGCCACGTGGCGCGCAGTGCCGACGCGGACATCGAACTCGGCGGCTGTCCCGTGAGCCGGGGCGACCTGGTGCTCGTCTCCCTCACCGGCCGCGACCCGTTCGAGGCCACACCGCCTCCCACGCCCCCGCCCCGGCACACACCCGGAGCACCCCGCGCCGACCACCTCGCCTTCGGCCACGGCATGCACTACTGCAGCGGAGCAGCCCTCGCCCGACTGGAGACGGTGGCCCTCCTGGACGGCTTCGGCCGACGCCACCCGCAGGCCCGAGTACACGACAGCACGTGGGGCACGAACCGGACCTACCGGGGCTTCGACCGCCTGGGAGTGGACCTGTCACCAAGGGCAGGCAAGTAAGTGGACGGCGCTCACCGGCACATCCTGACGGCGGTGGACGGCCCCGGGCCGCCGGTGACATGGTTCATCGATGTCGCGACGAAAGTGATCGTTGCCTCGAGTGCGCCCACAGCCGGATGGAGAGAACTCAGTCGCGTGGGCACCGGTCACCCGATTCGTCGGCCTTCGGCCGCTGACTCCGCGAGTACAGAAGCGGGCGCTTCCCTTACTCAAGGCAGACCGCCGATGCACACACCTCGGCCCACACACCCGCACCCCCGATATCTGCATCGAGCCGAGAGAGTGGCCACAGCCCTTGGGATCCCCTGGGACTTTTCTGGGACTTCCGGCCGCATCAACGGGCATGACCGTGCAACAGCCGAAAGGCCATATACACAGGTCAGCGCCTCGCAGCCACCCATCGCGGCAGGTCAAGGAGCCGCCTGGTCTCTTCCGAGACATCTGACCAGCAGGAACCAGCAGCTCTGCACCCCATCAGAACGAGCGTCAAATGATCGTCACGAGCGTCCAGCGTCAAGATATCGCTTGCAACGCCCACACCGCACATAATGCGCACGCATAAAGCCGAAGGTCAGGAGCCCTTTGCCGCCGGTTCAAGGATGGCAACGCACTCCACATGATGCGTCACCGGGATCATGTGAATACCCCTTGCCTTGGAGGAGTGAATTCAGGCACCTACGACACCGCTTACCCGCCCACCACGGAGTGGCTATGCACCCCGGCAGCCCCCTCCAGATGATCGCGGACAGCCGTGGTGAACGCGTCGCGCTCCTGATGGAACCCGGTGCGCGGCTGCAGCCACCGGTCCTCGGCAGCCAGCAACTCCCAGCACACAGGAGAACGGGCGACCGCGAGCAGCCGCGTGAGGTCGGAGTCGTTCAGCGCGCCGGCCTCCCTGATCAGGTACTTCAGAAAATCGAGATCGTCAGGACGCTGGTCCTCTTCGCGATCCCCCCAACCTTCGAGCAGTTCGTAGGCCAACCACGCGCAGACATGAGCGTCCGACCGACAATATTCCGCGTTCCCCGGACACCACCCTTCCTCCAACGCCGGCAGCGCGGAACACACCACAGCCCGCCTGACGGCATACCGCTCCATGTGCGAGCACCGCTCACGCATTCCCTCGGCATGCCGAACGACACGGTCCGGCCCCAACATCCGCAGCCCCGAGCACGCTTCCGTCAGGGCCTCACTCCCGGCACGAAGCACTTCCACACGACATTCAGCGGCGACATCCCCCAGCGTCCACACCACGTCAACGAACCCATCAGCCGCGCGCAGCAACGCCGTCCACGCCTCGCTCCTCTGCACCTCCAGCCGCAACTCCCGCTCCACTGCCCTCTGCGCGTGCGTCGTCTCCAAAGCGACCCGACGGGCGAACATGGTCTGCCATCGCGCCACCATCACCGCAGCAACCGCTGCCACCCGGACAACACCGCCCCCAGCGCCGAGAAGGCAGCACCAACGTTCTGTGCATCCACACACGCAGAATGCCGCCCGACCTGCCGCCAACGGGGGCACATGACAGGAACAGCACGGACCCTTCCACCAAATGCCAACGAACGGCCGGACCCCGTCCTACGCGGTGAGGCGGACGAGTCTCCGCCTCACCGAACACACCACGTCGGCAACTGTGAATTGTGAATAGGGCGGCTGCCAGACCTCGCGCCGCCACCTACGACACAAAGCCCGCAGGCCCCAGCACAGAACCAGCACCGGCATGACGGATGAGCTGCTCAAGGGACGACCAACATCCACCTGACCTGCATTTTTGCCATGTCAGCGCGCTTACGGTAAGCAGCGCCCCGAAAATTTGTGCAGCAGTCTCATGATGCCCGAGACCCACAAATCCTTGGAGTGCACAGCACCCTTCGCTACGCGTCCCCGTACGCCTCCCCGCCCAGCTCGAACCCGGCCGTCCCGGCGGTGACATCCGCGAGCCAGGCCCGGAAGGCGTCCACATCGGCGTCCGGGAGTCCGATCTCGATCGTGACCGCCTCCGCGTAGCGCACGTCCCGTACTTCTCGGCCGGTGGCGCGCAGGTCGTTCTGGACCTTGCCGGCCCGCTGGTGGTCGACGGTCACCGTGGCCAGCCGGAAGCGGCGGCGGGTGATCGTGCCGAGGGCGTCCAGGGCCTCGCCGACCGCTGAGCCGTACGCCCTGATGAGGCCGCCCGCACCGAGCTTGACCCCGCCGTAGTAGCGGGTGACGACGGCGACGACGTACCGCATGTCGCGGCGCAGCAGCATCTGGAGCATCGGGACGCCGGCGGTGCCGCCCGGTTCGCCGTCGTCGCTCGCCTTCTGGACCGAGGCGTCGGCGCCGATGACGTACGCCCAGCAGTTGTGCGTGGCGTCGGCGTGCTCCTTGCGCACGGCGGCGATGAAGTCCTGGGCCTCCTGCTCGGTGGCGGCCGGGGCGAGGGCGCACAGGAAGCGCGAGCGGTTGACCTCGGTTTCGTGCACGCCCGCGCGGGCGACGGTGCGGTACTCGTCCTGCATCGGGCCAGCCTATGCGGTACGCCGCGTGCGCCCGGCCCGGGAGAGGCACCCTACTTCTTGCCCGGCTTCTTGCCCCGCGGCACGATCATCGTCGTCAGCAGTGCCCTGCCCGGCGCGAGGGTGTGCCAGCCGCTGCCGTGCCAGGCCAGGACGGCGATCGCCGAGGTGGGGAACTTCGCCCGGACCCGGTCCAGTGCGTCGTCGAGGCCGTCCCCGGCAAGTGCCAGGACCAGCTCCTCCAGACCGGGGTTGTGCCCGATCAGGAGCAGCGTCTCGACCTCCGGCGGCACCTCGTGCACGACGGCCAGCAGGTCGGGCACGTCGGCTCCGTACAGCCGCGCATCGTGCCGTACGGGTGGCGGGGTGCCCCACTGGGCGGAGGCGAGTTCCCAGGTCTGACGGGCACGGGCGGCGGTGGAGCACAGGGCGAGGTCGGGCAGGCAGTCGGCCTCGGCGAGCGCGCGCCCCGCGGCCGGCGCGTCCCGTCGGCCGCGGGGCGCGAGCGGGCGCTCGTGGTCGGCGACGTCGGGCGGCCAGGCGGACTTGGCATGCCGGAGCACGACCAGGCGGCGCAGCGGGCCGGTTCCCGCCCGCGTGATCATGCCGGGGATCCCAGATCGCGGGTCAGCTCGAGCCCGAGCAACCGGTCCGTGTAGGCGTACGTCTCGAACCGCGCACCCTCCGGCAGGTCCGGGTCGGTCTCCACGCGGCGCAGGACGCGCAGGACCGACGGGACGTCCAGATCGTCCTCCCAGGCGGTACGCAGCTGTTCGCGGACCTCCTCGGGAACGGGCCGCGAAGGGCGGCGCGCCCAGGCGGCGACGGCCCGGCGCCAGCGGGCAAGGGTGTCGCGGGCCTCGCCCAGGGCGGCGGCGTCGAGGCGCACCGGACGACTTCTGTGCGGAGCGAGCAGCGCCAGACGCAACACGGCGGGATCGGCGCCGCCCCCGAGGGCCTCCCCGAGATCGACCGGCCCGGGATCCACGGGCGCGACCGCGACGCGCACTCCGTCGGGTGCC
Organism: Streptomyces sp. NPDC127197; assembly: GCF_042672405.1. Classification (NCBI taxonomy): domain Bacteria; kingdom Bacillati; phylum Actinomycetota; class Actinomycetes; order Kitasatosporales; family Streptomycetaceae; genus Streptomyces; species Streptomyces sp. NPDC127197. The sequence goes on along the minus strand of NZ_JBHXVG010000004.1, from coordinate 52,883 downwards.
GCCCCGCCCTCCCCCACCACATGGAGGACCTGCCGCTCGGCCGGACCGGCGCCGGCGTCGCGGCGGTCCTCGAAGGGCCGGATGCCGAGGGCCGCGGCGGCCGTGCGCAGTTCCGCCCGTTCCCGTTCGCCGGACAGCAGACCCCAGACCGGCGTACTGCCGAGTTCCAGGGCGCGGACCAGGACGTCGGCGACCAGCAGCACCCGCAGGGCCGTGGCGTCGAGTCCGGGCGCGTGGGCCTCGACGCGGGTCAGTCCCCGGCGGGCGGTGGACGCGTCGACGGGTTCGCCGGTTCGGGCGTCGATGATGCGCAGCACGGGGCGAGCGTAGGCGGGCGAGCGGTCGTACGCAGCCATCTGGTGTGGTTCCGGACGAGGTGGCGGGGTTTACACGATGCACCCCGGGTCCGAACGGGGGAATCTCCGTACGCGGCCGGCCGTTGCAGTCGGAGCGGTTGTGCCGCGTGTCCAGCAGGGCGACAAGACCGAAGGAGTCCACCGTGTACGGCGACGAAGCGACGGTCCGCAAGATCCTCACCGAGCTGGGAGACACCTGGGCGGTGGTGGGCCTGTCGTCGAACCAGGACCGTGCGGCGTACGGCGTCGCCCGGGTCCTCCAGCGCTACGGCAAGCGGATCGTGCCCGTCCATCCCAAGGCGGAGACGGTGCACGGCGAGCAGGGCTACGCCTCCCTCGCCGAGATCCCCTTCGACGTGGACGTCGTCGACGTCTTCGTCAACAGCGGCCTCGCCGGTGCGGTCGCCGACGATGCGGTCGCCAAGGGCGCCAAGGCGGTCTGGTTCCAGCTCGGCGTCATCGACGAGCCGGCCTACGACCGCACCCGTGCCGCGGGCCTGGACATGGTGATGAACCGCTGCCCGGCCATCGAGATACCGCTTCTCGGCTAGGACGTACCGCAGGGCCCGGCCGAGGCCATAATGCTCGGGTGACTTACCCCTCCCCCCACATCAACTCCCTTGGCCCGCAACGTTTTCCGGTCGTCGTCGTGGGCGCCGGGCCGGCCGGGCTGACGCTCGGCAACATTCTGCGGGCCGCGTCCGTCGACTGTGTGGTGCTGGAGGTGGAGAGCAGGGAGTTCATCGAGCAACGGCCGCGGGCCGGGGTCCTCGAGGAGTGGGCCGTGCGCGGGCTCGAGCGGCGGGGCCTGGCCGGAAACCTGCTGGAACGCGCCCAGGTGCACACCCAGTGCGAGTTCCGCTTCGGCGGGCAGCGTCACCGGTTGCCGTACGCCGAACTGACGGGGCAACACCACTTCGTCTACCCGCAGCCGCTGCTGGTGACGGACCTGGTGCGCGAGTACGCCGACATACGCGCCGGGGACATCCGGTTCGGAGTGCGGGACGTCCAACTGCACGACCTGGACACCGACCGGCCCTCGGTGTCGTACACCTGCCCCGAGACCGGTCGACGTCAGGTGCTCCACTGCGACTTCGTGGCCGGCTGCGACGGGGCGCGCGGCGTGGCGCGGACGGCGCTGCCACCGGAGCGGGTCCGCATTGCGCGGCACGACTACGGCATCGGCTGGCTGGCGCTGCTCGCCGAGGCGCCGCCGTCGTCCGACTGTGTCGTGTTCGGCATCCACCCGCGCGGGTTCGCCGGGCACATGGCCCGCAGCCCTCAGGTGACCCGCTACTACCTGCAGTGCCCGCCGGGTGACGGCCCGGAGAACTGGTCGGAGGACCGCGTCTGGGCCGAACTGCAGGAGCGGCTCGGCGCGACGGACACCCCACCGCTCACCGAGGGCCGGCTGCTCGAGAAGCGCGTGCTCGACATGCACAACTACGTCGTCGAGCCGATGGCGTACGGCCGGCTGTTCCTGGCCGGTGACGCGGCCCACCTCACCGCGCCCATCGCCGCCAAGGGCATGAATCTCGCCCTCCACGACGCCTTCCTGCTCGGCGACGCGCTCGTCGCGTACCTCACCGAGGGCGACGCGAGCGGGCTGCACGGCTACTCGGCGGACAGCCTGGGCCGGGTGTGGGACTACCAGGAGTTCTCGCAGTGGCTGTCCGAGGTGTACCACGGGACCGCTTCGGGCGACCCGTACCGCGCGGGCACCGCCCTGGCCCGGCTGCGCCGCCTGTTCACCTCGCCCTCCGCCGCGACCGCTTTCGCGGAGCAGTACCTCGGCATGGACGCGACGGTCTGACTCAGTCGTGCTCCGGCCGCCCGGTGAGCCGGTGGTCGGCGAGGCTCAGCGCCTCGTCCAGGACCCTGCGCAGATGGCCGTCGCGCAGGGCGTAGATCACCCGGCGGCCCTCCTTGCGCGTGGTCACCAGTCCGGCGAGCCTCAGCCGTGCCAGGTGCTGGCTGACCGCGGGCCGCGCCGCACCGCACGCCTCGGTGAGCGTGGTGACGTCGGCCTCACCACCGCTCAGGGCGTGCAGCAGGGTCAGGCGGGTGCGGTCGCCCAGCAGCGCGAGGAGTTCGGCGGCGAGCGCGAACTGCTCCTCGCCCGGGGTGCGCGGATGCGCATCGTGCGCAGGTGACAGGTGCATGCGTGCGCTCATACGCACATAATGTCTCCAGGGAGCGGGTACGTCCACCAACGCACCGAACCCGTTCGTCCACCCCCGCGCACCGGGAGGGGATCCACGTGAGCAACCGGCACGACCACCTGCACGATCACGGACATCCGCACCGTCACGGGCGCGGCGAGCACAGCCACAGGCGTGAGGGCCGCCCTGAGAACGGCCTCCGCCGTCTCGCCCATGCCCTCACCCCGCACTCCCACGACACCGCCGACAAGGTCGACACCGCCCTGGAGTCATCGGCCCGCGGGATGCGTGCGCTCTGGGTCTCACTGGCGGTACTCGGTGCGACCGCGCTGGCGCAGGCGGTCGTGGTGGTGGCGTCCGGGTCGGTGGCGTTGCTCGGCGACACGGTGCACAACACCGCGGACGCGCTGACCGCCGTACCGCTCGGCATCGCCTTCCTGCTGGGTCGCCGCGCGGCGACCCGCCGCTTCACATACGGCTACGGCCGCGCCGAGGACCTGGCGGGCATCGTGATCGTGCTGACGATCGCCGCGTCCGCCGCCTTCGCCGGGTGGACGGCGATCGAGCGGCTGCTCGACCCGCGCCCGGTGGAGCACGTCCCGGCGGTCGCGGTGGCCGCCCTGGTCGGTTTCGCGGGCAATGAATGGGTGGCGCGCTACCGGATCCGTGTCGGCCGCTCGATCGGCTCGGCCGCGCTGGTCGCGGACGGACTGCACGCGCGTACAGACGGATTCACATCGCTGGCGGTGCTGCTCAGTGCCGGCGGCGCGGCGCTGGGCTGGCAACTCGCCGACCCGGTCGTAGGGTTGGCGATCACCGCAGCGATCGCCCTGGTGCTGCGGGACGCGGCACGCGAGGTGTTCCGGCGCGTGCTGGACGCCGTCGATCCGGCCCTGGTGGACCGGGCGGAGCGGGCGTTGCGCGAGGTGCCGGGCGTGCACGAGGTGGGCGAGCTGCGGCTGCGCTGGATCGGTCACCGGCTGCGGGCCGAGGTCGCGGTCGTGGTGGACGGAGATGTGACCGTACGTCAGGCCCATGCGATCGCCGTCGAGGCCGAACACGCCCTGCTGCACGCCGTACCGCGCCTCACCGCCGCCCTGGTGCACGCCGACCCGGCCCATGCGCCGGGCGAGGCCGATCCGCATCTGGCGCTGGCCCACCACGCGACGGTCGCCTGACCTCAGGCGATTCCCAGCCCCTCCAGCACCACCGCTCCCGGCAGCTGTGCGAACGCCTTCCCGGGGACCAGCAGTTTGCCGCGCCGTCGGCCGCTGCCGACCAGGACGTACGGCAGGTCGACCACGGCCGAGTCCACCAGCACGGCCCAGCCGTCCGGCAGTCCGATCGGGGTGATGCCGCCGTACTCCATGCCGGTCTCGCCCGTGGCCGTGTCCATCGCGGCGAACGATGCCTTGCGGGCGCCGAGTTGGCGTCGGACGGTGCCGTTGACGTCGACCCGGGTGGTGGAGAGCACGACACAGGCGGCCAGCGTCGTCTCGCCGCCGCGCCTGCCCGCAACCACCACGCAGTTCGCCGACTGCTCCAGCAGCTCCTGGCCGTAGTGCTCCACGAAGACGGCGGTGTCGGCCCACTGCGGGTCGGTGTCGACGTAGACGATCTGGTCGGCGGGGACGCTGCCGCGCCAGTGGCGTACGGCGTCGGCGACCGGGCGGGTCAGTACGTCGAGGCAGTCGGGGGCGGGGGCGGCCTGGTCGAAGTGTCCGATGGGTGCGCGCATGTCGGCACGCTAACAGCCGCCCCGTCGGCGGAGACGGGATGTCTCAGTGCACGGGCGGCACCGAGACGGCCAGCACCAGCTCCGTCGGGACGTCGCCGTCGTTGCCGTACGTGTGTGCCGCGCCCGCCTCGAAGAACGCGCTCGCGCCCGCCGGGACGCGGTACTCGACTCCGTCCACGGTCAGCGTCAGCTCGCCGGCCGTGACGTGGAGGAGTTCGACGGTGCCGGTGGGGTGCGGGTCCGAGGAGCTGCTCTCGCCCGGCATCAGCCGCCAGTCCCACATCTCCAGCGGTCCGGGGGCCTCCGTGCCCACGAGGAGCCGGCTGTAGCTGCCCGCGTCGGTGTGCCACAGCCGTACCACCTGCTCGGCCGGGACGACCCGCACCTTCGGCCCCTGCTCGTAGTCGAGGAGGGTGGTGACGCTGACCCCGAGCGCGTCGCCGATCTTGACGACCGTACCGAGGCTGGGGTTGGTCCGGGCCTGCTCGATCTGGATGAGCATGCCGCGGCTGACCCCGGCGCGGGCGGCCAGCGTGTCCAGGGTGAAGCCACGCTCGGTGCGCCAACGCCTGACGTTGCGCGCCAGGGACTGGGTCAGCAGATCGAGGTCCGACACATTCCGTCCAATAACCTGGATGATTGGGTTCATTCTACTGAACTGCGGGTCAGTGCACCCCACCTCGTTCGTGCGCCGAACCTACTGCGCCGCCAGCGGAAGAGGCGCAGCCGGCCCCTCAGGACTCGAGGTCCAGCTCGGCGAGCTTCGCCGCCGTCTCCTCGTCGAGGCAGGCAAGCGCCAGCAGCTGATCGGAGGTGACCCCGTCGGGTATCGGCACCGGCGCCGGGGTCCTGAGCGGCGGCTGCCAGCCGTCCGAGGGTGTCCAGCGCCGTACGACACGGGCAGGCGCCCCCGCCACCACCGCATGGTCGGGTACCACACCGCGTACCACCGCCCCCGCGGCCACCACCACGTTCCGCCCGATCCGCGCGCCCGGCAGGATCACGGCGCCGGTGCCGATCCAGCAGCCCGGCCCGATCTCGACCGGCTCCATCCTCGGCCACTGCTTGCCGATGGGCTGGTGCGGATCGTCGTACGAGTGGTTGGTGGACGTGACGTAGACGTACGGCCCGAAGTAGCAGTCGCTGCCGATGGTGACCGTCGTGTCGGCGATGACGTGGCTGCCCCGGCCGAGGACGACACCGTCGCCTATGCGCAGGATCGGCTCGGGGCCGAGGTCCAGGTCGGGCATCAGACCGGCGGTCAGGGTGACCTGTTCGCCGACGATGCAGTGGGCGCCGAGGTGGATCCAGGGTTCGCCGAAGACCGTGCCCAGGGGGAAGGCGAGCCTGGTACCGGTTCCCATCGCGCCGAAGCGGAACCGCCCCGGGTGCTCGGCCGTGACCGAGCCCGTGCGCTGCAACCAGGCCCAGCCGGCGTGGACGGCCCGCTGCGCCAGGCGGCGCCGCCAGGATGAGAACGTGTTCTTGCTCTTCGGCACCCGCTCACGGTACTCAGCGTCGGCTGCCCTCAAGGGGCGGTAGGGCTGTGATCTTCGCCCCACCGGGTGGCGTACCGTGCGTGTTGTTCACGACGAGGAGGCGGAGATGGCACAGCGGGCGTTGGTCACGGGCATCGGCGGCAAGGAGCCGAAGGTCGATCCGGAGGCGTTCCTGGCGCCCACGGCTTCGGTGATCGGAGACGTGACGCTGAGGGCGGGGGCGAGTGTCTGGTACGGGGCCGTACTGCGCGGCGACGTCGAGCGGATCTCCGTCGGCGCGAGCAGCAACGTCCAGGACAACTGCACCCTCCATGCGGATCCGGGATTCCCGGTCAGTGTCGGGGAGCGGGTGTCGATCGGGCACAACGCCGTGGTGCACGGTGCGACGGTCGAGGACGACTGTCTGATCGGAATGGGGGCGACCGTGCTCAACGGGGCGGTGATCGGTGCCGGTTCGCTGGTCGCCGCGCAGGCGCTGGTGCCGCAGGGGATGCAGGTGCCGCCGGGGTCGCTCGTCGCCGGGGTACCCGCGAAGGTTCGGCGGACGCTCAGTGCCGAGGAGCGGGAGGGGGTCACGCTCAACGGGACGATGTACGCGGAGTTGGCCAAGGCCCACCGCGAGGTGCACGAGTAGTGAGGCAGGGCGCGGGCCGTGGGTGGCCGGTCGCGTCCGCGCGGCGCAGCCGCATGGCGCCCCTCAGGGGGCGCTGTCGCCGACCGGAACCGGCTCCGCACCCGACTCCGGCTGCGCGACCTGCACCTTCTTCGCCTTGTGCTTGAGCACCAGCATCGACGTGAGGCCGATCAGCACCGCCAGCACCAGTCCCACCCACGAGAACCGCTTCAGCCATGCCTCGGCGACGACGCCGACGTAGTAGATGACCGCGGTGGTGCCGCCGGCCCAGAGGATGCCGCCGAAGACGTTGGCGATCAGGAACTTCCAGTACGGCATCCGCAGCACGCCCGCGAGCGGCCCGGCGAAGATCCGCAGCAGGGCGACGAAGCGGCCGAAGAAGACGGCCCACATGCCCCACTTCTCGAAGGACCGCTCGGCGGTCGCGATGTGCGCTTCGCTGAAGTGCCGCGGGAACTTCCCGCCGAGCCAGGCGAGCAACGGCCGTCCGCCCTTGCGACCGATGGCGTAGCCGATGGAGTCGCCGATGATCGCGCCGGCGCTGGCGCACGCGCCGAGGATGACGGGGTCGATGTCGCCGTGCTGGGAGGCGAGCAGCGCGGAGGAGACCAGGATGATCTCGCCCGGCAGCGGGATGCCCAGGCTCTCCAGGCCGATGACCAGCCCCACCAGCGCGTAGATGCTGACCGCGGGTACGGTCTCGAGCCACTCCTGGACGTGCACCGCCGGTTCCTCCGATTTGCGTGCCTTGGTGGAAGCCGCAGACATACGGCGTGGGCCCCGCCCCGGCGCCCCCCCCCAAGCCAACCCGGTGCCCCCCACACCACCCCGGCGGATCAACCCAGGGCGGGGGCGTCCGACACGGCCCCGGCCGTGTTTGCATACCCGACACCGGCCACGAGCGCGCGCCCGGCG